>CAYWNP010000103.1:0-8536 GCA_964459675.1 uncultured Akkermansia sp. | reverse complement strand
ACGTCGATGCGTTTTTTGAGCTCCTCCTGGACGCCCTCGAAGCAGGCGAGGATGCGCTGATAATCTGGATCGTCCTTTGATTTGAACTGGCCCTTTGCGAGCGGGACCGCAAGGAAGGGATTTTTCTCGGGATGATCAAGCCGCACATAAAAGGTCTCGGGCAACTCAAAGCCGCGGCGCACAGAAATCTCCTTGAGTGTCGCATCAATATCTTTGGGCAGGATTCTTCTGCATCCGGGCAGGTCAAGTTGCAGCGACTGCGAGGTGCCATAGAAGGGGACATTCAGATCAATCCACATCACGATCCGGAGTTGTTCGTCAGCAGTCAACTGGATGCGTTTTTTGCCATTGGCATCCGGATGTCCAGACACGACAACCTGGGCGAGCTTGCTGGCGGGGGAGCCCCAGCGTTTGGGCTGGATCTCCAGGATGTTCTTCTCGCAACCATTAAGGGTCGTAATCCAGGAGGTATAGGGATTGCCCTTGCTATCCTTGCAGGGATTTGTGCTCTTGGACGCGGAGATACTGTCGAGTCGTGCCAGATTCTCATACGCAACATTGAAGAAGTCTGTGCGATCCCCTGAGAGTTCAGGCTGCGGGGCTTTCTCCGAATCTCCATTGTGGCAGCGGACACAGTGTTTGTCGAGTACAGGCTGGACGATCCGCGCGAAGCTGAACCCGTGTTCCGCGCCCCAGGAGGGCAAAGACAAGGTCTCGACCGTGCGCGCGGCAGCGATGGAACGTCCGCCACTGGTCACGCTCGTGGCCGAGACGTAGTTGCGATCCGCATGGCAACCGATGCAACTCTGCTTTTCGCCTGGCATGAAATGGGTAAAGGTCCGCATCCGCTGCACGGCGCGGCCCTCGGCGTCAAGGGGGAGGAAATAGAGGGGCACATTGGCGGGGACACGGAAATGGGCTGAGCCATCAGACTCGACCGTCGCAAAGCCAAAGACACGTTTGGGCGCGTACGTTGCCGCGCACGAGACCACGGGGAACTGAAAACCGAAGGCCCTATGCTTCACATCGGCCCGGATATCCTTCTCCATCTCCTGAATGATTGCGAGGCGTTTGACCTCGCCCGGCTTCACAAAGCCTTCCAGTCCTATGTTGACGTTGTGCATGATGATATCCGCAAAAGGCGCCGCATCTTTATCCACACGCGACGGACGCGGTGTCTGGGGCAACGCGCGGGCGCGGACTGGCTGAGGCGAATAGAAACCTAACTCTTTATCTGTAGCACGGATAACAACATCACATGTTCCCTCATAGTCACGTAACAAGAGTGTGCCCGCTTTCGAAACGAGAAAATAGTTTTTATCCAAAGGGAAGGGACTCTCATACGGTCCGCGCAGGCCGTTGCCGAACCACTTGTTGCGATCGAAGGGACTCTCATACGGTCCGCGCATGCCGTTGCCCGCGCCTGAGTCATCCACCTTTCCGACAGGAACATCCGGGGTCAGATTTTTGATCGACTCCTGGGCATTGCCCCCCTTGGTGAGGTCCAGAAGACCGATGGCTCCACGGCAGGGTCCGTTGTGGCTTGTCATGACGCAAAGGATCTTGCCAGGCAATCCCGGGATATCCTTGGCTTCCATGAAGGTTGCGGGACAGAGGACGCGATTACCAAAGACACCTGCCAGAAGCGTCCCATCGGGATTAACCGCCCAGAGCGACTGAATCGGAATCGCAGGACGATCCACATACTCCCAGCGGCTGTAGAGGATACGACCATCCGTCATGACAGACGGGGTGAAGTCCGTGAGATAATTCGCAGAAAGTCGGACAGCGTTCTTTCCGTCATGATCCGCACGGAAGAGCACGGGCGAGGTACTGGTCCAGCAATAGGCGAAGGCTGGCTTGCGGTCAGAGATGAAGGCGATGCCGCCATCCGGCAGCCAACAGGCATTCATATTATTAGATTGCTCAGCCACCACCTTTTCGAGTCCCGTACCATCCACATTCATGCGCCAGATTTCAAAGGGGTCCTTCATGGTGCGCTTCCAGGAGAAGAGGATCTGCTTGCCGTCATACGAGAGCTGGCAATCGAGGATCACGCCCTCCGAGGCATCCACGAGCCGCGTCAGGACGTTATCCTTCAACCCCAGCCGATAGAGTCCTCCGCCTGCGGCGAGACCTTCGACATGATAGGTATAGACATGGGTGGGGTTGAGCGGCCGACGTTGAATGACGATCAGCGAGTCGAAACCGAGCTGGCCATCCCGTAACGTCTCCAAAGAGGGCGCAGCAAAAAGATTAAGCCCCCCCAGCATAAAAAGTATTGCCCAGTAAGAATGTCGCATATAAACCTCTCCCCCTATTTACCGACTAATAATTGTTTTTCAGAATATCATATTTTTGCCATTCGTCCAGCATCTTCTCCTCCGAATTCTGATCGCTGATCTCCGACCTCCGATCTCTGAACTCTAATCTTGGCACGGCCCTTGCATAGTAATCTATTACTTTTGCAGCTTCTAAGGGCTAAAGGATCACAGGAAGAGACAAAATAGAGCTTCTGCTTGATAAAACGCCAGGAATTGGACAGAGCTGTGGATACAGCGATACGCATCAAAAGCGTTAAGCTGCGTTCAACAGTAAGCACACAGGCCACGTCGGGGGACGTGGCCTGTTGCTTTTCACCGAAAAAACATAAAAAAGGGGCATTCAAGGACTTGTCAATCGTCTGTCAGCGTGGTACACTCTTTCAACGTGTATTTTGTGTAATTAACTGAAACGGAGAGTTATGCCCAGTGATGATGCAATAGAGGTGATTGGAACCGTAATAAAGGTTTTGCCAGCGACCATGTATAAGGTGAAGCTCGAGAACGGGCATGAGATCCTCGCTCATATCTCAGGAAAGATGCGAAAATTTTTCATCAAAATTGCTGCTGGCGACAAGGTGACCTTAGAGATTTCCCCTTATGACCTGACAAAGGGGCGTATTATTTATCGTCACAAGACGTAATCAGGTACACAAGCGTACGGTTTGATTTTGCAGAGGCTTTTCATGAGTGATCGTATTAAGTACAAACGAGTCTTACTGAAGCTGAGCGGCGAAGTCCTTGGAAACAAGGCAACTGGCGAGTGCTTGGACCCAGAGATTCTTGCCTCCATGGCGAAACGGGTTGCCAAGATCGCTCAAATGGGCGTACAGGTTGCCATTGTCCTGGGCGGCGGCAATATTTTCCGTGGACTCAAGGGACAATCCAAAGGCGTCAATCGCACGACTGGCGACAATATGGGCATGCTAGCCACCATCATCAACGGACTCGCCATGCAAGACGCCCTGGAACAACTGGGCATCGACACGCGAGTTCAAACCGCGATTGAGATGCAGAAGGTCGCCGAACCCTTTATCCAGCGCCGAGCCATGCGCCATCTTGAAAAGGGACGCATTGTTATTTTCACAGGCGGAACAGGAAACCCCTATTTCAGCACTGACTCAGCAGCCGCTTTGCGAGCCAGCGAGATCGGCGCAGAAGTTCTTTTAAAGGCAACCAAGGTGGATGGCGTCTATACTGCGGATCCTAACCTAGACCCAACCGCAACGCGGTATGACAGGGTCTCTTATGAGGATGCACTGACCCAACGCTTGAAGGTGATGGACTCTGCGGCCTTCGCCTTATGCATGGACAACAAGATCCCGATCGTTGTCTTTGATTTCTTCGACACCGAGGCGCTCGAACGTATTATTCGCGGAGAGACAATCGGTACACTCGTCAGTGATTTTTCAAGCAAGGGTTAAGCAACCCAAGGAGAGAGACGATTATGCAAACAGTGAGTGATGTGTTAAAAGATGCAAACGTGAAGATGGACAACACGATGCGCATGTTGAAGGAGCAGTTTGCCGGCCTACGCACGGGGAAAGCTTCCCCTGCACTGGTGGACGGTGTGCAGGTCTCCTACTACGGCACACCCACGCGTCTTCGTGACCTTGCAAACATCTCGACTCCCGAGCCACGCTTAATCACGATCAGCCCCTATGACCCAACGGTCTTGGGCGAGATTGAAAAGGCCATTCTGGCGGCCAATTTAGGGGTCACTCCTCAAAGCGATGGACGCCTTGTCCGGATTCGTATCCCAGAGCTGAACGAAGAGCGGCGCAAAGAGATTGTCAAGGTTGCTAAGACCCGTTCCGAAGATGCACGCATCTCTATTCGTAATGTCCGTCGCGATGGAAACGAAATGGTTAAGACCTTGCAAAAGGATGGAAAGATCACCGAGGATGAACGTGATCGTGGACTAGCAGATGTTCAGAAGGCAACCGATCTGCACATTGCAAAAATTGACACAGAATTGAAGAACAAAGAAGCTGAAGTCATGGCTGTCTAACAGAAAAGGAAACTCCCACTATGGACGAGCAAACGCAAGCGACCATCCCTCCGAAAGCCATGCCTACACCGCCTGTGACCGCACCTGGAGTTCCCCGTCCAATCACGGTGCGCCTTCGCCCAATCGCGCCACCAGCAGGTGGCGCGCCAAACGCTTTCACACCTGTAAACCCTACAACTGCTGGCGATGCTGCAACTGTAAGGTTGCGTCCTATAACCCCTTCCCCTTCGATGACTGCGCCGATCATGGCTCCAACGCCAGCCGTCAACACGTCTCCTATTACTTCGACGTTGCAAGCTACAAAATCCAAGACCTCACGGATCTCGTTGGATTCAGCCATGGGGGTTACATCCTCTGTTCCAATCTCGCAGGCTGCCGACAAAAATACGCCCAAGACGATCCGTCTCAAACGCCCAACAGATCTGGAATCTCCTGTCACGGCAGCTCCAGCCCCCACCCCTTCACCCCATCTCGCCATGACAGCGACAATCATGACACCTTCTGGAGCTAAGCCTAGCGCACCCACGTCTCCATCAAAGACGTCAACCATACCGAGCCACAAGACATCCCGTATCCCGGATTCCGTGATTCCGTCAGAACCTCCACTCTCAGCAACGCCCAGCCCAACTCCAGCTCCGACCGCAGACTCCTCAACAGTCACCCAGAAGAAAACCCTGAAAATCCGTCGCGCTGGCGCACCAGAACCCACACCGGTACCTGCCACAACGGGGTCAACCGAAGGGGGCGGCGAATCTTCAATAGAGGGCGTCGCCTTGACACCGATCTCGGAAATTGAACCCCAGGGACCGATCATGAGCAAAGGGTACAAGGTCTTCACGGTCTTCGCCATCTCCTTTGCCTCCATCGCGGCCATCCTCATGATGGTCCTCAACTGGTGCTTGGCAGCAGATGTGATTGCTCCCTTCGCAACAAAGAACACGGCTGCCTCCATCCAACTCGACACGCAGCTTCCCTGGCCAGGGAAGATTGATGAATACAAGTAAGGTGTCTTCAGAACTAGGAGATGATAGAAACCGCTTATCTCCGTGACCTCGTTTAACAGTAAGGAGATGACGTGTGAGTACCACCGAACAATGTCCAGTCTGCCGGGCACCCAATACGACGCGTCAAGGTGTAGGAACAAACACCTTCGATTTACACTGCCCTCGTTGCGGTCGTTACCACATTCAGGCACTGGCAGAAACGCAGTTGCTCAACAATCGCCCAGCGTTTCCTCCCCCACATTTGCTTTCAGGCCTCTGCCGTAACATGTGGGACATCCTCGGTGATAAATTATTGATTACCGTTGATCTCTTTAAATCATGGGTGGAACTCGATGTAGCGGCTAAGATCGCCATCCCTCGCGATACCGACCTTGTCACCAAAGGCGATTATCTGATGCGCTTCATGCGTCGGAAGTCCAAGTCTCTGGCAGACCCAGTCGTCTTCACACCAAATGAGTTGTCGGTCGGATTCTGCGCCAACAAGAATGAACTGCTCTTCTGCCTCAATTATCTCGTGAGTAAGGGGTTGATCGAGGAAGACACCACCCATAAACAGGCAGGGGGCTTCACCTATCGCCTGACACCCTCTGGCTGGGCAACCCTTGACACCCCAGCCCTCCCAATGGATAAGCCACAAGCTGTTGTTGCTCTCATTCCCGGGAAGGATGGCGACCTCTTTTGGACGCAGGGCGTTTCAGTTGCTCTCGCTGCAGCAGGTCTTACCGCTGTGCGAGTTGACACCAAAGAGTCTGGAAACAAAGTCACCGATGAACTCATCGTTGCGCTCCGCAAAGCGCGTTGCGTCGTTGCAGACCTCACAGGACAGAATCCGCTGGTTTACTTCCAAGCCGGGGTAGCCCTCGGACTGGGCAAGCCCCTCTTCTGGATCTGCGAAGCCTCGGAGCTCGCTGATAAGAAACTTCTGGTAGAGACGCGGCAATATATCATTACACCCTGGACACGCGACAAACTTCCCGAGTTTGCCGCACGCCTGGCTGCGCGTATCGAAGCCTCACTGGGGTAGAGTTCTGGGTTCAGGGTTCTGAGTTCTGGGTTCAGGAAAATACTTAGCACTTTAGAGACAAGCATTCTACTGCCCACTGCTACTGCCCACTGCTACTGCCCACTAGTCACTGACTGTATTCGTCCACGTCGTTTCTTTCACGACTGTTTCATACGGGGACGCTTCCGGGACGGGGCGGATGATAAAGGTATTCGGTGCATTTATTGGTATCTGACCCAGATACTCACAGGTGCCTCCTCAGCCATACTCCAAGTGGTCGCTCCAAAAGCAGGAGCCATCAGGTCCAATAGCCTCAAAATTAGGCTTTTTGTTCTCTGAATCCATTCCCCAATAAGTGATACGGTTTCCAGCCACGTCCGTCAATGAATAATTAATTTTTAGTTTATCACCGTCCGCTCTCTTCGCGGTGATAGCCGCAGTGAAGGGGGTTCCCCCTGGAAGCGTCAGGACATCCCCTGCCTTGACGACAAGATCCTCGCGCGAAGCAAACGAACAATTCATCCCTCCCGAAAACGCGCCCTCCTTATTTTTAATATTATACGAGAGATACCAGACCTTCAATACACCGGCTGGCACGACGACACGGTTCGTATTGGAAAAGGAAACCTGCCACGATTTATTTTCTGCGGTTTGCCGGAACGAAAGCGAACCCGAACCGGAATAAGGAAGGATGAGCGTTGCTCGATCCCCTGCATAGGTGGCTTCGTTAAAGGTCTCTGCCGCCAAACGATGCTGAGCCGACACAACCGAAAAGATAAAGAGTCCTACAATAATCAGCGCGCAGAAAGCCCAGACGCCTGACCCAATGAGCCAGCCCTTTCCGCCTGACTTACGGCTTACCTTGACAAGTCCGATGACCAGCGGGATTAGCCAGCCAAAACAAAGGCCGACAAAGAGGGCAAAAATAAAAATACCAATAAGATAAAACATAACGGACACCTCAAAAACTTATTTTAACTCGAATTCAAAGACCTTACCAAAGGTCTTCTTCTCATACGTCAACCAGACATAAGCTTTGTATGTGCCTGCTTGGGTCACCTCACCGAGGTAACCGCCTTCGCCTGTTCAGGACGGACAGAGGGCCGACAGGTCCTCTGTTTTTTTACTAACAACCGTGCCATTCTTGTTCGCAACGACAATATTTGCCTTAACCTCAAAAATGCTTTGTTTCTCGATGCCCTCTTCTGTCTCTTTATTCTTGTTCAGCTCAACAGAGATGGCAAAGGGGATCTTGCCCTTTTGCCGATAGATTTCCATCATTTTCTTAGGAAGCACAGCAGGCTTGGCCTTCACCTGAAGTTCCACGGTTTCCTTACTTTCCGGGGTAAGCTTTGCCTGGGTAACAAAGGATTTAATCACCTGTTCAGAGGGGACAGCCAACTCCTCCTTCTTAGAGGCAGCCTCCTCCCCCACGACGGCAAAACTGAACACGAGTGCCCCAACCATCGTCAGATAACCATTTTGTAGACCTCGCATAAGCATCCTTTCAATTCAGATAGTACTAGGATAACCGAAGATCCTCTACCACGTCAAGCATGGTAAAAAAAATTAAGGCAATCGGTTTTGTACTTGCAACTCTCGACGGAAAACAGTAAAGTATCGCCCTTCTTTTTACCGCTCGGGTGGTGAAATGGCAGACACGCTAGCTTGAGGTGCTAGTGGGGAAACCCTTGCAGGTTCGAGTCCTGTCCCGAGCACCATATTATCATTACGAAAAGAAGCGTCAATCGCACCTGCGACTGACATAACCCAGGAGAAAATACGTCATGGCTATCAAAGTAGGTATCAATGGTTTCGGCCGTATCGGACGCATGGTGTTTCGCGCGGCAGTAAAGAACTTTTCAAAAGACATCGAGATCGTCGGCATCAACGATCTGCTGAGCCCGGATTACCTGGCTTACATGTTGAAGTTTGACTCGGTCCATGGTCAATTCCAGGGCGAGATCGCAGTTGAAGGTACAAACCTGATCATCAATGGCAAAAAGATCCGCCTGACCCAGGTCAAAGATCCTGCAGAGCTGAAGTGGAACGAAGTTGGCGCTGACATCGTTGTCGAATCCACCGGCCTCTTCCTGGATAAGGAAACCGCAACCAAGCACTTGACCGCAGGCGCCAAGAAGGTCATCCTGTCCGCTCCTTCCAAGGATGACACCCCGATGTTCGTCTATGGCGTGAA
>CAYWNP010000102.1:0-8680 GCA_964459675.1 uncultured Akkermansia sp. | reverse complement strand
GCGGATCGCGACATGAGCACAGGGTTCCAATTCGAAGACCGGGTCGGTGTGGGCCTTAGGACCACCGATCTGGACCTAAGCCTTCGCTACATGCACTATTCCAACGCCTCTATTGCAGCTCCCAACGATGGGATTGACATCATTATTGTGACAGTCGGCTATCGTTTTTAATCATGAAACCGAGTAATAATTCCGCACCCCCCACGTGTCCTACAGAGGTTGAATATCCAGCGCTCTTCCATTTCCGAATCATCACAGAGGCGGAAGCGAAAGCAGAGCAGGCACTCCTTCTGGCTGTCAGCTCCTATCAAGTGAAAGTCCCTCTTACATCCTCACACGCCTCTGCTGCAGGACGCTATACCGCCTTCAGCATCTCGATCCTCATGCAGAGTCGCTCAGAAATGGAAACTTTTGATGCCGCGATCAAAAAAGTGCCAGGGGTTCGGATGCTTTTGTAAAAAGGATGCCATGCACGATTTTATTATCAAGAATGGAACCGTCATCGACGGAACCGGCGCTCCGGGCACGCTCGCAGATCTCGCGATCTCTGGCGAGCGCATCGTAGCTATCGGTGACCTCTCTGCTGCAGCTGCAAACGAAGTTATCGATGCCAGCGGCCAGGTCGTCGCTCCAGGCTTTATTGATGTCCATTCCCATTCTGACACCTATCTGCTGTTGGAACCTGATGCCCCCAGCAAATTGACGCAAGGCATTACAACCGAGGTCAATGGACAGTGCGGCGGTTCCTCTGCTCCAAGACTTGGCAAGGCACGTCTGCCCTCAGACTGGGCCTCACACTTTTATCCCCACGCGAAAGACGAAAAACCCTTAGAGCCAGGCCCGACGTGGACAACCATGGCAGAATATCGGGAAATTCTGAAGGGCCATCCGCCGGCCATCAATACCCTCCAATTCATCGGCCACAATACCCTGCGTGCCGGCGTAACTGGGTATGAGCCAAGACCCGCCTCTGCCGAGGAAGTCAAGCTCATGCAGCAACGCCTCGAACAGGCGCTTGATGAGGGTGGATGGGGCCTCACCACAGGGCTCCTTTACCAGCCTGGCAAGTATGCCACAGCTGAAGAGATCGAAACCCTTGTCCGGACAACCGCAAAGGCTGGAGGCATGTATGCTTCCCATATCCGAAGCGAAGGCGACGGGCTTCTGGAATCTATTGGTGAAGTGCTACACCTCATCGAACAAACCGGCATCCACGCACAAATCTCCCATCTCAAGACCTCGGGGGCGAACAATTGGCACAAAATCGACGCTGTCCTCGAAACGCTCAACCAAGCCAGAAACAAGGGATTTCAAGTCCACGCAGACCGCTACCCCTACTTGGCGAGCGGCACTGATCTTGATATCGTGCTCCCTGAATGGGCGGCAGCAGGCGGACGCGATAAAATTTTAGCGACCTTACGAGACCCTTCGGCACGTGCACGCCTAGAGGCGGAACTGGACGCCAAGGACCGTGACTGGACGACTGTCATGATCGGTGGGGGCTGGACACCCGAGGTCAGGGCGGTCAGTGGCCTCACCGTCACCGAAGCTACACGCCACTTCAATCTCAGCGTCGGAAAGACCCTCTGCCACATCATCGAGCTGGACGAGACACGGACCAACGCCTTCTTCTTCGGCATGTGCGAAGCCAATCTGCTCCGCATTCTCTCCCAACCCTGGGTCATGCCCGGAAGTGATGCTTCCTTGCGCGCCCCTTGGGGCCCCTTAGGAAAAGATCACCCCCATCCACGTGCCTACGGAACCATGCCACGTTTTCTCTCCCTTCTCACCCAGAAACTGGGCCTCTCTCTGGAACGCGCCATCGAGCGCATGACCCGGCTTCCCGCCACTGCCTTCGGTATCAAAGACCGTGGCGTCCTGCGCGTCGGCGCCTTCGCTGATCTTCTGGTTTTTAAGCCGGAAACGTTCCAGGATAAAGCCACCTATGCTCAGCCTCACCAGTTCTCGACTGGCATCAGCCATGTCTTTGTAAACGGCTCCCATCCGTATCAGGATGGACGCTTCACTGGAAAACGCCGCGGTCGCCTCCTGACGCGCTGACGAATGCTCCTGCGACAAAGTTTGAGCGCGCTTAATTTTCGCTTGCGTTTGTATTACGCGATTTGAGATACTACAACAGTAATCTGGAATGGGTGCTGGCCACTGTTCGTTAACGAGCCTGCCTCTGATCAAAGGTTACCGCATATAAGGTTATTGCCGACAACTTAAACACTAAAAAAGATTGGATGTTTCGTTATGAGTGATGTACCTGTTGCCAATATTCGTAATTTCGTAATCCTCGGACACAGCGGAACGGGAAAGACCACGCTGACAGACGCGCTCGCTTTTAAGTTGGGATTAAATGACCGCCTCGGACTCGTGTCCAACGGGTCGAGCCTCTCAGACACCTGCGAAGAGGAGAAGGCACGCAAAATCAGTATCTTTGCAAATTCATTCATGGGCGAAACTGCATTGGATGGCGAGACCTATAGGCTCGTCTTTACCGACGCTCCTGGCTTCATGGATTTTTACGGGCAGGTCCTCGGCGCCATCCGCGCAGCAGATTTTGCATTGATTACGGTTGACGCCGTTGCCGGCGTGCAGGTGGGTACGCGTCGCGCCTGGAAGGCCTGCAAGGACTGCAATATGCCGGCTGTCGGCTTTGTTGTCACCGGGCTCGACAAAGATAACGCCAACTTCGAAAAGGTGCTCACCTCAATCCGTGAAACCTTTGGCATGAACTGCGCGCCGGTCACTGCACCTCTTAGCCCAACATCCGTCATCAATCTGCTTGATGCTAAAGAGCTCCCTGATCACTTGGAGGTGTTCCATCAGTCCCTTGCTGAATCGGCTGCAGAGACGGATGAAGCGCTCATGGAGAAATATTTTACTGAGGGGACCCTCTCTCCGGAAGAGACACGCAAAGGATTGCACCTCGGCATTGATGTAGGCTCTGTCCACCCCATCTACAGCGTCATGCCGTTGAAGGATATCGGTGTCAACGAACTCATCGCCAGTATCTGCCGCCTCCTTCCCGCACCCGGCGAACGCGAGTTCAAGGATTCTGCCGGCAACATCATTAAAGCTGATCCGAACGGCCCGCTGATTGCCCAAGTCTTTCGTACGTCTGCCGATCCCTTCATTGGTCAACTTAACTATGTGCGTATCCTGAGTGGCACGATGACCCCTGGCATGACCCTCCAGAACAACTCAACCGACACCAAGGAAACCGTCTCAGGCATGGTTCAAGTATTGGGCAAAAAACAGGTTGCCATCCCCAAGGCGGTTCCAGGCGACATCGTTGCTGTGCCGAAATTTAAATCGGTCAAGACAGGCCATACCCTCGCCTCAGGTTTTACCGGCAAGCTTCCCGATATCGAATTTCCGCAACCCGTCTTTTTTATGGCGCTCGCCGCCAAGACGCAGGCGGACGAAGACAAACTCAGTACCGCCATCCACCGTATCTTGGACGCAGATCCCACGATGCATTATGAGAAGAACACGGAGACCAAGGAGGTCGTTCTCAAAGGACTTGGTGATGTGCATATTGACGTGACGGTCAACTTGATGCGATCACAGTCCCACGTCAACGTCGAACTCTCGACACCCAAAGTCCCCTATCGCGAAACCGTTACCGCCATGGGCGAAGGTCACTATCGTCATAAGAAGCAGTCCGGTGGACGCGGACAGTTCGGCGAAGTCTACCTGCGCGTCTATCCACGTCGTGAAGGAGAGACGGGCGAGTGGTTCATGAACAAGACCGTCGGCGGTTCGATCCCTGGCAACTTCATCCCGGCAATTCATAAGGGCGTCAACGAAGGCATGCTGGCAGGTTCTGTCGCAGGCTATCCTGTGCAGGGCATCAACATTGAAGTCTTTGACGGCGCCTTCCACGATGTGGACTCCTCGGAAATCGCCTTCAAGATCGCAGGCCGCGGTGCCTTGCGCGATGCCATGACCAAGGCCCGTCCGGTTCTGTTGGAACCGATCATGAAGTTGCAAATCACCATTCCGGAAGCCTTCATGGGAGCCATCAGCGGTGACATGCCTCACAAGCGTGGACGCGTCCTTGGAATGGAAGTGAACGAGAATATTCAAATCATCACTGCTGAAGTTCCCATGGCTGAACTCTTCAAGTACGCCGCGGAATTGCGTTCCATCACAGGCGGACAGGGCTCATTCGTCATGGCCTTCGACCGTTATGACGTGGTGCCTTCAAACGTCGCCCAGAAGATCATCGCTGAGGCGGCCAAGCATCGCGTCGAGGATGCAGAAGAATAGCATCTGAAATCAAAAAAGAAAAGGAGGTCGCCTCACAGGCTGACCTCCTTTTCTTTTTTCACGTCTATGCCTTATAACATTTAAATTTAATGTGTAGTTCCTCACAGAGGCACAGAGGGCACAGAGAATTATGTATCCCGAATGAATGATAACTAGTTATTATGTCGTCCTGTTCCACAAATGATTGAGACTTCTGGATATTAAACAGGCTTATTCATTTATCAGAACAACCGACTGGAATTTCTTTTCTCCGTGAGCTCTGTGGGCTCTGTGAGAAAAAAACGGCTGCACTTTTTAAGAAAATGCCTCTAGCCGCTGATCTTGCCGATTGCGATAAGGGTGAATACCATGGTAAAGATAGCGACCGTCTCAATAATACCCAAGGCCGCCAGATAGTTGGTCAGCCCCTGCCCTGTCTCAGCCTGCGCGTCGGCGGCCGCTGCACCTGCCTTGCCCTGATAGTATGCGGAGAGTCCAATCGCCAGCCCGGAGAAGGCTCCAAGGATCAACAGGGGAGGTCCAATATGCGCCTTGCCAAACATGGTGAACATCAGGATCATCCCGTACAAGGTCTGCGTAATCGGGGCACCCACAAACGAGAGCAGCAGAAAGGGCGCCTGCTTGTTCTGTGCATAGCACTTTTTCCAAGCCCCTGCGGCGGAACACGCTGCAACGCCTGTTCCCAAGGCTGATCCGGCCGCACTCATTCCTAAACAGACTACCGCACCTGCCACTCCATATGCCTGACTTATTGCTGGATCCATAACCAAATTCTCCTCGTGATAAAAGTAAGCTCTAATGATAGCCGAGTTCCACTCCCTTTTCCAGTCATTTGTTTTTTAACAACCTGTGACTTGGATGATATCTGCATGAGCCGACATGAGGGCAATGGTTTTATCGGCGGGCTTCTTGTCCAGATAGAGCGAGCAGGTCGCCGTGGCGCCCCCTGAAAAGATGGTGTTCTGCATCTCTTCAATGTTGATCCCCTCTTCCTTCAGCATCATCAAGATAGCGGACAAAACCCCGACGCGGTTGTGATGGCGAACCACCAGCTTGTGGGTCGTGGCGGGCTTCAGTCGCACATTGACCACATTAACCGGCATGCCTGTTTCAATGTAGGAACGCACAATCCTTACCGCTTCTTCTGCGATAGCTTCCGAAGCTTGGTCGGTTGACGCGCCGATATGGGGCGTGCAGATGGCCAAGCTGGCCAACTCGGTATCTACGAAGGGCTCTTCATTGCCCTTGGGCTCATTCTCGAAAACATCCAGACCCACGCGCAGTTTTTTGCTCTTGATTGCCTCCTTCAAGGCTACAGTATCAATCAGATCGCCACGTGCTGTGTTAATCAGGATGGCTCCCGGCTTCATGGCTACCAGGAACTCGGCATCCACCAGATGGTTCAAGGCTTTTGAGTAGGCGACATGCAAGGAGAGCGCATCTGCCTGGGCAGCAACCGCCAGCGGCGACTCTGCATACACGATGTCCAAGGCCTCAGCCTTTTCCGGTGTCAGGGAACGCGACCAGGCGACCACATTCATCTCCAGCGCCTTCGCACGGGCGATCACGGCCATGCCGATATTTCCAAGACCGATAACGCCAAGCGTCCGGTCCTTCAAGCCGCGTGCTTTACCGAACTCGCCCTTCTTCCACTTGCCCCCTTGCATCTCAAGCGCAGCCTGCGGGATCCGGCGATCGCAAGCCAGCAACAGACCGATGGCGAGCTCTGCTACTGCTTCCGTGTTTTTGCCCGGGCAGTTGGTCACATGGATTCCATATTGACTTGCGGTCTCCAGATCAATCGTATTGACGCCAGCTCCAGCGCGGATGATGAGGGATAAATCGTTGCCAGCCTCAATCGTCTGTTTGGTGACTTGGGTCGAACGAACGACTAAGACATCATAGCCCGGAATCGCGGAGGGCAAACTTGCCGCATCCAGCTCTGGTTTTAAGGCGACTTCACAGCCGAGCGCTTCAAGGGACTTGACGGTTGTGGGGGAAACTTTATCAGCAATCAGTATCCTCATTTTTTTAAATTCCTTCTTGTATACCCATGAAGTTTACGCATCAGCGTGCAGAGAAACAAGCTTAAACTTTGGTGAATAACTTCATTGGAATGATGGAATAATGGAATGGTAGAATGGACAGTTAGCGGACACAAAGTGACAAACCCTGGGAACGCGGACACTCTTGTCCGCCAAAGCGAATAAATACGCACCGATAAACTAACTGTGATAGAAGTCGTTGAGTGGGTTAAAGTTTAAGAATGCTTGTGAAGATAAAGGTGAGTTGGCGGACAAGAGTGTCCGCGTTCCCAGGATAAAGCTAAAGACAGGCTTATCTCTAAGCAGTCGGATTATTACTGCTCATCTTCCCCTTAATGACAACAATCAGTGCGACTGCACCCACGAGTAAGAGTCCGCCCAGGAGCGGACGGTAGACAATCCAGGCGACTGCAATCGTGACCAAGGAGAAGCTGGCGGCGACTAGGAAGGAGATGAGCCCAATGCCAGCGCTCATGATCGAACCCACGAACGGTATGACGTCTGCGACCACTGCGAGCGGCCTGAGGATCAAGCCCATGCCGACCAACATCAAGATGAAACCTACAAGCCGAAGGATCCAGGTCATCATCACGTTGTCTGCCTGGGCTTTCTGAATCATTTCAGCTGCATTGTGAACACCTGCTTGTAAGAGCTCAATCGTTCCTCCCGCCTTTGTGGTGTATGGCGCAAAGCTCTTCCCTGTCTGCTTGGCAATCACGCTGACCTCCACAGGATTTATAGCCTTGAATGTAATACGCACATCGCCGACCTGCGGAGTCGTTGGATCAGCGCCCAGATAATACCCCGAGTCGATCCTCTTGGCTTTTTCCTTGAGCGCTTCTGGAATCGCCTGGTCGCTACCGACTGCCAATGCCGCATAACCAGTGATCTTGCCGACCAGTGATGGCGACAAGACAAAAGCCCCGGCTGTCACCTCCTGAGCAGACTGTTCTTGAGATGCATAAGACATTACAGTCGGGTTCTGATGCTCTGCCGGTTTATTAAATTTTGAAGAGGCGATCAGTCCCTCTGACCAATCCTTGCTATAGGAATACGTTGTGACGGTTTCCTCACTTCCCCCCAGCTTCTGCTCCTTCTTACTCTCGCTCGACTCCTTCCACTGATAAACCTCGACAATCCGCTTCAGCTTCAACACCTTTGCGGAGACACCAAAGACTGGATCAGCGAGTGTTGCCCCGGTATCCGCTTTGGCCGTGATATGCACCAGCTTGCCTTCGGTCGCAGGATCAACATTGTCCGAGGCCACGGAAACAACAGCACCCCCGCCCTCTTTCAACGTCTTGTACGTTTTTACGGAACGACCCTCGTTCCAAAAGAGCACAGGAAAGGCGACAAAAAATAGAATCAACCCGATCAGTATTCCTACAAAGGCGTTTTTGACCCGGGTGAACCATGACTCGCTCGTGACTACTGTAGTGCTATCGTTTGACATCTTGATCTCCTATTTACCTGTCGTTTCATGCGATGAGCGACTGACTCATCTCTTTGAATGAAAAATAGATTAACCTTTCCTCAGCGCTCTGCCAAGTATACTTTAAGGGGAAAATTATACCCGCCTGCGCATCGCTAAAGAACCCATTCTCGCCGTTTCACATTTTTCGAGCGCTTGATTATTCTGAGTAAAAGAGCTAGGATAGGAACGTGAGGGTTTTAAAGAGAGGATTTTATGAGTGAGGCTTTAAAAGAGATATCCTTGATCCTTGATGTCTGGGATGACATCTTCTCGGATTTTGACCCTCGCCCGTTGGATGAAAGGGCCTTATCTGAAGACTTTGTCAATGAACTCAAGAAGCGATACCGTGAAACGCCGAAGGGAGCGCTCCTCCTCTCCTTTTATGCCCCCAAAAGCTTAAAGGATGACCAATCGGAACAGATGGTCATGCGGCGACTTCGAAAGTATTTCAAGGATAAAGCCATACAGAAAAAGCGCGATATCCATCGTTTAAAAACCCGAGGGGCTCTTTTCGGCATGGTCGGGATATTATCCTTGAGTGCGATTACGCTCATCTCTTACTTTGAGCTTTTCTCGCCGCTTGTCGTCCAACTGCTGGAGATCTTATTTGTTCCACTAGGCTGGTTCGGCATCTGGGAGGGTTTTTCAAAAATCGTCAATGCCTCGCCCATGCTTGCCCACGAAAAGGAACTTTATCACAAATTGTCGACCGCGGAATATCAGTTCCATTACGAGTCTTAGAGTATCTTTTAAAATGCGTAGCCGTTTTTCTCACAGAGCCCACAGAGCTCACGGAGGAAAACAATTCCAGTCGGTTGTTCTTATAAATGGATACACCTGTTCAATTGCCAGACGTATCAATCATTTGTGTATCAGGATA
>CAYWNP010000101.1:0-8705 GCA_964459675.1 uncultured Akkermansia sp. | reverse complement strand
CGATCGCTTCGACCCGTGCCGGAATTCCAATCTTGTCACGGCGGAAGTCCACGATGCGGTATTGGCGCTTGACGCCGCCGCCGCGATGACGCGTGGTAATCTGCCCCATGTTATTACGGCCAGCTTTGCTACGCTTGGCTTCGAGGAGCCCGCGAACAGGCTTGACCTCGGTAATTTCTTCGAAAGTCGATGCGACGCGATGCCGCAGCGTTTCGGTAGTCGGTTTGAATGTTTTAAGACCCATAGCTCTTATCCTCTCCGGCGTCGTTAGACCAGCTCTATGCGTTCACCCGCACGCAACGTGACAATCGCCCGTTTCCAGTTGGTTCCGGGGACGACACGGCGGTTCTTGAGTGTACGCAACGCGCCCTTGTGGTATTGAGTGTTGATGGCCAGCACATGCACACCGAACTGCGCTTCTACGGCCTTCTTAATCTCGATTTTGTTCGCGGCAGGCGCGACTTCGAGCATATACTTGTTTTCACAGGCGAGCTTCGTGCCCTTTTCGGTGATCATAACCCTGCGAATGATTCCGGCGTGTTTCATGCGCCCTCCTCTGCTATTTTCTTCGCCTTCATACGTGCCGTCAATGCTTCAAAGCCAGCTTTCGTGGCAATCAGCTTACGGAAGTACAGAAGGGCATAAGTATCCACTTCAGCAGCACGAAGCACCGCGACACTCGGCAGGTTCTGCGCGGAGAGTGCAACGTTCTCTTCGTACTGATCAGTAATGATCAGACCCGAACGCTCAACCCCCAACTTCTTGAGAAGCGCAATCATCTGCTTTGTCTTCGGCTCGGTGAAATCGAACGTCTCGATTACCACCACGCTGCCACTCGCAATCTTGTCGCTCAAGGCGCGCGTAAACGCGAGCTGGGAGACTTTGCGGTTAATTTTTTGACCGAAATCGCGAGGTTTTGGACCAAACGCGACACTACCACCGCGCCAAATCGGATTCTGACGCAGACCAACACGTGCGCGTCCCGTACCCTTTTGCTTCCACGGCTTTTTGTTGCTTCCTGCGACTTCGCCCTTACTCAGGGTCGAGGCCGTACCGGCACGAAGACCGTTCTGGATCGCAACAACCACATCCTTCACAGCCTGCTCGCCCTTGTCGAGAATCAAACGCTCATCCGCGAATGTCATCTCGCCAGTTGCTTTTCCGGCTGGACTAAATACCTTGATGTTACTCATTGGGTTGTGTCCTCTTATTTCTTAAGTGCCTTGCAGATGAATACATATCCGCCTTTGGCACCCGGGATAGACCCTTCGACCAACAGCAGATTGTCTTCAGGGCGAACCTGGACGATCAAAAGGTTACGCACCTTGCGGTTGACGTCGCCCTTATGTCCGGGCATACGTTTGCCCTTATCAACCCAACCCGGAAGATCACGCGCACCGATGGAGCCGACGCGGCGCTTCGAGTGACCACCATGCGTCATCGGACCACCACGCATGCTGTAGCGACGGACAACGCCCGCAAAGCCACGCCCCTTGGTAATACCCGATACGTCGACGTATTTCACGCCGTCAAAGATATTCACAGTAACAGTATCGCCTGCCTTGACCGTCTCACCCGCATCGATTGCGAATTCCTTGGTCACCTTGCAGGGCTTCAAGCCAGCCTTTTCGAAGTGCTTCACTTCTGCCTTGGGCAGACGCGAAGGCTTCTGCTCGTCAAAGCCGAGCTGTGCCGCGCTGTAGCCATCGGTCGCAGGTGTCTTCACCTGAACAACCGGGCATGGACCTGCTTGGATAACGGTTACGGTAACACGACGCCCTTTTTCATCATAGACCTGCGTCATGCCAATTTTTCTGCCAATTAAGCCTTCCATGGATTCATTTCTCCTTTAGATGCGAATGGTGATATCCACGCCAGCAGGCAGGTTCAACTTCTTCAATTCGTCGACAGTTTTAGCTGTCGGCCCGACGATATCCAGCAATCGCTTATGCGTGCGCATTTCGAACTGGTCCATGGACTTCTTGTCCACGTGAGGGCTGCGGTTCACCGTGAAACGCTCAATCCTCGTTGGAAGAGGAATGGGCCCTACGACTTGCGCACCTGTGCCACGAGCAGTGTCGATGATATCACCGACCGCCTGATCGAGCACCCTGTGGTCATACGCTTGTAAGCGGATGCGTATACGTTGACTTTGCATTCTAACGTTACCTATTCAGTAGTTGTTCTCTAACTGTTCGTGGGACGACCGAAAATTCGCCAGGTTCCATCGTATAGCTGGCGCGGCCGCGTGAAAGCGACCGTATAACGGTTGAGTACCCGAACAATTCTGCCAACGGAACTGATGCGCGAACGATCTGCATGTCACCACGCGTCGTCATATCGCGAATCGCCCCGCGGCGACCATTAATGTCCCCCATGATGTCGCCGACATACTCGGCAGGCGTCACGATGTCGAGGGACATGATAGGCTCCAGTAATTCAGGGCATGCTGCCAAGGCAGCTTCCCTGAATCCCATAACGGACGCAGTTCTAAAACCCACGTCTGTAGCCGTATCGACATCCATAATGACAACATCACTTACCTTGGCCAGCACATCCGTCATCGGATACCGTGCCAGCACACCTGTAAGGATGCCATCTGTTAAACCTTGCTCCACGTAGTCCAGCAGCTTCTCGTTCACGTTGGCAATCTTCTTACGCGCTGCATGGGTTACTTCCACCGCATGCCCGCTGCCACGTTTACGAGGCTCGACCTCGACCGTCAATTGCACGTAATGATGCTTTCCGCCCAGCTCACGGTCGAAGAGGTAATCCTTCTTCCCGTGCGCGGTGACGGTCTCGTAGTACGATACCATTGGCCTGCCTGTATTTGCTTCACACTTAAATTCCCGGCGCAGACGGTCCACCAAAATCTCCAGGTGCAACTCGCCCATGCCACTCAAAATCGTCTGTCCTGTCTCGGGGTCCATGCGTACCTGACAGGTCGGATCTTCCGCTGCCAGCAAACCCATCGCCTCTGTCAGCTTATCTTTTTGGCCGCTCGACTTGGGCTCAATCGCCATAAACATCACGGGCTCAGGTATCGTGATACGTTCCAAGTAGACGGGCTGATTTTCCGTGCAGAGCGTGTCACCGGTGGTGGCCTCCTTGAGACCCACGATCGCTCCGATGTCCCCTGCACACAGCTGCTCAACTTCTGTCTGCTCATTTGCGAAGAGCTTCACGAGCTTCATCACCCGTTCACGCTTGCGCGTGCGCGGATTGAAAACATTTGCGCCCTTCTTCAACACGCCCGAGTACACCCGGACAAAAAAGAGCCTTCCCACATACGGATCTGTAGCAATCTTGAAAACCAGCGAGGTCAGTGGTGCCGTGTCGTTCTGTTCGCGCACCACCTTAGCTTCAGTTTTAAGATCTGTCGCTTCGATCGCAGGCCTGTCTAACGGTGAGGGAAGATACCACATCACAGCATCCAGTAATTGCTGAACCCCTTTGTTCTTCAGTGAGGAGCCACACAGGACCGGCACCAGCTTTCCGGCGATCACGGTCCGGCGAATGGCCCCACGCAACGCTTCAGGGGTCAACTCGGGATTCTCGAAATACGTCTCGACGATCACCTCGTCAGCCTCTGCAACCTTTTCGCACAATTCCGCACGGGCCAAGGTCGCATCATCCTTTAACTCAGCGGGAATCTCACAGATACGAACCTCACGCCCCTCTGACCCTTCGTCATAGGAGTAGGCCTTGAGCTCGACTAAATCAATAATCTGGGTAAACGTCTCGGCTTGACCGACAGGCAACTGCAAACAGACGGCATTCGCTTTGAGCTTCGCGCGAATCTCTCCCAAGCACCGATTGAAATCAGCCCCCATGCGATCCATCTTATTAATGAAGGCAATACGGGGAACATGATAACGATCCGCCTGACGCCAAACTGTCTCGGATTGAGGTTGTACCCCGCCAACGGCGCAAAAAACGCCCACTGCGCCGTCTAATACGCGCAATGAGCGTTCCACTTCAATCGTAAAATCCACATGTCCGGGCGTGTCAATGAGATTAATCGCCACGTCCCGCCAGGAACAGGAGATCGCTGCGCTCGTAATCGTAATACCACGCTCACGCTCCTGAATCATCCAGTCAGTGACAGTGTTGCCCTCGTCTACATTCCCAAGACGGTGCGTGCGCCCAGCATAAAAGAGAATACGTTCGGTCGTCGTAGTTTTCCCAGCATCAATGTGGGCAACGATTCCGATATTTCGCACATTCTGTAATGTGGACTGCTCTTCCAAGACGCTCACCATTCACTTCGACTTTTCAAAGATCAACGGATTTTCTGACACCTGTGCCAGCTTATCCCATACGTTTTTGATCACGTTGAATCTGACCACTTCCCTCTTTTCAGAAGAAAAATAGACGATTAATTTACCAAAACGCCCCCACATTAGCAAGCGGGAAAACATTAAAATTCGTTTTCTTTTTACGTTTCTTTTTGAGCCCTACACCCGAATGATCTTTTTTTAAACCTACACGCTCTACTAAAAAGCGGCTTTCCCAAAATAAGCCATGACAGAAGCCACAGAAGGAAGTATACTTTTTGAAAATTTTTAAGGAAGCATTCTATGATTACCTATTATAGATTAGAGGCTGGAGAAGTCGTTGCCTCGCAAGACAACACGGCTCCAATCCTTTTGGTCATCGACCCGACCCCTGAGGAGAAGGCGCTCCTCATTAAAGAACATCAGATTGACGAACATAACTTGGCCTCGACGCAGGACCCTTTCGAGCTTCCACGTCTGGAGTCCGAAGAGAATCATCTGGCGGTGATCTTTAAAGAGCCCAAACGCTACTCTTCTCGCGATAACTTTGTCTTTCTTATTAATGCTGTCGGACTCTTCCTCTATAAGGATCGCCTGATTGTGGTGGCCTCCAGTGATTTTGCCGGCTTCGCAGGAAGATCTTTCTCAAAAGTTCACTCCATTCAAGTCCTCTTCCTGCGTATCCTCTCCTCCTGTATCAACCATTTCATCGGCCATCTTCAGGTCATTAACGAGATCGCCAACTCCTTGGAGGCCAAGTTGATGACCTCTATGGAGAACAGAAATCTGCTTCTGATGTTCAGTATCGAGAAGAGCCTCGTCTATTATATTAACGCCATCAGCGCCAACGGACGGGTGATTGAGCGGCTCAAGACAAATGCTAAGAATGTCCAAACTACGGGCCTGACCCCTGAGTTAGTCGAGTATGTGGATGACTTGGCTATTGAAAATGCCCAGTGCTTGGAACAATCCCAAGTGTACGCGAACGTGTTTACCGGACTGATGAATGCGCGTGCTTCGGTCGTCAGCAATAATCTGAACGTGCTCATGAAACGATTGACCGTCATCAATGTCGTTTTCATGCCCCTCAATGTGATCGCGGGTATCTGCGGGATGTCCGAATTCACCATGATGACTCACGGGGTCGCATGGCCAATCGCGTATGGCATTTTTGTATTGGGATTGACAGTCATTGGTCTGACAACCTACTGGATGCTCCGCTTGTTTGAGCAGACCTCCCTTCGGGACGGAAACAAGATGACGCGTTGATCATGGTTTTTTATGACGCTTGCAAAGACCATCTTTCTTTTGATTCTTTCAAATGTCTTCATGACCTTTGCTTGGTATGCCCATCTCAAAAACCTGCGCACAGCCCCCCTTTTCGTCGCGATTTTCGTGAGCTGGGGCATAGCCTTTTTTGAATATCTTATCCAAGTTCCAGCCAACCGAATTGGTTATTCCACGTTAACCCTTCCCCAACTGAAGATTCTTCAGGAGATCATCACGCTCTCCGTCTTTGTACCCTTCGCCCTTATTTATATGAAGGCATCCCTCTCCTGGAACCATCTCTTTGCAGCACTCTGTCTGATTGGAGCAGCTTATTTTATCTTCAAACCGCAATAAATCAAGGTGGGTTCGTTAATGAATCATCGCATACCCACTATTTTAGCAACCCTCTGTCTTGCATGGACTACGCTGGGGGCCCCATCCAAGCGCATAAACATCATGCACCTCAATGCTGATGACCACCGCGCTGATGGCGCGACGGCGCTGGGTAATCCGGACAAGGTGTATACCCCTACCCTCGACAAGCTTGTCGAGCGCGGCTTCTCCTTCCGACACTGCTACACCATGGGGGCAATGACCGGGGCGGTCTGTACGCCCAGTCGGACCATGATGCTCACCGGACTCTCCTGGCAGCACATCCCTGGAGCAAATGCAACTTCAACAATTCCCACGGCGAAAGATACGTCCACCTATCTTCCCAGCGTCATGCAGGCAGCTGGGTATCAGACTTTTCATGCGGGGAAATCTAGCAATTCCTTCATAGCGGGTATCAACGCGTATGAAATTTCCATTCATTTGGACGACAAACTGGCGGACGGTCGCGCAAATGTCAGCCGAGTCATGGGCGATTTAGCGATTGATTTTTTGGACAAGAAACGTGACAAGAGCCGTCCTTTCTATATGTATCTCGCACCATCGGTTCCCCATGACCCACGAACGGCTGAACCGCAGTTCCATAATAAGTATAAACCGAAGGATATTAAAAAATCACCGGGCTTCCTCCCTCAATTGCCTTTTAATAATGGCGAGATGACGGTCCGCGATGAGGAGCTGGAAACCTGGCCTCGCACGGAGACGATGATTCAGCAGGTCCGTGCCGATTACTACGCCTGCATCAGTGGACTGGACTATAACTTCAACCGTGTCATTGAAAAATTAAAGGAGTTGGGCGAATACGAGAACACCGTCATTGTCTTCACTGGAGATAACGGTCTTTCCATTGGCGATCACGGTTTGCTCGGAAAGCAGAACCTCTTTGAATTCGGTGGCATGCACGTTCCCTGTGTCCTCGCGGGACCTGGCATTCCACAAGGCAAGAGCGATGCCCTTGTTTACTTGATGGATATTTTTCCAACCTTCTGCGATCTCGGAGGTGCAAAGATCCCTGCGCATGTGGATGCAAAGTCCCTGATGCCCATCGTCACCGGGAAACAAGAGAAGACGCGTGATGTTCTCTACACAGGCTATCGCGACGGCCAACGTGCAATCCGGGATCAACGTTGGAAACTCATGCGCTATCCTCTGATCAACGTGACACATCTTTTTGATCTGCAAAATGATCCTTACGAAATGAACGATCTCTCGGCTCAACAACCCGAGAAGGTCAAAGCGATGATGGCGTTGCTGGAAAACGAAATGAAGCGTTGTGATGACCCAATCCCGCTCGTCGTTGATAACCCAAAGCCAGCAGCCTGGACACCCCCGGCACCAGGAGATCACAAGAAGGGCGCCGAAGACTCTCATGCACAGAAACAAAAACGGTCAAAAAAGGTAACTCTATGAAAAAACATTTCACCACTCTCGCGGGAACCTCACTTCTCTTGACAGGCCTTCTGATCACGGGATGCACCACGCAACAGACGAATAGCGCTTTTTATAAGGACGGCAAATTTGATGCCGACAAAGGGAAACAGGCCTATTTCGATCTCATGCAGAAACATGGCGCGCCGATCTATGATGTTTACAAGAGCGACCCCAAATTTTTATGGGCCTTGGATTTCGGAACAGGGAACTTCGTCCAATTCGGCATGGGCGGCGTATTCTGGTTTAATGAGAAAAATGAATCTTATTTTGCGCACGAAATCTTCCTGTTGCCGTATCAGTGTATCGCGGAACATAGCCATCATGAGACCGACATGCCCGCCAAGATGGAGAGCTGGATTGTCCGTTACGGATCGGTCTATGCCTTCAGTGAAGACGGCGAACCCAACTTTGACAAGTATCCAGAGATCGTCGCCAAACTTCCTAAAGAGACGCGCGATAATTTGAAGAGTTGCCACATCCAGCAGTTCGTGGCGGACGGACGCCCCTATAAACTGCCCTTTAAGAAAGTGTGGCACTTCATGATGGGCGGACCTGACGGTGCCATTGTCAGTGAATCAGGTACTTATCATGACAATGCAGGACTCCGCTTCCGAAACCCAGGAGTGAAGTTCTAAATCACTCCGCTTAGGGAGCCAGAGATATGCGGACTCGGATCAATCCGTAGAGTCGCTAGACATCAATCTTGATGATCTTCTTGATGAAGAACCAGCCGACCGCGATGAGGCAGATGGTAATACCCACACAGATCATGCCACTGGTCGCGCGGAAGAAGGGCATCATCATGTCCGGCTTGAGCACCGTCATCGCCCCACCGAGAAAGACAGGCATGCTGGCAACAATGAGTCCTTGCAGACGGCCTTGCGCCGTCAATGTCTGAACACGTCGTTCAATACGCATGCGTTCGCGGATCGTTAAACCAATCTTGTCAAAAATTTCAGTCAGGTTGCCGCCAGTCCGGCGCGCAATATCAACCGCGGTGACGACCAGGGTCAAGTCGTCAGTCCCCACACGCTTATCAAGACTCTGGAGGGCATCATAAAAATTCATACCCACGCGCATTTGTTGCAACATGACGCCGAATTCCTGAGAAATTGGATTCTCTCCTGACTGCACAATCGTTTCAAAGGCTTGGTTAATACTGAAACCCGCGCGCATCGCATTACTCATACTCCCTAAACCTTCCACCAATTGAAGGTTGAACTTTTGTTTCCGCCGCTCTTTCATAATCAGAACGACCTTTGTCGGCAGCGAGAGCGCAATAAGACCAAAAACCGTCCCGAGTATCAGACCAATCAGCGTTGAGAGCGGACTGCTCAT
>CAYWNP010000100.1:0-8780 GCA_964459675.1 uncultured Akkermansia sp. | reverse complement strand
GGGAAGAGCAGAAAGACACTGACAGTCCAGAGGGCATGCGAGACGATACAGGCAATTAAATCACCTTTGCGCCACTGGTAGAGCGCACACCAGAAAATTCCGGCGACCCACGCAGCCATGACCAGCATGACGTTGCACGACGGGATGTGGACTGCGGCATAAATACCGGAACCGAAGATAAAACCACGGAGTGCGCCCCAGCGCGTGACCGCCACGCGCAGGACATAGCCACGCCAAAACAGCTCCTCGCCCGGACTGGTGATAAACAAGAGCACGCAGGCAACGATCCACGGGTGGCCCAATTGCTTGATCGCATAAATCGCTTCAACTTGCTTCGGCGCAAAGCCAAAGAGCGCGGCAGCCATGAAATCGCCCAGCCAGAAAATTCCATAGAGCACGACTGCGGCCAGAATACCGATCACCATCTCCGTGAGTGGCTTGCGCACGCTTTTGATCGGAAAGCCTGCCAGACGAAAAGAGCCTGCGCACAACATACAAACAGTAATGGTGATTTTGACCCAGAAATTACCGCACGGGCAGGCAAAGGTCCAGGCAAAGCCCAACGCGGCGAGAAGGATTAAGAGTGAGAAACACGGCATTAGGCGCTCCTTAGATTGATTAATGTCGGAAGAAATCGAATGAAATCGGATAAAATCGAACGAATCGATGTAATCGAGGAAATCGACCGATTCGATTCTTTCGATTGTGTCGATTTACTCGATTCTTTCGACATCTCACATTTTACTCTCTCATGCCATATTTGCGGATGAGGCGTTGCAGGTAAGCGCGTTCGATGCCGGCTTCACGGGCAGACTGGGAGATGTTTTGGCGATTGCGCGCCAGCAGGTCATTGAGATAGACCTTTTCAAACTCCTCGATCAGATCATTTTTCGCATCTTTGAAGGGCTTGTCGGTCACAAAGTTCGCTTCTGGCGGTTCATTGGACTTACGGCCCGAGCGCAGGGCACCGATGCTCAGAAACGAACTCAAGTCCACAGGACGCTTCTCGCTGTAGAAAGCCAACTCAATCAGGTTACGAAGCTCACGCACATTGCCTGGCCATTCATGGCGTTTCAAGACATCCATCGTTGCATCAAAGTCACCGATCTGGGAGAGGGCATCATCGCCATGCAACTGCGCGAGGAAATTCTTAACGATCAGCGGGATATCGTCCTTACGGCGACGCAGGGGCGGAAGCTCGAGATGGACCACTGAGAGGCGATAGTAGAGATCCTCGCGGAAGCGGCCTTCATTGACTTCAGTCGCGAGGTTACGATTGGTCGCACTGATGATTCGCACATCAATTTTACGGACGTCATTGCTTCCCACGCGGCGGATTTCGCGTTTTTCGAGGACGCGCAAAAGCTTGGGTTGGAGATCCGGCAGCAGATCCCCTATTTCATCCAAGAAAACCGTGCCGCCATCGGCCAGTTCAAACGCGCCTTGACGGTCTGAATTTGCGCCGGTGAAGGATCCTTTGACATGTCCGAAAATCTCACTCTCCATGAGCTCTTTGGAGATCGCTGCGCAGTCGATCACAATAAAGGGTTTTTTCTTACGGGGTGAATGATTATGAATCTCCTCCGCGAGGACCTCCTTACCCGTGCCTGTCTCGCCCGTAATCATGATGGTTGCATCCGAGGGCGAATAGGTTTCGGCAAGATAGAAGATTCGGCGCATGGGGATGGAGCGGCCCAGCATCTTTCCAAAAGACTCATGGCTGGAAAGGGGGATATCATTGGATCCCTGGAGGGGACAAAAGACGATACGACTTTTTCCGATTTGTATTTCAACTCCAGGGGCCAGATGTGCCGATGAGAGGCGAACCCCCTGCACCATCGTACCATTGGTACTGTCGAGGTCACGGATTTGATAACCGGACTCCTCCACAATGATTTCACAATGACGTTTGGAGACGGTCGAGTCAGCGATGACGAGATCATTATGTTCGCCAGAACCGATCGTATACGTGTCACGGTTCAGGATAAATTCGCTGCCTTGAAGCGGTCCACTGATCACCAGAAGTTTTGTCTTCCTGACGCGCAAACTGTTTTCGTACCCATCAGCTGACTGAAGCACGAGTGTACCGGATTGATTATTCGTAGTAGCCATATTTCACCCACACAATTTAAATGTGCCTTAAGTATAACGCATGCCTACGATTGTATGCAACGATTGTTTTATTGTTTTTTTACACATCTTTTGCCATGATGATCCAAATGCGCGACATCAACAAGGTCCTTTTTCCCCTTCCGAAACAGATCTGCGTGTTGGAGGGGTCCTGGGCACTCCCGGCTTCTGGCCGGGTGAGCCTTCAGGGTGACTCCTCAGCAACCCTGCCAACAGCCCTCCTGTTGCGGCAGAAATTAGGGGATTCCTGGCAACACTCCGAAGCAGATCAAGGTGATTTTCCTCTCCGTTTTCGGATTTCAGGGACCCATCTCCTTCCCGAGTCCTACCGCCTCCAGATCTCCAAAAAAGGTGTCACCGCGATTGGGGCAGATGCTCACGGACTCTTCTATGCGGCCCAGACTCTTCTCCAACTCATCAACCATTATGGAACCCTGCTTCCCTGCTGCGAGATCGAAGATGTTCCAGACTTTGCGATCCGGGGTGTCATGTTAGATGTCAGCCGGGACAAGGTGCCGACGCTGGAGACGCTTTATTGGCTAGTTGACCATTTTGCAGGGCTTAAAATCAACCATCTGCAACTCTATGTCGAGCATACCTTCGCCTATACGAACCATCGTGATGTCTGGCAAGAGGCGAGCCCCTTGACCGCAGCGGAGATCCGTACGTTAGATCGCTATTGCCAAGAACGGTGTATTGACCTTGTCCCGAACCAAAACTCCTTTGGACACATGGAGCAATGGCTTGCCCATAAACGCTACCTTCCTCTGGCTGAGCTTCCCCAAGGTGGCGCACCCCTCCCCTGGGGTGGCTTCCAAGAGAAGCCTTCAGTCCTTTGCCCGACAGAACCTGGCACGTTTGCCTTCCTCGCTGAACTCTATGATGAATATCTGCCCAACTTCTCCTCATCCCTTTTCAACGTAGGGTGCGACGAACCCTTTGACCTCCGTGGGCCTGGACGTTCACACGAGCTTGTGAAGAAGTTTGGCGAGGGACGCGTCTATCTTGACTATCTGCTTCTGCTCCACCAGATGGTCACCGCGAGGGGAAAGCGAATGGCGTTCTGGGGGGACATCATTATCAACCATCCCGAGCTCGTCTCTGAAATCCCTTCCGATGCGCTGGTGCTGGAGTGGGGTTACGAAGCAGATCACCCCTTTGATGCGCATGGGGAACGGTTTGCCGCAGCCAATGCACCCTTCTGTGTCTGTCCGGGAACGTCCTCCTGGAACAGCCTTGCCGGACGAACGGATAATATGCTGGCCAATATTCGGAACGCGGCCGAAAATGGCATCAAGCATGGCGCCTGCGGACTCATTGTCTGCGACTGGGGCGACGGGGGGCATTGGCAGCCTCTGGGACTTAGCCTGCCGGCTTTCACCACTGCAGCCGGCTTGAGCTGGAATCTGGCGAGTGAAGAATCCTTTGACCTTGCGGAAACCTGTGATCGGTATTGGACAGAGGGGTACGGAAAGCTCCTGCTCGAACTGGGAGAGGTTTATCGACTGGCAGGTGCACTGAGGGGCAACAGTACTGAACTTTTCCACATCCTCTCTAAACCCGCGAAACGCCCCATCCTCGCGGGGGTGACCCCTGAAACACTCGAAGCCGTCCTCGCACGTGTGGACGCCCTAGAGGGGCAGATGCCAGGAGGCACGTCCATTCTTGCCGAAGAGATCATCCATACATTCAGGATGGTCAGAGCCGCCTGTCATCGCGGAATAGCCATCTTAACGCATACGCACCAACAGCCCGCAACCCGAAAAACATTAGCAGAAGAACTTGAGCTCGTGTGTGCTTCCCTGCGTCATGTGTGGCTGCTTCGGAACCGTGAAGGGGGTCTCCTAAAAAGCATAACCCGCCTCGACTCCATTAGAAATGAGTACGAAGCAGGTTAATCGTCTGATGAAAAGGGTTGCCTTGGATTAAATATCATCCGGCACTTCGATACGGATCGTACGGCTCTTCATCGCCTTGACCAAGTCAGACGTCTGCTTATCCGTGGCAACGGCATGGATCGTACCCTCTTCGGAGAAGAAGGGCACCTCAAAAGTCATGCCGCAGGAAGGACAATCTGCCGTGTTACCTGCCATTTCGCATGGCGCTTCAATCTCTTGTTGGCAACTCTTGCAAATAAAGGAGACCGCGCGTTTTTCCACAGGTTTCTGCGGCTCATGGGATTCCATACCCAATGCCGCCAAGTCAATACGGATTGTGCGATTCTTATCCACCAGTTGGCTGCTTGCCATCTGATTGCTTTGCGTTGTGGTTGTCTGAGGCGAGGTCGAAGCAACCTCAGGTACGGAACCGCCATGGAGCGTACCTGGTTCTGAAATGCTCGGAATGGTAATCGCCGCCTGACAGTTCGGACATTCCGCCAAAAGTCCCGCGGTCGAGAGAGGCGCTTCAATTTCCTGCCCACACGCCTTGCATTTAAAAGAGACTGCCTGTGAGAAATCTTCCATTTCGGGAGTCAGCACCGGAGTTTCAATAATAACCATCTCAGGGAGAGGGGTTACCTCGGTGCGAAGCTTTTTCACAACACGCACGCGCAACGACAGATGTTCTCCGATCAGCAAAATCTGGCCTGTCTTGGGATTGCGAACCTTCCGCGGCTTACGGCGAACCACATCGAAACGACAAAGTCCCGGAAGCGTAAGGCCCTCTTTTAACGCTTCGCGACTGGTAATCGTGCGTAAGGCTTCCAAAATTGTTTTAATTTTTGTCTGAGGTAGCTTGGTTGTCTCTGCGAGCTCTTTGATCAAATGACTCTGATGATACGTATTTTTCTTCATGCTAAACCTCCATTGGCGAAATCCAACTGCCTTTTTATTGTGATGAGAATACGCATTTCCCAAAAATAAGGCAAGCCCTTTCTTCGACGACTTTCTCTAAAACTTTTTTTTTCGAGTTACGGAAAATGCTAGGCATACCTTCAAAATTGTGATAAGTTACAAAGGAAATTTTATTTTCTAATAAGGATTTGTGTTATGGCATTTTGGTTTAACAAAAAAGATGAAGCCCTAAAGGCAGACGGGGTGCAAGTACCGCAGTCCTCTGGTGCCACAATTCCTGCGAGCGAACCAGCACCTTTGCTAAAACCACTTGGGAAAACAGCAGCTATCCCCGTGATGAAAGCAGCTGAAGCTTCAGCCCCAGCGCACACTGCTGAGCCAGCAGCGGCCGCACACGAGGTCGGCGTCCTCAAGGTACGACCTAAATTGGATCAACGTGCGCTCTATCAGCAGCTGATGAACGGCCTGTATGATGCGGTCTGTATCCTGGATGAACGCGGCAATGTGATGGAATCGAATGTTCGGGTGACTGATGTGTTAGGCTATACCCGGGATGAAGCTTGGGATCTTCCGATTGCCACGATCATCCCCGGCATGACGCGCCAGCTCATGGAGCATCTGAAGAAGAATCTTGCCGAAAGCTCTCATGTTCTCATTGATTCGCGTTGTTTCCGAAAAGATGGAACATCCTTTGCGGGCGAGATCGGCGTGTGTAATATCAACTTCATGCGCGGCAACAACATGATCTTTACGATTCGTAATGTAGATCGTCGCAAAGCCGCGCTTGTGGATGCCAAGCGCTTCCAATCAGCGGTTGAACACTCGCTGGTTCCCATGTTCATTTGCAATACAGACGGTACGTTTATCATGGCCAATCAGTTTGCTCAGGACATGTTTAACATCCACAACTTGGCAGAGAACAAGAGCGCAAAGCTTGTTGATTTTGTTCCTGCTGCTGCAGCCGCCTTCGCAGAAGCAGCCAAAGGAGGAAATGCTGAGGGTAATTACTCCCTCAATTTCCAAGGAACGACGGTCAGCTTCAAGATGTCCCTTAATGGCATTAAGAACGGCGAGGAAATTATCGGCGTCTCGGCCTCTGTCATGGCTGTTTAGTCGAAACGACTCGCAAAAAAAGAAGGGGCTGGTTAACCAGTCCCTTCTTTTTTTCGCTCGGTTGGCCGACGTTATGCCTCAGCCTCAATCACGAGACCTTCCTTGCCAGCCTTGACTCGGAGTGTTCCGCCAGGTAGGACCCCGCCGGAAACAATCTTGCGCGCAATCGGGGTCTCGAGTTCACGCTGTATCGCCCGTTTGACAGGACGTGCACCATAAACAGGATCAAACCCCTTCTCCGCCAACCACTCAATGGCCGAATCTTTCAGCTCCAACTTCAGCTCCTGCTCGGTCAGCCGTTTGCGGAGATCTTCGAGTTGCAGACGCACAATCGCGGCAATCTGCTCTTTTCCGAGCGGTTTGAAGAGAACAATGTCATCGAGCCGATTCAAGAATTCAGGACGGAAGCTCGCTTTCAGCAGATCCATCACCTGTCCCCTGACCTTCTCGGATATCTCATTGGTGGCACTCTTCCCTGAACGTTCAGCCGCCAGAAACTCAGAACCAATATTGCTCGTCAGGATGATCACGGCATTCCTGAAGCTCACGGTACGTCCATGGCTGTCGGTCAGACGTCCGTCATCCAAGACTTGCAAGAGGATATTAAAGACATCGGGATGGGCCTTTTCGATCTCATCCAAAAGCACGACGCTATACGGTTTACGCCGCACAGCTTCGGTCAGTTGTCCGCCCTCTTCGTATCCAACATAGCCGGGAGGCGCACCGACAAGACGCGAGACCGTATGCTTCTCCATGTATTCAGACATATCAATGCGCACCATGGCCTGCTCGGAGTCGAAGAGCTCGGCTGCCAGCGTCTTGGCGAGCTCGGTCTTACCGACGCCCGTCGGCCCGAGGAAGAGAAACGCACCCATGGGCCGCTGGCGATTCTTGATGCCGGCACGCGAACGCAACACAGCATCCGATACCGTTTCCACAGCCTCGTCCTGTCCCACCACCCGCTGATGAAGAATAGAGGGAAGATTCAAGAGCTTCTCGCGTTCGCCTTCCATCAACTTGGTGACAGGAATCCCTGCCCAGCGGGAGACCGCCTCTGCAATCTCTTCCGAGGTCACCTCTTCTCGCAGCATACTGCCACCATGCGCCGCAGCCATCTTTTCTTGCGCTGCCTTTAGCTGTTTCTCCAGCTCCGGAATCTTCCCGTATTTCAATTCAGCCGCCTGGGTATGATCCGCCGCACGTTCCGCCTGGTCGTAGGCCCGCTTTGCCGTGTCCAACTGCTCACGCAGGCTTCGGGTCTGTTCCAAGATCTTCTTCTCACTCTGCCAGCGCGCTGTCATCGCATCCGCGTGGGATTTCAGCTCAGCCAGCTCTTTTTGCAATTCTTGAAGTCTGCGCTGCGTCGCTGCTTCATGGGCTGGATCTCCTGCGACAAAGTTCTTCACCTTGGCCGCCCATCCCTTGACCTCTGACTTTAACGCCGTCTCTTCAATTTCAAGACGTGTCACCTTACGCGTGATTTCATCAAGCTCAGCCGGCATGGAGTCCATCTCCGTGCGAATCGACGCGCATGCTTCATCCAGCAGATCAATCGCCTTGTCCGGCAGGAAGCGATCCTGCACATAGCGATCCGACAACACGGCAGCCGAGACCAGCGCCGCATCCTGGATATGTACATTGTGGTGACGCTCGAAGCGCTCCTTGAGTCCACGCAGAATGGAGACCGTATCCTCGACCGAGGGTGGATCCACCTGCACAGGCTGGAACCGGCGCTCCAAGGCCGCGTCCTTCTCCATGTACTTGCGATACTCATCCAAGGTCGTCGCGCCGATGCAGTGCAGTTCACCCCGAGCCAACATCGGCTTCAGCATATTACCGGCATCCGAGGATCCCTCAGTCTTACCAGCACCGACAATCGTGTGGATCTCATCAATGAAGAGCAGGATGCGTCCCTCGGCAGCCTTGATCTCATTCAAAACCGCTTTCAGCCGCTCTTCAAATTCGCCGCGGTATTTCGCGCCGGCCATCAGGGAGGTCATGTCGAGTGAAAAGATGGTGCACTCCTTTAGTCCTTCAGGCACATCCCCACGCACAATACGCTGAGCAAGCCCTTCAACAATCGCCGTCTTTCCCACGCCCGGTTCACCGATCAGCACGGGATTATTTTTGGTCTTGCGGGAAAGGATGCGGATGACGTGACGAATCTCCGCATCACGTCCAATCACGGGATCCAGCTTGCCAGCCTTGGCCAGCTGCACCAGATCGCTGCCGTACTTTTTGAGCGCCTCGTACTGTCCCTCGGGATTGTCATTCGTCACCCGTTGATTACCACGAACCTCCTTGAGGACTTCGAGAATCTTGCTGGTCGTCACACCAAACTCCGCAAGCAATTTGCCGCACACGCTCTTCTTACCGCTATCCGCCATCGCGAGTAGCAGATGCTCCACAGAAAGGAATTCATCCTTTAAGTTGGCAGCTTGGTCGCCCGCACGAACAATCAATTCGTTCAAGGCCTGGGTGACATAGATCTTGCCCTCTTCAATGTCACCGCTTAAACGGGGCTTGTTGTTCAACTCCTGTTCCACGCGCGCACGAAGCTGCGGAATGGAGACCCCGATCCGGCTCAACAAACCAACAGTCAAACCATCCTCCGTTTCCAATAAGGAAAGGAGCAGGTGCTCAACGTCAATCTGTTGCTGTGAGTAACGTATCGCAGTCTCTCGCGCGCGCTTTAAAGCCTCTTGCGCCTTCTGGGTCCATTTATTTAAATCAGTCATAAAA
>CAYWNP010000099.1:0-8818 GCA_964459675.1 uncultured Akkermansia sp. | reverse complement strand
CTCTGTGGTAAAACGATACATTGCATAAACATATACCATCATTTGTTACTATGAAAAGCTGCGAAGAGCCATTATTACCCACTAAATTGTTTGAAGAGCCCAAACTTTCACTATTCTTTGGTCTCCGTCTTTTTGCCGGCAGGTCCTCTGCGCGCCCAGTCGGGAACCTTGACGTCCTTGGACGGTGCATCCGCGGGTGTAAAAGGCTTAAGATCCAGGACAGGCGTGCCATCGAACGCATCAATCGTCTCCAGCTGTACGAAGGAACCTGTGATCGCGACGATGCGGCAGACGCTCAGAGCGATGAGGTTGGGACGGAAGGGTGAGCGACAGGCGAAAACCCCAGTGAGCGGATTCTCCTTATTGCCCCGTGGATGCACACGTAAGATCTTCCGTTTTTCGGGAATGTCGTTCTTGTCAAACCAGTAGAAGACTTGAAGGTGCGACCACTGGTCGAGTCCCAACAGACCATCGGTATAGGCGTCGGATAGTCGGATACCCATGACCTTGTTCTTGATCTCTATTTTACCGATGGGTACAAGTTTGTATGATGGCTCGCTGGCCGCCGGAACCTCTTCTGCACGTGTCGCGGCCGCATAGCTCGCTATGCCCAGTGCAGCGCTATGTGTGATGAACCGGCGTCTGGATGTATTCATTTAAGAGCTCCTTTGTATCCTGTAAATAATACAAGCTGCTGTTTGCGAAAGCAAGAAATCCATAAAAACACAAAGAGAATTCGACAAAATCCATTCATCTGTAGTAAGCTTTAACCCTAAAGTATTTTTGGAGGTTGAAATGAACACATTGAGAGTAATGCTAGTAGATGATGAAGCTCATGCGAGAGTTGTACTCCGCGAGCTTGTTAAATCTCTTCCTGGAATCGTGGTCGGCGAGTTGGATAATGGAAGCGATGTGGTTTCGCAGTATGGGATACTCCTGCCTGATCTCGTGCTTCTAGATGTCAATATGCCCTTCAAAACTGGAGATGCGGTTGTCACCGAACTTTTGCAAAATTACTCTGATGCGCGCATCATTATACTCACAGGTGTCGCTGACAGCGAAACGATTGGACAGTGCATTGACTCGGGAGCTTGTGGTTTTATCAGGAAGGATCTGGCCTTTGCGGAGATGCGCGAAAAAATCATCAGTATACTCGGCTATGATTGATTGAATCTTTTACGGAGGCAGGTTTGAAGACGTTAAAGAATCACACTAGTGCACTGAACGGTTTTTCACGTCGGCATTTCGTGACTGCTTTAGGGGCGGCGACTGTTGCGTCCCCTCTGATGGCGCAGGACTCTGAACCTGCGTTACTGGAAGTTAAGTTGACTGGGGCCAAAATCAAGTTGGGCATCGTGGGCTGTGGCGGACGCGGCACCTTCATGGAAAAGCTCTTCCGTCAGCATGGTGGCTACGAAGTCGTTTCCGTCTGTGACTACTTTCAGGAGAAGTCTGAAAAGTTTGGCGAGTCGTTGGGGGTTCCGAAGGAGCGTTGCTTCTCAGGACTCAGCGGCTATAAACGCGTGCTGGATTCGAAGCCGGACGCAGTGGCCCTCTTCTCGCCGCCTTACTTTCATCCTGAACACGCGGCGGCCGCTGTCGAGGCGGGTGCTCATCTCTATGTCGCCAAGCCGATTGCCGTGGATGTGCCGGGCTGTCATACCATCGAAGCCAGCGGTAAGCGCGCAACGGAAAAGAAGCTCTCTTTTCTCGTCGACTTCCAGACGCGGGCCACACCTGTTTATCAGGAGGCACTCAAGCGTGTGCATGCTGGAGCCATCGGGGACCTGGTCTTTGGCGATCTTTATTATCATGGCAGAGCCTTTGACCGGATAACCGAAGCGGATGATGCCGAAGGTCGGCTCATCAATTGGCTCTTTGACAAGGCCCTCTCGGGAGACATTATCACGGAGCAGAATATTCACTGCCTCGATGTCATGAACTGGGTCTGTCAAGGGCCACCCCTCAATGCCTATGGCACAGGTGGACGTAAGGTGCGTGTGAATGTCGGGGACTGCTGGGATTATTTTACGCTGCATTTTAACTACCCGAATCATGTTGGCATGGTCTTTAGTTCCCGTCAGTTTGATGCGCATGGGACGCAGCCTGATGGGATCTTCTGCCGTGTGACCGGCACCAAGGGCGTGCTTGAGACAAAATATGGCGGTAACGTCATGATTCGGGGCGAGAACTTCTATCGCGGGGGCGATACCAAGCAGATCTATCGTGACGGCGCCTACAACAATGTGATCGCCTTCTATGATGCCATCAAGAAGGGGGACTTCTCCAATCCGACTGTGGCGCAAAGCATCCAGAGCTGCCTGATTACGATTCTGGGACGCAAAGCCGCGTATACCGGCAAGGTCGTCACCTGGGATGAAATTATCAAAGACACCGAGCAACTGGATGGCCGTCTGAAGGGGCTTAAGGTGTAGGCAGGAATTCCTGAGACAGAATGAGAAGTCGATAGTGTATAATGAAAAAATTGCGACACATAGTCATTGTTTTATCTTTTTTGTCTTTAACTGGGTGCGAAGAACAAAAGCTATCAAAAGTTAATGCCACAGATTTACCTCGTATTTATTCTTGGAGTTTCTGGGGTGTCCATATGGATGGACCTCCTTTCCCAAATGTTCATATCGTTCGCACAAACCGTTACTCAGTTAGTATGGTTACTGGGCAGGAAAAAAGCGAGGAACTCACAATTCTTGACCTGGAAAACATTTTGACTACACGGGGTGCTTCATGTGTTGGTATCTGGGCCAAGAAAGATACTGCCTTTGTAAATGTTTGGAATGTAATAGAAGTTTGTGCAAGAAAAAAATTAAATATTTATCTAACGGTTAATGTGGTCGACGCACCTGATAAGAAAGCGCATAAACCGTTGAATCTGAAACCGTCATATCAGTCGAAAAAACAACACTTATTATATCATTCATTGCAAAGTGTCATGTGCTCGACAAATTTATACATTATATTATGTGGAAAAAATTCAATATCAATTCAAGGTAACAAATTAGCGTCCAATGAGTTAAGTGATATATTATTTAAACATTCCACGGATTTCCGGACAGGCAAGCTGAAGTTAGTCGTTTTGGCAACAGAAGATTGTACCTATCAAGAGGTTGTTAAAGTTTGGGGGATACTCTATGAGAGCAATTTAAGTAAAGCATCGCTGCTAGGGGTCCAACGGGAACCCGATAATATTAATACTAATGTTACACTTAGGGTAATCCAGTCTTATTGGTAATCATCAACGGAGGCTCGAGAAAGATGAGGGGGTATATTTGGCGCAAGGATTCTGAGGAGAACGAGGATTGAAAAGCAGAGTTCAAAGCGGTCATACTTTCGTTGCGTTAGTGGGGAGGCTTGTTAAATCTTCGGAAGCAAGTCGGCGTTTTTTGAATTGATGCCAGGCAAACATGGGTAAAAATGCAACAATAGCCCATATGAGGGTAGACAATAAAATAACGATTGCAGATAACCATGTCGGGCCCATATCCGCGAGCAGGGTGTCAGGCACAATCAAGCATAGAAGATATATGGGGATATCACTGATAAATGGCCCCACAATAACCATTGAGTCTGCCGGCCATTTACTTTTATTCAAACCTTGCAAATAAACTCCCCAATAGCTGGCAAATGTCATGCTCTCGCCAGCAAGCGTAATAGCCAAGCCGATAAGGCCAGAAGTCAGTAACATTCCCTTAATGCTCATGAGGGCTCTCCCTTTAAAAATCACAAGTACGACAGCAATATTCAGCTAGGGTCCTGGGTTATCTTCCCCTGATCTTCGTGGCAGGCCAAGCTGTCTGCTTGTGGCATTGGGTATAACGCCCGATTCGTCTTATCTTTTAGCGTAACGACTACATGTCCGCATATTTTCTGGTGTTCTCGTATATCGGCGCAAATGGCAGCTAAATCATAGTTAAATTTACGTGCATGCTCATCACGCACTCGACGGACTTCATTAATAATTGGATTTTTATTCATTTGTGGCCTCCAGCAACTCTTCAGGGGAACAGATCTCAGGCATCGCATACCCCAGATTAACAATGACCGTCCTAATCTGTTGTTTCATAAACGGATTGTTGATATGTTTGAAATTCCACGTGACAATAAAGTCAATGGCGTTAACAGAAGCAACTGCTATATGTACGGCATCTTCAAGTGACTTTTTAGGGACGGCCCCTTTTCTAATCAATTCAGAGGCGAGACGTTCAACCTCGCTATCGACATTTAATACAGGAAGCCCCTGAATGGCCATCATTCGGTTTTGCGCACAATCAGCATCACCTTTTTCACATTCCTGGATGACCATATCTGAAATGAAGAGTTCGTAATCGTTCCTTTGGTTCCAGAAAAGATGTGTACTCTCCTGATGTCCCGCAAGGACAACGTCGGTTGCCTGTCGGGCCGTCAAAAAACTAATGACGCTAGTCTCTAGGTAAATGCGTGTTAACATTTTTTAAATTTAGCAAACTCCGTTGTTGTTGGCAATCTGCCATTTGTAATTGGTGAAGAGAAGGGGGCGATCTGTCCTTCTTACAGCGAGGCGTGATACCTAATAAAATTGTACCTTGAAGAATATAGCCCAAAAGAAGTATACTCAATAGGTTTTTAGGAACAATGAATATGAAACTGGATGCTGAGTTCTGTGAATCGAAGTGCCCGGTCTGTACACGGGCGCGTAGAGGGAATGGTTTGGCCAAGATCATTCAAAAGCTGGAGATGCTGCTCACCTTTGGCGGATGTCCTGCCGGCCGTGACCGTCAGAAGAAATATGGCGTGAAACCCAACGAGGTCCGGCCATGAAAATTCCTGCCGCGGACAATATGGGCCTCTGTGAGCGAGACGATGGGGTCCTCATCCCCTTGGGGTCCAACCTCAATGACAAAGGCTCGCTCTTTGCCGGCTCCCTCTTTTCAGGTGCGACGCTGGCGGCGTATCGTGCGACGGAACGGCTCTTCGCCTCGCGCGGACTGGCTGGCGAACTTGTCGCGAAGCATGCCACCATTCAGTACCTGAAACGCGTGGCTACAGATGGCCTGGCTGTTGCGTCCCCAGTCGCTGAACCTCTCCTGAAGCCGAATGGCAATTATACGGTCACGATGCGAGCTGTGGTCACCGACACCGCAGGCCAGGTCTGTGCCGAACTCACGGCAGAATTCATCCTGGTTAATCAGAAAAGGGATATCAGCTAAATAACACAGTCATGAAGGGGTTGACGGCGTCTCCCTTTAAAGGTCATCGTCACGTAGGTCGATGAAGACGAGGCCGGTTACAAAGTCCAGCAGTTCAAAGGGTTCTAAGCCGACATCTAAGCCAACGATGAGGAGATGCACGCCGACGCCGATCTCTGTCGGACCGTAATCCGGACCGATGATGCCTTCCGCAGTGGCATCAGCGACGCTGACCTGAATTCCGCTGCGGCTTTCCAGTCCGATCGGGAGTTTAGGTCTCCGTTTGTTACGCGGACCCGGCAGACCAGCATAGACTGACCCATAGGATCCTACAAACGCAGAAGCTAGTTCGGTTGCCCGGACATCTGCGGCAATACCAGGCCCGACACGCACACGCAGTCGCACGACATCACATAAATCGAGAATGACGTTAGGGATGAACATCGCGATCTTGTGGATGGGACTGTGCGTTTGTTTTTCAGATGACTTCTTTTCTGTCGGCGTCTTCTCAGACGCAGTTTCGCCATAACATGGCGCACATGCTATAAAACCTGACAGCAGTAACAGCAGGGTGGAATGTTTCATGATTAATATCCTTTTGGTATTGTTTATCTTGTTCATTAGCGTCATGGTACCCTACATTTGTGTCAAGGAACAATAAGGTGTTTAACCCATAGGTGAAACGGGAGCGAATATCCAATATCCAACACAGAATATCCAACATCCAATTTTTAGCATCCGAAAATCGCTAAAGGCACGAATCAATAACTGTATCGCACAAAGCCACAACGGCACAACGTTAAGAAAAGAATCTTTAATCTTGAATTTCCTTGTGGCTTCGTGGCTTTGTGCGTGACAATTTGTCCTGGTTACGAGGTAAGAGTAGCGGCGCAAAGAAAGTTGACTAAAGGGCAAAATGGTGGGTTGACCCGTCCGATGGGATATGTTAATGTAAATGACTCATTTTTTGACGAGAAAGGTAGGAACAGTCCACTATGAAGATGACATGGCAACCCTCGAAGATAAAGCGCGTCCGTAAGATCGGTTTTCGCGCACGTATGGCGACCAAGGGCGGTCGTAAGGTATTGAACGCCCGTCGGCAAAAGGGGCGTCTGCGTTTGACGCAGGTGTAATCACGTGACCGAGAGCGTCATGAGTGATGCGACTCGGACAACAGAAACGGTATCCAAACCGCTTCGTTTGAATCGTCTTGTCTCTGCACAATATAAAGTTGTGTTTGGTCAAAAGCGTTCCCTTTATGGGCAGACGATGTCGGTTTGGGTGGCGGATTCTAAAGATGCCGACCGAAAGGTCGGCGTTATTGTTTCTAAGCGGATCTTTCGGCGTGCGGTGGATCGTAATCGGGCGAAACGTTTGATGCGCGAGGCCTTTCGGCTGACAGCTCCCTCTCTCGTGACAGGCGTGCATCTTGTTTTGATTGCCCGTTCAGGCATTAAGGACAAGAAATGCGCTGAAGTTATGAAGGATTTTGAACGGATTGCGAAGCGGGCAAGGGTTTGGAATACGACCGTATGATTTTCAGGGAGCGGCAGCGACATGAAAGCAATACTCTCTTTGCTGAATAAAAGTCTCTGTGCGCCTGTGATTCTGGTCGTGTATGGCTATAAAATGCTGATCTCTCCATTGATTGGCCCCTGTTGCCGTTTTGAACCGACCTGTTCGACCTATTGTATTGACGCGTTACGGACGCATGGTTTTTTTAGAGGACTTTGGTTGACCGTGTGCAGGCTTTTCCGTTGTCGCCCGTTTGGGCCTTCGGGGTTTGATCCTGTGCCCGAGAAGCATATTAACTTAAAGAAAGAAAGTGAAACCTAGAGGAGTATGAATACTCAAGAGAAGATTATTGCGGGACTTTTGGCTGTTTTTTTAGTTGGTTGGCTCTTCTATAGCCAGACACAGCAGGTTAAACAGGCGAAGATCCTTGCTGCTCAGCAGGCTACGGCCCAGCAGGCTGTGACATCCCCGGTAGGTAACACGACGACAAATGGGGTTGTGCCGGCACTGACCGCCCCGACAGCTCCGGTTATTGCTCAGACGATTGTTCCTCTTGTTACGCCCAGCGTGCCTGAGGAGCTTGTAGAGCTTTCGGATGACGAGGTGCGTGTTTCCGTCTCTTCCCATGGTGCTGTGGTTAAGAGCGTTCAGTTGAGTCAATTTCCAACGAAACCGGGCAAGGTCAGCGATATCAATCCTCCCCTTGTTCTTGATTATGCGGCTGCGCCTGCCTTAGCGCTGAGCGGTTTCCCGGGTGTTGCGTCCAATGCCCCCTATGAACTGACGAAGGATGCTTCCGGACGACTCATCACCTTGAAGACGGTGACAGCACAGCAGCTTGAGGTGACGCGTCGAATCGAATTACTCAAAAACTACCACATTGCCGTCGCGGATACGGTGCGAAACCTGGGTGCTGAACGGATCCTCATTGGCACAAACGAAATTTCCATGGGTGTGATGTACAAGGATCACTCGGCCCAAGCGGTCTTGTCTGTGGACTCCCTGCCTGTTGCGGAGAAGGCGAAGACAAAGTTTTGGGGGTCTGAGGATCTGACGAAGACCTATTTGCTGGGTGGAAGTGTGGGCGGGTGCGGGGGTTCGACCTCCGCAGCCGGAATGCCTGAAAGCTTGACAATTCCTGTGGGAGAGTCTCAGAAATGGGTGGCGATCAAGTCGCGCTTTTTCGTGAGCGCCCTGACAGCCAGTGAGACGAATAGCGGGTTCACGCTGAAGACGGTTCGTGATATGAAGCAACCGAACTTCTCCCTGACAGCACTCTCTGCCAACATGGTCTTCCCTGGACGTTCGCTGGAAAAAGGCGAGGTGATGACGCGCACCTACACCCTCTTTGTGGGGCCTAAGAAGCTCTCCCTGCTCAGGAGCATGGGGAACAAGATGGAAGATGTGATGAATTTTGGCTTCTTCTGGTGGTTCTGCGAGTTGCTGGTTCCGACCCTCAACTTCTTCTACTCGTTGATCCCCAACTATGGTGTTGCGATCTTGCTGTTGACCCTTTTGGTCCGGATTATCTTCTGGCCCTTGACGCATAAGAGTACGGTCAGCATGAAGAAGATGCAAGAGCTTCAGCCCAAGCTTAAAGAGATCCAAGCCAAGTTCAAGGACAATCCGACCAAGATGCAGCAGGAAACGTGGGCGTGCTACAAGGAGAACAAGGTGAATCCCTTGTCGAGCTGTCTGCCGATGCTCATTCAGATCCCCGTCTTTATCGCGCTCTTTACCGTTCTGCAGAGTGCCGTGGAGTTGCGCTATGCGCCCTTCCTCTGGATTAATGACTTAAGTGAGCCTGAGAATCTCTTCCTGGGAATGATCCCCTTTGTTGGCGCCCTCAACATTCTCCCGCTCCTCATGGCGGGTACTATGGCCCTGCAGACGTATTTGACGCCTTCAGCCGGCGATCCTGCTCAGCAGAAGATGATGCTGATCATGATGCCGATCATGATGCTCTTTATGTTCTACAGCTTCCCTTCGGCGTTGTCCCTCTACTGGACGGTGAGCCAGGTGCTCTCGATTGTGCAGATGCTGATGATCCGCCGTACGGTCGCCCATGAGCATCCCCCAGTAGAGCTCCTGCCGCCTGACGAGTCCATGACCCGCCAGCA
>CAYWNP010000098.1:0-8847 GCA_964459675.1 uncultured Akkermansia sp. | reverse complement strand
CACCTCCTGCAGGTCGCGGAACATCCCGACAACACCCTCGCCTGGGAACATGTCTGCGCCACGCCCCTCGCCAGAACCCTCTTTCAGAAAGCCTGTTCACTGCCGAGGGAGCAGGGGGTGGCCCTGCTATCCCAGCGTGTGCTGGACGATGTCTCCCGCCTCGGCTTGTCGCGCGCCCTCAGCACCTACATCGAAGCGCTTGGTGGAAACGGCACGGACAACTTCACACAGACACGGCTCGAAGCACTCCTCCAGGCCGCCACGCAATTCACTGCTAGTGCAGACCCCGAAACCACGCTCTCCGACTTTGCCACGTTTGTGGATGCCTTCACGACGCGCGACGTGGCAGACACCTCGACCGTCAAGATTCTCACCATTCATCGTAGCAAGGGCCTCGGCTTTGATCTGGTGTTTGTCCCCGTTATCGAACATCAAGGGATTGATGCGCAGCGACCGGACACGGTACTCTGCGGGCCCGACAATAGCTGGCTGTTGACCCATCCCGGCCAGCAGCTCCTGATAGCGGATGCGGTTCTCGCTGCGGCTGCTCAACGCACCTTGAACAGCGGCGTCTTTGAGGCGCTCTGCGTCAACTACGTGGCCATGACCCGCGCCAAGCGCGCACTCTATGTGTTGCTCAAGTCAGCGCCCAAGAAAAACTCCGAAGCGCTCTACTTCAGTAATCACATCGAAAGCGCCTTGGGTGGCGTGCCGTGGTCCCTAGGCGACCCGGCGTGGTTCACGTACGCAAAACCGATTCCCCAGCCCAAGATCCCGCAGCAGGCGGTGACCACGCTGCCCCGTCAAAAGCGGCAGCACATCCGGCGGGTCACGCCCTCCTCGGCGCATCACTACGGCAGAGCCGCCAGCGAGCTCTTTACGCCGCAGGTCGGCCAGCTCGCAGCAGATCGCGGCACGCGGCTGCATGTGGCGCTCAGCACCATTGAGTGGCTCGCAGACAACGCGGTACAGCCAGCCGGCATCAACAAGGAGGAGCTTGATCTCACGGTCGCCTCCGCCTTCCGCGCCGCCTTGAGTCGTCCGCCCTCAGCGGTCGATCTCTGGCGCGAGACCTCCTTTGAGTTGGTGGTGGACGGCCAATGGATCTCCGGCACGTTTGACCGTGTCGTCTTCTGTGAAGAAGAGGGCCGGCGTAAAGCAGAGATTTTTGACTTCAAGTCCAACCGGCGGCGCGAAAACGAATCAGAAGCGGCCTTTGCCATCCGCATGCGCGAGACCTACGCAAGCCAGATGGCCAGCTATTCTCAGGCGCTAGCGCATCTCTCAAAGATTCCCCCCCGCGACATTCGCTGCACCTTGCTCCTGACCGACACGCGACAAGCTGTCAGCGTGTAAAAGCTTCAACCTTGCCAGTCCTGCACCCGCAGAGGTTGACAGTTGTTGAATTTAGGTTTAAACTGAATACAACTTATGGATCATACTACACGGCCAATGGGGCTGTGAGATGGATTCGCGTGGTGTGGCAGGCTTTGCCCGATTACAGGGTGGAGCTGCCGAAGCAAGAAAGGTGTGTTTATTATGAAGGTATGTATGTCGTTGGCGATGGTGGCTCTGTTCGGTTGTTTCGTCGTCGGTTGCGGTGGTGGATCTGGCGCAAGCGAGACGAAGCCGATTGATCAGGTGCAGGCGGAAGCTAAAACAATGGATACCGCGAAGCTCCAGGCTACCGTTGATTCGTATAAGGCTCAAATCGCCTCGAAGCAGGGTGAACTCGATAAGCTGTCTGCTAAGATCAAGGAACTGCAGCCTGACCTGAGCGCTAGCGCGAAGAGCTTGGTCGGCGGACTGACCGGTTCGGCTGATGCTAAGAAGGGCACCGCTGATCTCGAGAAGGCCAAGGTTGAGATCACCAAGCTGCAAGAGAGCAGCACCAAGATCACCGAGAGCATCAAGGCCCTTCAAGAGCGCATGGATGTTTATGTGAAGCAGATGAGCGCCACGAAGTAATCCTTCGACTCTCATAAATAACAAAGGCACTCGCAGAACTTCTGCAAGTGCCTTTTTTGTTATCTCTTCCTATAACCTAATCCCCTATAACCTAAACTCCTACAGCCTAAAATAAAATTCCCTCGGAATTTTATTTCAACAGCGCATAGAGTTCGGGATCTTTGATCTTGATCTCCTCGCGGGTCAGGCCTTCCATCTCGTGGGGGAAGACAATCCAGTCTTCAGTCTCGCGCACAAAGAAGTCGGGCCGGAGCATGGTCTTATTCTGTCCGGGCTTCCAGTAGACGGTGGCGAATTTGAAATCAATGTCGCAGATGGCGAGCCGCTCGTAGACCGCGCGGGCTGTCATGCCGGAGTCGAAGACGTCGTCCACGACCAGGAGCTTGATGCCCTTCGGAAGCGCGTCAAAGATTTCATCCGCATGCTCGAAGCGGACTTCGTGGGTTTTGTCGAGTCCGGTGTAGGAGTGGCATTTAATGATCTGATGCCGGAGCTTGATCCCATGGTAGGTAAAGAATTCGTGGATCGCCATGCCGACGGGTGCACCCCCTCGCCAAAGTGCCAAGATGTAGTCCGGAACCCATTCGGAGTCCATGACCATGCGCGCGAGACGCCAACTGTCTTGCAGATAGTCGTTCGCGGAGAGATAGATTTTGTTGATGTTACTCATACGCGCATCATCCTTAAATAGAGTGATACTAGGGTTGGGCCATAAAAGATCCAGATTAAAGCGCCGGCTGCAATGTAAGGTCCGAAGGGAATCTCGCTCTTCATCTTGGCGCTGCGCAGGCCAATCAAAGTAAGTCCGACGATGCTGCCGAGGAAGGAGGAGGCCACGATTGTGAAGAGCACGGCCTTCCAGCCTAAAAAGGCACCGATCGCGCCTAGAAGCTTGACGTCGCCGAAGCCCATCGCCTCTTTCTTGAAAATCTTTTCGCCGATCCAGGCGATGGCGCAGAGGGAACAGAAGCCGATGGAGAGTCCGAGGCAAGAGTGCAACAATCCCTTCCACCAGATCTCCTGTCCCTGCAGAGCGGGGACCAAGACGCAGAGGATCGGTCCGACCACCATACCGCCGATGGTTACGGAATCCGGCAGGATGTAGTGTTCAAAGTCAACAAAGGTTCCCAAGACCAGTCCTGAAACAAAGAGCCAGTAGATGGGGATGATCAACGGATTCGCAACCGTTTCAAGCAACAGGGATGCGGGCTGGGCCCACTGTAAGTAAACCATCAGGAACAATGTCGCGGTCAGGAGTTCGACCAAGGTGTAGCGCACCGAGATCGGCCCTTTGCACGAGGCGCATTTACCGCGTAGAAAACACCAGCTTAAGACAGGGATATTCAGATACCACGGAATGAATGTTCCACAGTGCGGGCAGTGCGAACGCGGCGTGATGATCGACTCTTCCCGGGGAATGCGATAGATGCAGACATTGAGGAAGCTGCCGACAGACACCCCGAAGAGGGTCGAGAAGAGGGCAAACAATACGAAATAAAAAAAAGGTTCATCCATCATCATATTGCGCGTCCTCCGTGAAAATATGGAATGATGGAAGTTGGTTTTCCCAACATTCCACCATTCCATTGTTCCATTATTCCAGTTCCCGCGTTGCTTACTTCACTTCCTTGACGATCGTCGTGGCGGCCTTGAGGATGCCAGCGACATTCGCGAGGTCGGAAGGAATGATCATGGTGTTGTTCGTCTTAGCCATCTTGCCGAACTCATTCAGGTACTGCTGAGCGAGCTGCATGTTGACGGCTTCCGAACCACCCTTGGTGCTGATCGCTGTTGCGACGCGCTCAATACCGGTAGCCTGGGCTTGCGCCACAAGGAGAATTTCCTGTGAACGGCCTTCAGCTTCATTGATACGCTTCATCTTTTCACCTTCGGACTTGGCGATCGCTTCCTGCTTATCACCTTCCGCGCGGTTGATCTTGGCCTGGCGGTCACCCTCGGATTCAGCAATCAAGGCACGCTTTTCACGTTCAGCGCGCATCTGCTTTTCCATGGCGTCACGGATGGTCTGCGGAGGCGTGATGTTCTTGATCTCATAGCGGGTCACCTTGACACCCCAGGGGTCAGAGGCCTTATCAACCGCAGAGACGATCGAACAGTTCACCAGCGAGCGTTCTTCAAAGCTCTTGTCCAGTTCCAGCTTGCCCATTTCGCTACGCATCGTGGTCTGGGCCAGCTGCACGGTGGCAAAAAGGTAATTGCCGATGCCGTAGGAGGCCTTTGCGGGATCCATAACCTGGAGATACAGAATGCCGTCTACTTCAACGGTGATGTTGTCACGCGTGATACATTGCTGCGGAGGAACGTCAATGGCCTGTTCCTTCAACGTTTGCTTATAAGCGACGTTATCAACAATCGGCACCAGGATGTGCAAACCCGCATCCAGGGTCTTGTGATACTTGCCGAGGCGCTCGACAATGAAAGCTTGTTTTTGAGGGACGATCCGGATGCACTTCAAAATCGTATACACGACGAGTGCTGCGATGGCGTAACCAATGAACGTAGGCATGGTGACTTTTCCTTTTTGTTTGTGTTGTTAGTGAAAATGAAAGTTATGCGTTTTTTTCAACGTACAGCGTTAGGTTCTTCTTGCTCTTAATCCGAACCAGCATGCCGACATCCAATTCTTCCTCTGCCTCGGCTGTCCAGTCCGAACCATTAAACTCAACACGTCCGGGTTTCCCTGGGGAAATGAATTCAACAACCGTCGCGCGTTTCCCAGTGTAGGCATCGAACAGATCCTCCGTAACCTCGGATGTCCCGGAGAAGGTCTTTTTCAGTGTTTTGCGCAACAATACAATGAACAGAACGGAGAAGATGGAGAACATCACCCACTGCGCCCATTCGGGTATGCCAGGCGCCATAAAGGTAATCATCGCCACCACAAGGGCGGAGAGGCCGAAGAAAATGGAGACGAGTCCGGGGGTCATTACCTCGAGAATGATCAGGACGATCCCAAGATAGAACCAATAGAGTGCTGTCATAAGTGATTAACCCTTCTTTCTTTGATTTTGAACCAGTGAAAATAGTAAGGTAGTTTTAGTCATAAGTCAATGCAAACTAACGTTAGGCATCGGATTACTTCGCGCCATAAACGCCCTTTTCGCAGGCGAGGACAAAGCTCTCGACGATGGTCTTCATCTGCTGCCACTCATCCCGAATACGGTTGGACTCCTGACGGTCGATCTTGCCGTCGTCGGTCATGCCGACGGAGATCACGTCGATCAGGTCGGAAAACTCCTTGAGAATCTTGTGGGTCTGCTGGATCATGTTCGGGAGGGTGCTCTTGTTGCTGGTGGTATCTGCCACAAAGACCCCGCCTGCCTGGCCGCAAAGCCAGTCGATGGGCGAGCGGTCTCCGGTCACCCGGACGATCTGCGCCACGCGGTCGAGTGGGTTAACGGCCCCGGAGTCGTCTGTGCCCTTGTTCGGCTCGCACCACTTGTAGAGGAGCGGCGCTGAAAGGCCGAGTTCCGTGGCACAGTGCTTGACGCCCTGCTTCTTAAAACACTGACTCAGTAATTCATGACTTTGCATCGTTCGTCTCTCCTCTCAATTCTCTTCATCAGCAGGATATCCTCTTCGCTGCTTGAATGTGAATAATCATAGTGCATCTCTCACGCGCGTGCCATTATACATTCACTCTATTTTTATAAGGTGTTGGCTGTTGTTCGGAGTTCCGCCTTCAGGCGGGCACAGCTTAATCCCGCCGAGGATCCAGGATGCAAGGCAATAACTTTAGCACTTTAGAACTGTCCCTTTTGCCAGCGAGGTGATGGCGCCCTCGACCGTTGCCTCGTCGCCAATGATCTGCGCCTTGAAGCCGACTTGCGCGAGCGCAGCCTCTGTCGGCTTGCCAATGGCGACGATCAGCTTGTCCTTCAAAGCCTCAGCACCGAACTGTCCGCAGAAAGATTCGACCGCGGAGGCACTTGCGAAGAAGACGGTATCAAAGGCCGGCAGCTTTTCGTAACGGATCCATTCATTCGTGTAGAGCACAGCCTCTTCGACGGTTGCGCCTTTGTTGCGGAGGACATCCGCCAACAAGGCGCCTGCCTTCTCGGAGCGAAGTCGCAGGACGCGCTGGCCCTTAAAATCGTGCGCCTGCAGAAGGGCTGCCAGCCCCTCGGCGCTGTAGTCCATCGGCGGCATCAGGTCTGGCGTAATGCCGAAGGCTTTCAATGCGGAGGCTGAGCCCGGACCGCAGGTCATGATCTTGGGAAGTTTTCGTAGGTCACCCTTCCGGGCTTGCTCCATGAAGAGCTGGACTGCAGAGGGCGAGGTCAGGACGAGCCAGTCAAAGGACGTGACATCCACTTGCGTCGCACAGGGCACTAGCTTGATCAGTGGACGAAGAATCGGGAATCCGCCAAAGTCGGTAATGCGCAAGGCGGACTTCTCCAGCAGGGCTTCGCTGCAGGTCACCAGGACACGTTGTCCTTTAAGTGCGCCGGTATCGCGGCGGTAGGCTGTGCCAGCGGCTGCGCCGATAATGACGAGGCCGGGGGCCTCGGAGTCAATTTTAGATTTTAGATGTGTGATTTTAGATTTCAGCGTCACCAGATCAGAGCGGTAAATTTCCTCATTATCAGAGCCGGCATCATAGACAATGGCGACAGGTGTTTGCGCCTCCCAGCCCTCATCGAGCAATTGTTTGGCCATGTCCGGGGCCACACTGAGCGACATGAAGAGCACCAGCGGCATCTTTTCGCGCACGTCGCGTCCGACGCCCGAGACCGCACCCTCGGCGGCACGTGGGGTCAGGGCGGTGAAGCCACGCGAGACACCCCGGCGGGTCAGGAGCATCCCTGTGCCAGTCGTTGCAACGGTTAGGGCACTCACGCCTGCACGGACACGATAGGGGATGGCCAGGCGGTCAAGCTCTTCGATCTCTTCGGCCAACCGTCCGAACAGCCCCGGGTCACCGCCCTTGAGTCGGACCACGCGCTTGCCTTGGCGTGCGTAGTTTGCGATGAGCGTGGTGATCTCGTTCTGCTTCACACTATGTTCACCGCAGCGTTTGCCGACAAAGACGCGTTCGGCGTCCGGGGGCAGGTCGTTTAGGAGCGCATCGTCCATCAGAATGTCATAGAGGCAGACCTCGGCCTGGCGCAGATCCTTCAGTCCGCCCAGCGTGCAATAATCAGCAGAGCCCACACCTGCGCCGACGAAGCGGACGGCCTTGACAAAATAACTGCGCAACTGGGTCATGACGGGGTCGCCCATGCGGAAGGTCACCGCTAGATAGCCTTGGCCTGCCGGCACGGGAAGGTCGGTAAGCGGAACCCATTCGGTCACACGCTCTTCAAGATTGAGCCGCTTCAAGGCAGCGCCTGCCATGAGCATGGCATCAAAATCACCTGCATCGAGTTGATCCAGACGCGCCTGGATGGTTCCGCGGATCGTCTTCATGACAGCCTGCGGGAGGCGTGTCCGGCAGTAGGCTTCACGCCGGACGCTGCTGATGCCAACTATGGGAGCTGGGGGAAGATCGGCGAATGTTTTGCCTTTGGGAAGGATCCAGGCGTCCCGCGGGTCTTCGCGCCAAGGGAGCCAGAACCAGTCAATATCCGGCGCGACAGGCGTCGGAAGATCCTTCGCGCTATGGATGGCCAGGTCGATTTCGCCCTTGCGTAGCGCCTCATCAAGATCGCGCGTAAAGAAATCATCCGGACTGAGGCGCAGATCCGTGGCGAGGTCGCGGTCTCCCAAGGTGGTGAGCGGCACGGTCTCAAAGCCGAACGACGGGAAGAGTGTTTCCATGCGTTCCAGCGCATCCCCTGTCTGGATCATCGCCAGCTTACTTCCTCGGGTCCCCACTTTCAAAATTGTCTTCATACCTTACTTTCTTACTTAGTAACTTCATCCTGGGAACGCGGACACTCTTGTCCGCCAACCCTTCTAGCCACAAACAACCACTCTTCTAACAGGATTAGAAGGATTAAGATTCAAGTCTAATCAATCCGGTCAATCTGGTCCATTCGGTCAAAAAGGTACTCCTTCACTACATTGCACGGTTCAGCTGTGCGATTCTACCTTTTTGAGGTGCAATTTTTGCACCTCAAACGCTCTGATTTCTCGGCTTCAATACGCTCGACTGGATAAAGAATGACTGTCATATTGTGTTACTCATTTCTGAACCGTGGTTCTTCCGACGGAGAAGATCGAAGAATCAACTTTAGTGAAAGCACCCTCAAAGGCCTTGCGGTCGATCGTTCCGGCTTCGACAGCGGCCTTAACCTTCTCGCGGGAGGGTGTGCCGACCTGTTGGAGCAAGGGCTTGAGCAAGGGAGCCACTTCTTGGAGATGGGCTTTGATCTTCGAGAGGTCAGGTTCCAGGAGCTGCAGATACGTGTCGCCCAGTCGCTGTTGCAGCAAAGCTTCGTCATATTTGACGGTTGTTTTTGAAAAATAACGAACCGTCAGTTGTTTCGCGTCGAGGGAGGTGGACCAGAGGCTCTGTCCTGTCTCATGCATGTGTGCGACCAGCTTCTCCCTGCACTGCTTCTTCTCTATTTCCAGTTTTTCGACCGCCTCTTGGATTTCAACATAACGCTTCAGTACTTCTTGGACTGCGCTCACGACTCCCTCCCTTTCTTTCTCATCTACGTCGGTACAGTGTAACGAGGTTCATTGAGAAAAGGCAATAAAAAAGAAAGAGAGCAAAAAAGTCCATAATTGACAAGGGAGACGAATTATACTACAGTATGCCCACTTTTTCCGCTTTGGGGGATTAGCTCAGTTGGTTAGAGCACTTGCTTGACATGCAAGGGGTCGGAGGTTCGAGTCCTCTATCTCCCACCAAATTTAAGGCCTGTAAACATCAATGTTTACGGGCCTTTTGTTTTAGGTCTGAAATGG
>CAYWNP010000097.1:0-9136 GCA_964459675.1 uncultured Akkermansia sp. | reverse complement strand
CGAGCGCCTCAAGACCATGCGCGAATCACAAGAGACACCGTGACCTGCTGGCGCTGGCCGGTACTACGGTACAACTGGACTACGGCACTGGGTGTTGCAAGACTTACTGACACTTACTGACACTTTTTAGACTTATTGACACTGTCTCTAATGCACTTCTCCAGCGTGACACGCTCAGTCAGCCCTGTATACGTCTGAAGCGGTTGGCCATCTTTAAAGAGAATGAGCGTCGGCAGGTACTCGAGCTTAAATTGCTTGACCCGCTTCTTTGAGCTCTCAATATCAAAACGTGCAATAACCGCCTGGTTACTCACCGCACGCACCAGCTCGTCAAGGATCTCGCTCTGCTTGTTGCACGGCGTGCACCAGTCAGCCCAGAAGTCGACCAACGTGACCCCCTCTGCAATCGTCTGATCAAAAGTCGCCTCGCGCAACGTCGCAACCTGCCCCGGCGCCACCCCCAAGCCCGCCAGCCGCTCGTCGACCGTCTTCTGACAACCGGTGAGCAGCGCGAGTGCAATGACGAGTGCAAGGTGCGTCTTAGTTGTCAAGCGAGTCACCTCCTCTTGCGTCGTTGTGCCACCCATCAGTGCCGTAGTCCCGAAAAAACCGCCGCGTCATGACCTGCTAGCGCTGGTCGGCACTACGGTACAACGGTACTACGGTACTGCCAAATCAACCCCATTCGCGCATTCGCACATTCCCGAATTCGCGCATTTCTCTTCCCGCTACCCCTGTAGCACGGTAATGCAAATCGTGCCATAAATATCATCGGCCGAGCAACCGCGCGACAAATCATTGACCGGCTTGGCGAGTCCTTGAATGACGGGGCCGAGCGCTGTCGCGCCGGCGAGACGCTCGACAAGCTTGTAACAGATGTTGCCAGCCTGGAGGTCTGGAAAGATCAGCACATTGGCATCGCCCTTGATGAGGCCATTCTTGTTCTTTGAGGCGCCCACCGCCGGGACGATCGCGGCATCGGCCTGAATCTCGCCGTCGACGACTGCATCAACACCCAGCTCTTTGAAACGCGCCTGGGTGAGCTCGGCGGCGATGCGCACCTTGTCGACAAGCTCATGCTTGGCGCTGCCTTTTGAGGAGAAGCTCAAGAAGGCGAGACGGGGTTGCTTATTAAGAAGCTTGCGATAACTCAATGCCGTGGCATGTGCGATGTCGACCAGCTCTTCTGCCGTGGGGTTGGGATTGACCGCGCAATCTGCAAAGAGCAAGGTGGAGTCGCCCGAGAGCGTCGGCGTCTTCAGATCCATGATAAAGGCCGAAGAGGCCAGCTTGATGCCCTTCGCCGTGCCGACGCAGTGGAACGCGCTACGCAGCATATCGCCCGTCGAGGCGATCGAGCCTGCCACCATACCTTGCGCCAGATCGAGCGCCACCATCAGGTTGCCGAAGTAGAGGCGGTTGGAGCTGACCGTCTTGCGCGCCTCCTCCTCGGTCATGCCCTTGGCTTTGCGTTTTTCATAGAGAGCTGCCGCCAAGGTAGGGATGAGGTCAGACGTCGTGTAGTCAATGGCAATCAGCCCGACAGAGGCCAGCGTCATGCCAGCTTGCGCCTCGGCCGCTGTGATCTCAGCCGGGGTGCCCAGCACCACAGGCTTGCAGAGCTGGGTCTTGGCGGCCTTAACCGCAGCCGTGATGACGCGCGGATCCATGCCCTCGGGCAGGACGATCGTCTTGTTTGCGGCTTGCGCCCGCGGAATCATCGTATCAAGTATGCTCATAAATTTTACTTCTTTCTCATTCCCGCAATGCCAGCGGCAGACAGTTCTAAAGTTCTAAAATGCTAAAGTTCTAAAGTTGAAACACCTGTTGTCTTACGTCCTTGCGTCCTGCTGTCCTTAAGGTCTCTAAACAACTTTAGCACTTTAGAACTCTCGAACTTTAGAACTTCTTCCCCTACTTCTTCATCTCCTCCGAGAGCACGCGAAACGTCTCGCGCGCGATCATCAGCTCTTCATTGGTCGGGATGACGAGGGCGGGTGTCTTTGACTTCGGCGTGCTGACGGGACTCAAGGTGCCAAGAATCTCGAGATTCTTCTCTTCGTCGAGCTCGCAGCCGATGGCGGCGAGGCGCGAGATGATCGCCTTGCGCGCGGGATGGCTGTTTTCGCCGATGCCGCCGGTGAAGATGATCGCATCAGCGCCACCCAAAAGCGTATAGTAGCCGCCGATATAGAGCGCCGCGCGATGGCCGAACATCTCGATCGCATTGGCCGCGGCCGACTTGCCCTGCGCCGCGGCATTGACCGTGTCGCGCATGTCGCCACTGTTGATGCCATTAATGCCGAAGAGTCCGCTCTTCTTGTTGAGCACGTTGTCAATCTCGTCAATCGACATACCCTTGCGGGCCAGATAAAAGATGATCGCAGGATCAATGTCGCCGCACCGCGTGCCCATGATCATGCCCGGCAGCGGGGTCAGGCCCATGCTGGTGTCTAAAACCTTGCCGCCATCAATCGCGGCGATCGACGAGCCATTGCCCATGTGGCAAGTGATCAGCTTAAGCTCCTCGACCGGGCGGCCCAGATACTCGGCAGCCGCCTGCATCACAAACTTGTGCGACGTGCCATGAAAACCATATTTGCGGATGCCATAGTCATCATAGAACTGCTGCGGGATGGCATACATGTAGGCATGCTTCGGCATGGTCTGATGAAAGGCCGTGTCAAAGACCGAAACATTCGGCACATGCGGAAAGACCGTCTCGCACGCCACGATACCATCGAGGTTGGCTGGGTTATGAAGGGGCGCGAGATCTGAGCACTTCTTGATCGTGGCCTTGACATCTTCGGTGGTCAAGACCGGCTCAGAGAAGAACTCCGCGCCATGCACCACGCGGTGGCCCACAGCTTTGACCTCGTGCAGCGATTTCAACACGCCCTCTCCCGGAGTGATGAGCATCTTGCACGCCATAGCCAGCGCCTTACCATGGTTTTCAGCGGCAATGCCCTGCTCGCTCTTCTTCTCGCCGGCACGCTGATACACCAGATTGGCGTTGTCGGTTCCGATACGTTCCACCAGGCCCTTAGCCAAGATGGTCTCTCCTGCCATGCAAAAGAGCGTGAATTTAAGGGAGGAACTCCCTGAGTTGATCACCAGAATCTTGTCATACTTTTTATACGGCATACTGCTCACTTTTCGCTTGTTTTTAACTTTAAATTAAACAATGAAATACTTTTTCGCTAAGATCGCTAATTGGGTGAAGGACGGCGTGCCTGCGCTATCGGCGAATACGCCGGCGGCACAGCTCGTCCTTCACCCGGAGTCAACTTGAATAACTTGCCGGTGCTTGCACGAGATAAGCCCCGGCTGTACTCAGCCGCTCGCGAGGGCTTTCCGTGCAAGCACCTCTCATAGCGATCTTCGCGTAAAACATTCTCAAAAAACTCTCCTCTGTGCTCTCTGCCTGTCCGCCGTAGCCTTGGCGTAGGCGGATGCCTCTGTGAGAAAAATTATTTTGCGGTTAAATCTTACCAAATCCGAAGCTCCAAAAACGTGTTTTATTGTGCGCCACTTTGCCTCCAGATTCAAGACTTAAAAGCGGAAAAACAGAGATTTCCGAAAAACGCGATTGACAGCGATGGTCGAAAAAGGCTATTTTAATACCACAGCGCGAGTTATCATGATTCGTGAGAGGATCTGCAAGAAGACCCCGAGAGCGGTTTTGATGAAGAGGGGGCCTCCGGTCGTAACCGGAAAGCAGAAGGAGCATTTTAAGGGGCTGTCATGTTGTGCTGGCGCACAAGGATAGCATAGGCTGGTTGCCTACATAACTGGATTAGCCATGGGGTCCGGTTCTGCCTAGTACACAATAACATGGCACGGTTACAAGTACAGAAGGATAGAACAATGGACATCTATGTGGGCAATCTCGCCTATTCTACGAACGATGACTCGCTGAAGACTGCATTTGGAGCGTATGGTGAAGTAACCTCCGCTCGCGTTGTTACCGACCGGATGACTGGTCGTTCCAAGGGTTTCGGCTTTGTCGAAATGCCTGATCGCGCTCAAGCACAGGCTGCAATCGACGCACTCAATGGCAAGGATGTGGATGGTCGCGCACTTCGCGTGAACGAATCCCAGCCTAAGCCTCGCGAAGAGCGTCGCAGTGGCGGCGGTGGTGGTGGCGGTGGCGGTGGCGGCGGATACGGCGGCGGCGGACGTAGCAGCGGCGGCGGCGCTGGCGGACGTAGCGGTGGCGGATTCGGCGGCGGCGAACGTCGTGAGCGTCGCGAGACCCGTTGGTAGTCGAACCGTTTCGCAAGAAACGTTTGGAAAAATCGAGTCGCTCCTCTTGAGGAACGGCTCGTTTTTTTTAATTGCGCGATTTCGCGAATGCGTGAATGCGCGAATGTTGTCTGTCACTTCTTTATTCTCAAATTTTCCAATTCCCGAATTCGCGCATTCGCGCATTTCTCTCCTATGTTAGCCTATGAATACACCCAGTGGGCGCTGACGCCCGGCATCATCCTTGTCGGAGTTGACGAGGCGGGGCGCGGCTGCCTCGCAGGACCCGTCGTGGCGGGAGCTGTCTATATCCCGCCCGCCCGCGCCGAAGAGCTCTATGCCGGTGAGCTGGCGGGTTTAAATGACTCTAAGCAACTCTCGCCTGCTCAGCGCGACGGGTTCTTTGAGATTTTGACCAGCGTCCCTGATGTCGCGTGGGCCACAGGCCAGTGCTCGGCCGCCGAGGTGGACACCCACAATATTCTGGTCGCGACCCATATCGCGATGCGCCGGGCCGTCGAGGCGCTCCCGGTCATCGCGGGTCATGTGCTGGTCGACGGCCTGCCGGTTAAAGGACTCCCCTGCCCTTCCACTGCGATTATTAAGGGCGACGGGCAGAGTCTGCTCATCGCAGCCGCCAGCGTCGTGGCCAAGGTCTCGCGCGACCGCCTGATGTGCGCCCTGAATGAACAGTATCCGCAGTATGGCTTTGCCGCGCATAAGGGCTATGGTGTCAATGAGCACATGGCCGCACTCTTCAAATATGGCTCTTGCCCCGAACACCGCCACACCTTCCGTCCCGTACAAGATGTCGACTGCCGGCTACCGGGGATGTAAGAAAGGAAAATTGCCTTATTGCCTTATTGCGTTATTGCCTTATTTGGAAATTCTTCCCCATTCGCGCATTCCCGAATTCGCGCATTCACGCACTTCTCTTCAACTAACACATTAACACACTAACACATTAACACACTTCTCCCCATGAACTTCCCTCTCATACTCGGTTCAGCATCGCCACGGCGCAAAAAGATCTTGGAGTCGCTCAACATCGACTTCAGCGTCTGGGCGCCTGAGACCGTCGAGATACACGAAGCGGCAGATCCCGTGCACACGGTGGTCTTTAATGCGCGCGCCAAGTTTGATGCCTGCCGCGCAGAGCACCCCGAAGCTGCGATCATCACAGCCGACACCCTCGTCTGGTTTGAAGGGAGGCTCATCGGCAAGCCGGCAGACCTCGAAGAGGCCGCAGGCTTTTTGCGCGCCTTCTCGGGCCGTACCCAGATGGTCTTTACGGCCATCGCGCTCGGGCGGCCCGGCGATGCTGAGCCCGAGATTCGCGTCGAGGCCTCGTCGGTCACCTTCAAGCGTCTGTCAGACGAGACCATTCGCGAGTACCTCGACCGCACGCGTCCGCTCGACCGCGCAGGCGCGTATGATATTGACGAAAATGGCGAGCTTCTTATCGCCCACTACTGCGGCTCGTATACCAATATTATGGGGCTTCCAGAGGCCCCTGTGAGAGACTGGTTGGGCGACCGGGCCAATAATGGCCCTAAGCCGTAATAAGGCCGCTCTTATTACGGCTGCTGCCATTATTGGCAGCTATCTCCCCGGTCTTGGCAACAGCCGCCACCACGGCCTGCTCGCCGGGCGAGATGAAGGGCGAGACCGCGACCGCACCTTGCCGCACTTTGGCTGCAACCTCGCTCGCCACGTGCGCGATCTCATCTTGCGTGGCACTACGTGAGACACGCACCTGCATGAGCTCGGGCCTGTCGAGTAGGAAGAGGTTGCCATAGCCCGCCCAGGCGCGTCCGTCAGGCAGTGCGATATCGCGCACTTGCGACCAGTCGGTCTCGTCTTAAAAGTTAAACATTAAATGTTGGGCGTTGAGAGTTTTTAAACTAATGCACTTCTCCCCACCTCAACCCATCTTTTCGACCAACCGCCCAGTGATATATTTGTGCAAGACGCTGGAGAGTAGCGTTTGGTAGGGCAAACCTTCTTGAGCGGCCGTTTTCTGAAAGCGGAGCAGATCACGTTCCGCCATTCGGATATTCACGCGCTTATCTTTTCGTAGCGCCGCGCGAGCCGCGGCACTGTAGCGTGTCGCTTCCTGCTGAAAGTCAGGGATACGCTTCCATTCGCCCTGCTCAACAGACTCGAGCAGACTTTTCTCTTCTTGTGTCAGCTTCATTGTGAATCACCTCCTAAATACAGTTTGGTCATCTTACGACTCGGAATGATCGTCTTAAGAAAGATCTCCTTGTCATCTTCTACAAATGGCACGATACAGGCATATCCTTCGACATTGACGATGAAAATACGCTGGCCAATGTACTGTTGCTGATTAGGATGTGCGATCGTGTCGAGTAACCCGCCATGCGCCAAATGGAAAACAATGTCTTCAAACGTAAGCCCCCGCTCTTGTTTCAACCACTCGTTCTTCTCATCGTTCCAGTTGTAGGGTTTCATGATGCAAACATATCACAGTGTGTGCACTTTGGCAACAATGATTTACAAAAGCATGATTTCTTTTTTAGCATCCGAATAGCACGAACCACACGAATCAGATTCTGCTTTATTTTTCAATGTTCTTCTTCTCCTTGGATATTCCGTGTTGGTTATTGGATATTCTCTCCTCAACTTTAGAACTTTCTTCTTCCTCACTGCCAACTGCTATTCAGCTATACCTGCTATACCTGCCACTCCCCCATTCCCGCACTTCGCGCATTATTTCCCTGCCTCCAGCCACTCAGGAAGATACAAACGCTGCACACCCTCATAATCATCACCCACCTCGCGGTCGAGCGTCAGCAAGAGTTTCGGATAGTTGTCTTTCACCGCCAGCAACGGTGCTGTTTCCCGCTCGAGCGTCGTCTTTGTCGGCAAGAGGTAGGCAACCTGAAGATACATCTTCTGACCATCGCGTTCTGCCAAAAAATCAATCTCCAAGTCGCCGATCCTCCCGACGGACACCTGATAGCCTCTCCGCAAAAGCTCAAGGCAGACCACGTTTTCGAGCATCCCTCCGATATCATCCGCACGATATCCGAGTAGCCCCGTTCGCAATCCCAAGTCGCTGACATAATGTTTTTCGTTTACCTCCAGGTGACGACGCCCCTTGATATCATACAGCAGCACGCGGTGCGTCAGATGCGCCTCGGAAAACCATTGCATGTAATTCAGAATCGTATCCACCCCGACGGACAGTTTCTGACTCTTCAGAAACGCATTGATCCGGCTGGCATTCGTCAGATTACCGATGTTATCAAAGATGTAGCGTCCGACCTTTTCAAGCAAGGCGTAATTTCTCACCTGATGACGCCGTACAATATCCTTCAGCATAATCGTATCGTACACACCCGAGATAAACGGCCGAAACGTCGTCTCCGCAAGCTGACCGAACTCATGCAGTCCGGGCAAGCCCCCGTAACGCAAGAACGCCCTGAACGCCTCGGTTATCTCCGTTTTCCGCAACCCATGAAACGCCCGGAATTCAGGAAAGGAAAGCGGGTAGACTTGCACTTCGACAAACCGGCCCGAGAGCAGGGTCGCCAGCTCGCCGGAAAGCAGATGCGCGTTCGATCCTGTGATCACGACATCCAGTTCGCGCTGACCTGACCACGCCGCGACGATCCGCTCCCAGCCCTCGATTTCCTGGATCTCATCAATAAAAACATAACAAAGAGCCTTCCCCCTCGGACGCACCGCCTCGACATGCGCCGCCAGATCGTGATAGGTACGAATCGCATCAAACTCATACGACTCTTTATCAACATAGATAATCCTCTCGCGACGTACCCCGTCTGCAACCAGCTTCGCGATCAACGACCGGATCAGACAGCTTTTTCCAGAACGCCGCATGCCGGTAATCACCTTCACCACGGGGTTACCTAAAAAAGGTTCGATTTGGCTTAAATAAAGATTTCGCGTATACACGATAAAAACTCCTTTGTCGGCTTTATTTTTGATATACACAAAATATACCAGACACCCCCAACAGAAGCAATCACGAAATTCCAGCGCCTGCATTCAGCCGTAAACGTTAACGCTGAGCGTTTTTTAGCATCCGAATAGCGCGAACAGCACGAATGGGAATGCGTTTTCCCGCAGAGGCGCAGTGGCGCAGAGGTTTTTTTTGGAGGTATTTAACACGCAGATCACAGAGTTGTTACTTTTTCGCGAAGATCGCTATGAGAGGTGCTTGCACGGAAAGCCCTCGCGAGCGGCTGAATATCCGCCTTCGCGAATACGGCTACGGCGGACAGGCAGCCGGGGCTTATCTCGTGCAAGCACCGGCAGATCATTGTTTGTCGACTCCGGGTGAAGGACGAGCTGTGCCCGCCGTGCTATATCCAGCGCGAGGCGGATGTGTTAGCCGCCCTCATTTTCGCGGTTTTCCTGACCGCCGTAGCCCAGAGGGCGAAGGCTGGTTGCGGTAGAACCCCGAAGCATTGTTTCGTTTTAACCACAGAGAGCGCTGAGACATAGAGGAGATTTGGAAATGGACTATAATCGACGGAGTGAAACGTTTTGTTCTTTGACTCTCTGTGTCTCCGTGCCCTCTGTGGTTAAAATCCAGAAAATTATACGAAGAACCTCAATTGTTGAATTTTGGTTGCGCTGAAAAAGTCGGATGCTGATAGCTACTCATAACTAAAACGTCTCAGTAATTTCTGGAAGTTTTATAGAGGTTTCAGCGCGCAGGATCAAGCCTGCATTGCGATTTAGATGATTATTCGATTTTTCAGTTTTTTGTATTGTTCCGCTACGCAGATCGTTCCCCTTGAGGCTGACTCACGCCATTTTGCGCTCCTCCCAGCAAAGGCGTCGCGCCCAGCGGCGGAGGTTGCACGCTGTCGCGGTGAACTGTGACTGAAGATCCGTC
>CAYWNP010000096.1:0-9510 GCA_964459675.1 uncultured Akkermansia sp. | reverse complement strand
AAGCCCTCCACAACAACTTCGCAGCTCGTAGGTTTGCCATTCGCAACGTTGATTCGAAGTAAACGAGATTTATGCTTCTTGTCAAAAAACAACTGCATATCAGCCAAATAAAGGTTCCCATCAGGTCCGAATGCGCAATCCATAGGGCCAATCTTTTTTGTTTCCGGGTGAAGATCTTGAGGCTTGAAGTCATACCAGGTGGTAAACTTATTACTCTTGTCGATCATTGCCATGAAGGCCGGGGAGGCTTCCTTTATGATGCCCTGCTTAATCAGTTCGTCGTTATTGAAGTTTGGCATCGATAAGATGATGTTACCCGAGGCATCTAACGTACAGCCGTCAGGGGTGTTGGCATTGTCTGGAAGGGTCACTATCAGCCTCGGCTTGGCGGATTGCTTCACCTCGACGCGGGATTTAGCGGAACATCCGGCTACGAACGCCATCGCCAGCAGTATTAGACATATTCTCATGATCGTTTTTCTCTCGGTTTGTTGTTGTGTTTATTCCATCTCAGCTCAACAGTGTGATTGAGCCTGCCTCGTGAAGAGACCACCTCCCCTACCAAGCATTAGAATAGCTTAGAAGATGAAAGGCGTACAGTCAAGCACCTACATTGGCAATCGGTAGGGTGGGAGGACGCAAAGACCTGAAGACTCCGAGACTCAAAAGGAGAGACCGAAGGACCGCGAAGACCCTTGGGGTCTTATAGTCTATCGGTCTCTGAGTCCTTAGCGAAGGCGACTGCTACTGCCTCGGCTTGAGGGCTTCCGTATAATTGCCCTTTCCGAAGACAATGTCCTGCAATTCGCTGATGTGCTTCTGGCCGATCTCGCGCGGAGTCGTCTGATGGCGCTTGCAGAGGTAGGCCGCAGCGCCAACAGCAACACCTGTCTGGCTGCCGGTGTTCATCACGCGAATACTCGAATGGGCAATGTGCGTGGCACTGATACACCGCCCCGCCATCAGCAGGTTAAACACATTCCGCGAGTAGAGCGCACGGAAGGGAATGTCGCAGTCCTGACGTTTATTCAGCCCACCATAGCGCTCGTCCACTTTAATGTTAAAGTCATATTTTCCTGTTGGAATGTGAATGTCAAAGGGGTTGTTTGAAACCGCGACCTTGTCGGTCTTCGTCGGTGTCTCCCAGGGGGGACCGAGGGTCGTAGCTAAAAATTCAACAATTGGTTTCAGGCCGTCGTTTCTCCAAGGATTCTGAGCGTCTTCTGGTACGCTTTGGCGAGCGCTTTATTGTTGCAGCCCCTTTTTCACCTCTTCAGTCGTAATCATTTTCCTGGGAGTTTTGGAAGCTTCGATCTGTTTGATAATTGGGTCGGCTTCCTTCCCGAGCACCTCCCTAATCCGCGGGACAAGGTATCCTGCCTCGGCGCCGAAGGTCTTGAGAAGTTCCGTACGTTCCCTCGCCCGCGGCCCGGCCCGCCCGGTGGGTTCGTTGATGGTGTTGATCGTGTAGTCCATACTCTCCTTGATTCCCAGTCGGTAGAGAACCTCCAGTGCTTCCTGGCGGCCGGCCCCGGTGTAGGACGTATAGGTGCGATCCTTCCCTTCGATGACATACACCATCTTGTCGATCATTCTGGGCAGGTCTTTCATCGGGATGTTTTTCAGAAGGGCCATGCCGGCTCCACGTCCCGAGGCATGTTTGTGATCCAGCAGTTTGGCAACCCCCTGGTAGAACATATCCTTATCCAGGTTGGTGGCATAGGGATCCGGCTCATACAGCTTCACCAGGGCTGCGCCGAGCGCGAGATCGAGTTCCCCATAGTTGTCGTAGCGTTTATCCTGCACAAGCAGCTTGAGAAGTTCCGGGGCATACTTTTTTGCATCTTCCCTCCCTCCAAGAGTTTCAACGGCCAGCTGCCGCACCCAGGCATCGCCTTTTTCATTCTTCGCAATGGCCAGAAGTTCATCCTCGGCGCCATCGATCTTCAGGTTCTGAATGGCGTGAATTGCGCCGATGCGCTGATAGGTATTTCCCTTGACCAGCATTTTCATCACCTCATCGGTAATGTTCGCATCGCGCATGGCCAGGGCCTGCGCCGCGCGTACGCGCACGGGAGGCAGCGGACTGCCCAGTTGCACAAGCAGCGACTTCTCGCTCGAATCGTCAACAGCTCCTGCCTCGACGATCTCCCCGGCCTCTCTTGCCGCGACCCAGAGCGATTTGTCCATGCCCTTGCCTGTGATAGAGATGGCACGCCTGCCGGCACAGAGATTCAGCAGGTGGCTCCCGGTATCGCTGAGTCCGCCCGGCTTGGGTTCGCTTCCCCAGCCCATGATGCCGACATACCGGCCGTCCCAGCACCGCGTAACTGTCCTCAGCCAGCGGATTTTGCAGTTATATGCCGCAGCCATGTCGGGCCCGAGAACATTGGCGCCGAGCCCCGACCAGAGGATATTCCACCAGGGCCCGCCGTGGCCCGTCAGGATTTCATCGGTCGAGGCCGCCGACAGGGAGGCATAGAAACGGGCTCCCTTCTGGTTTCCGAGCAGGGCAAGGGCAACCGCGAGCGATCCGCTGGTACCATTGTTGGTGAAAAGGTGCTCCATTGGCGCATGGTTGCCGTAAGGGAGTGCCCCCCTCCCGACCCAGTTGTCAAAATGGGAGTGGGTCCTCTCTATCGCGGCACGCAACACAGGATCGTCATTACCGCATTTCTGTGCCAGAATCAGGGAAATGAAGATCGAAACAGAAGGTTGATTCATCACGCCATAGCCATAGGCGCGGCCAAGTTCCGGGTGACACATCCTGTGTCCCCAAAGCCCCGCGGCATCCTGCCCGGCGGCCAGTTTAAGGGAATATGCTTTGATGGCCGGAAGGACATACTTGTCTCCGGTAAGCAGATAGTATTCGGTCAATACCAGATTCCTGTACCCCCAGTGCCAGGAAACGTATCCATCAGCCTTCAGCTCGGCATTCGGGTCCTGGAATTCCTTTGCCCAGGTATGGACCTGACCGCGAACAACTTGAATATATTTGTCCTCGCCGGTCGCCAACAGCCCCAGCAGATCGGCATTCAGCGTGGTATTCAGACCGCCCTTTTCCACCAGCCAATCCGCAGTCTGCGTAATGAGCGCCTCTGTCTTGGCACACTTGCAGGGCGCGGTCTTGCTGTAGCTCCCCAGAACCTTGAGCTTAAGGGTTATGGATAGAGGTTCAGCGCTCACGGGGGAAGAATCTTTGTCGTGAGCCTTGTCGGCAACGGTGTCGCGCTTGACTGTTAGTTTCAGTTCTCCTTTGCCTGCTTCGCTCTCGGCATTGTCGATTGCCCTAGTGAATTGGTTGTAGGCATCAATCGTGATCGGCTTACCATCGACAGCCACAATGCTGTCGCCTTTCTGCAGTTTGCCGTCCGATGGTGACCCTTTCTCCACCACATCCACCAACAGGTGGTCGGCATAACGTTTGGCAAAGAATCCGGTCGGCCCGTAATGGCACAGATTGCCCGGGTCCGGCGGCATCCGCAGGTCATAGGTAACTGTATTGCCTTTTCCGCCCCTCAGGCTCCCGCGCTCCACCGTGACATAGAAGTGCCAGTCGTCGTCGCGCCCGATACGATAGAGCCGCACGGATACCAGATTCGGTATGCCGCCCCATCCTCCCATGCCCAGGTGCTGCATTCCGCGCACCCGATCGCCCTTGAGAATCTTGCTGTCAGCCACAGAACCTGGGATCACGTGGGTGACGCGAATATGGTCTTTCTCTACCGTCCCGCAAATACCGGTTTCCCCTATCCTGTAGACCTTCCCGGGGGTAGCGGTGTTCGTCTTTGTCAAATCTTCAAAGCGAACCTTTTCAACAGCAGATGAATCTTTCACGTCGGCAGCAGAAGCCAAGCTGGCTAAAACCAGGCAAACAACAATAACCGCAATTGACGCTCTAATGATTCTCATTCTGTCTCCTTGGCGTCTCGGATGATCAGATAACTGATCACTGGTCACTGATCACTGGTTACAGATTATTTCACCGGTTTCAGCGTGAAGTTCTTGATGCTGACGCCCTTATTGGGGACTTCCGCTGTAAACATGATGGTATTGCGTCCCGCGGTCAGGTCGAGCACAACTGGCTTTGTATCTTCCCACATGCCTTTCGTGTATGGCAACGGGAGATCGAGCAGTGTTCTGCGGTTGACGCGCAATATGGCTTTGCGGTCCACCGTCACGGTGCAGACCTTTGCCAACAGTTCGTACTTGCCGTCAGCGGGCAACTCGAAGGTGTACTTGAGCAGTTCGGGCCGCTGGCCTGCCAGCGCGTAGTGTACCTGCACCCCGGTGTTGTCAGCTGTCCGCATGAACTTGATCTTATCCGTGGTCTCAGGGGAGGTGCACGCGGCCGGCGGAATCGTGATCACGCCATCCTTACCGAAGACAATGGTCTTATCCGCCTCTGTCATCTCAATGACAGGGAACCGAGGAGCAACAGCGACCGGAGCCTTATCTGGCTCCCAATCCGATGCAGGAGACTCGGCAGGCTCATTTGATTCAGCCAGCTCGGCACCTGTTGCGGCCAGCTCAGCGATCCGAGCTTTTTCGATAATCGCCAACTTTTTGTAAAAGCCCAGCGCATTCCAGAGATCACCGCCAATGCCATACTGACTCTTGCGCACCTTCTTCTCTCCCAGCGCTTGACCGACCCACTCGGCTCGCAGGACCTTGCGATACTCGTCCGCGGCATTTCGCGCCCGCTCTTCCAGGGAGAAATCCAATCCGCATATACCCCGGTGGCTGTTGAAGGTCCAGTGTGCGCCAAAAATAGTTGTCCACCCCACAGGTGTCCAGTGACACATCGCCGCATGGCCTGGCTGGGCGGCGCCGCGGGTCGGGATGCCGAAGGCTGCCGTGGAGAGCTTGCCCACAAAGCAGCGCGGCCCGCAGATACCTCCTTCAAGGAAGTAGTCCTGGAACCTGGTCAGGTTCAAGTCCGGCCGCACCGGCCTGCCGACATTACCCGTATACGGCACATCGGTCTTGACGATCCCGCAGTAACGCCAGTTGTAATTAGTATTGACGATGTGATCCGGACGATAATTGCGCAACATGGTGCGCATCCAGTTCATATCCTCAATCGTGCTGCAATACATCACAAAGCGCCAATTGAAGTCGCTATAGGTGCCAAACGCCTTATCCAGAAGGCCTTCGCGATAGGCCTTTTCATAATCCAGAAAGATTTCAACCATGACCTCGGCTGGCGTCTTGCCCTCCTTTGTGATGCACCCGTCCGGATGCTCCATGGAACTAGCAAGGGCAAACTGTTTTAAAAATCCCTCTTTGGCAGATGGAGCCGCCTTCTGGATGGCTTTGTAAATCTGCATCGCCTGTCCATATTTACCCTGGTGACAGCCTCCCAGCTCCATGATCTGCTGGATAAGCTTGTCATCCCCAAGAAGCTCATCAATAAGTGATTCCTCTTCCTTGCCCTGCTGCGCGAATAAGGCGAGCATGCGCGGGGTGGCCTCTGAAAGCAATGCGTACTTCGCCAGTTTAGCATCGAATTTGTCACTGGTCAGGAAAGCATCCAGATCGGCCAGCAGGGGGGCGGCCGTCAGTACCGCGTTAGATTGCGCAACTGCATAGTGTGGATTCGATGGAGCATATTGCGGAGGGGCGAGCTTGGCCCCTTTCGGATTCGGCTGAGCCGGCACAGCCTGCACTGCCGCATGGGCATTTATAAAGGCCGCCTTCTTCTGCGCGTCCAGCGCTGGCACTGTTGCAGAGATCTCCTTTTTCAACGCCTCGAGTTGTGCTGTGTATTTTGCCAGAAGCTGCTCGCCCTGTGCGGTCAGAGCCGCCTCGCTCCATTTTACTGTGCTGACCTGATCGGCCTCGGCATCATTAACTGTGTCAACTCGGCCCTTCACAGCCGCCTTTTTGTCAGCTGCCGATGCAATATTGCAAAGTCCCAGAAGGACCATGACCATTATAACAAATCGTAAACCTGATTTCTTTTGTGTTTTCATAATCTCATTGTCTCCTATTTGCCTTTTAACCGCAAGACTTTCAGTTTCTCGTGGAACTTCTTATACACATTGTTAGCGTCTGTTTTGACCGGTTCCTGGCAGCGTTTTCGCAAAGCAACGGCATCTTCGTTCCGCTTGAGCTGCTCAAGAATAATCGCTTTTGTCGCCCACAACTCAGAAACGACATCGCACGGCTTCTTTATCTCAATCCCCGCTACCTCCTCGCGCCAATTCTCAGGACTTACCTCCCTGACCCCGAAATGAATTAGCTTGTGCGCGTCAATCGCCGTATCTATCGATTCAAGCGCATTGGTCCAGTCTTTCAACCCCATGTAAGCAAGCGTCTGCCCGTGATATCTGGGCGAACGCCAGCCGTAGCGATCCGGCTCTGCAGGCAGGAACGGGCCGGAGAATACGCGTGCCGCCTCTTTGTAATCACCTTTGCTGAGCGCCTCGTATGCGGTTTCAACTTCGCATACTTCCACCTGCACTTTCATGCCCAGCAGGATCGCGAATGGAAATCCGAATTCGTTCTTATACCTTAAACTCGATGAATTCCACGCGACCGTACCGTCACGCCTCAAAAGAAATATATTCGGAATCTTGTCAGCGGAAACGATCCCAAACTGCCTGACCATCGGGTTTTTGAGCCCTCCCGGAACCATGGCCGCCTGACAGGTCCATCCGTTTGTCGCGACGAGATATTTTACATGCTCCGCATCGTCAGTCAAAAACGCTGCAACAAAATTGATATCCTTGTTAACATGGCTCTTAGTCAGGCTGTTGGCAAATCCCATCACGTTGCGCAAACAGTCATTCCGCAGAGGCTTGCCCTTACTGTCCAGATCTGACGGAAAATCATTTGTCGCCCCGGCAGGCGGCTCAACAAAAAGAAGATATGTCAGCTTCCCGTTAGTATCTTTGGGGAGTCTTAACTTTGTACCGTCGAGGGCCGTAAGCTCTATGTTTGGAAACGAGTTCGTAGGGATAGGATAACCATGACTTACTATATCGCCTCGCGCATCTCTCTCGCGCAGCGTGTAGTTCGGCTGAAGAATCCTGTGCCGGTGATGCCTGTCCTGCAGAAACGCTGTGAAGTCGTAGAATGCGGGATTATCGGCGTGCTTAGCAAGGAACCGTCCGCGGGAATCCTCAAACATTTCCCGCGACCTTGCGTCAATCGCGAGCAAACAGGCGGCCGCAAGGGCTGACGCCGGCGCTTTATCTCCACCACAAGCCTCAACATAGCCTGCTACCACAGCTTCAGCCTTGCCGTCACCACTGCGAAGCGCGTCTTTTGCGAGATAAAACCGCGGCACAGCATCCGCTCCGGCCGGCAGTTCAGAGGCAAGCGCGGATTTAGCTTCTGAAACTGCCTGCTCAAGAAAGCCCTGATCAAATGACAGTTTCCAAAGCCCCATCAGCGCAATAATTTTGCAGTTCTGCACAAGCCCGATGCCGGCAGCTTTGGGATTCTGCCGGATCACATCATTGCAGAGCTCGACCGCCTTCCTGTAGTTAGCAAGCGCCTCTTCTTTTTTCAGGCGATATCTTAAGGGAGCCTGCACGAAACAGTCTCTAATGGCCTGCACGCCGGGTGCAACATCCGGCCCCGGCGCAGAGCCCTCATCACTTCCGGCAAGAAAATCTCCAATGAAAAGAGACTGAAGTTGGACTGTGTAGCGGGCATCGGAAATTCTGTCATCGGATATTGAGAACGCCCCGCTGCACTCTCCTTGCCAGCCGCGGTCATCCGTCTGGTACCCCGGTGTAAGAACCGCATAGCCATACTCGCTGACAAGAATGGCCACGGCATCTCCCTGTGCGTATGTCTTGTAAGCCGGGTGTGTCCTGCCTCCCGGCATCTTGAGGACTTTCCAATCGTAACCCTTCTCGCTCAGGAAAGACTGGCCGGCATCTTTCAACCCGTCAACATTCAGACTGAATACAGTAAACCTGCCTGGATACTGCTCCTGATATTTCCGGACCGTTGACATCAGGTTTGTGATGCCGGGCTTGTCCTTTGACCAGAACACCATCAGCGACAGGTGACCAAGCGCGTCTTTGGGCAGTGAAAAGGCGCGCCCGTCCATGCTCTCAAAATCACCTTCGAACCCGACTGAAAGATGACCGACTTTAAGGTGGTCACGGCGAAATGCTATAACCTTATGGTCGTCGGCAAATCTCTCGTCAAGCACAGCGTATATCGAATACTCAAGCTCCGGAGCATCTAGCTTCTGCACGATGAGTGTGCCCATAAGCAGGCTCTTGGCCTCGGCTGAAGTATCGCGGTATCGCTTAATCATGGCGGCCAAAGCCTGCGCCCGCTCGCCCATCGTTGCGCTCCTGCCTGAAAGCTCCTTTTCCGACAGGAGAAGGTCAGCCTCCAGCCGCTCCTCTGCGTACTCATCAGGCGCCTTCATCATACGCTCACAGGTCTCAAATACTGCATTGCGATTAACCTCAAGGTTTTCCATGGCAAGCAGTTGTTTCTGGCACTGGAAAACAATGACCAGCGCACGAAACAGGTTCGGCGCATCGGGATATTTCTCAACAAGCTCCTGCCCTTTGCGGACGGTGTTCTTTAGAGCCCTGCGGCTTTCCACAGACGGCCTGATATCCGCGCTGCGCTGCTCCTTGAGCTGCGCCTCCAGTGCTGCAATATCCGCCTCAGGAATGAGCGCGCCCTGCCCTGCCCGGTTCGTGTCGCGCTCTGGCGCGGAAAGCTCCTGCGCCCGTGCCATGCAGGCGCTAAAAGAAAGCAGCATCAGGCTGAGAGCCGCACGTATGAAGGACCTTTGCAGGCACTTTCCACTGACTACTGATAACGGATCACTGATCACTTATTGCTCCCCGCCTCCATTCCCAGCCGCTTTCTTGTCCCGCGCCGATGCGACATTGCACAGGTTCGCAAGGAACATAACCGCTCATAAACAAACGCAAATTTCTTGTGTATCTTCATTATAGCTTTGTCTACTGTTTATCTTTTAACCGCAAGACTTTCAGTTTCTCGTGGAACTTCTTATACACATTGTTAGCGTCTGTTTTGACCGGTTCCTGGCAGCGTTTTCGCAAAGCAACGGCATCTTCGTTCCGCTTGAGCTGCTCAAGAATAATCGCTTTTGTCGCCCACAACTCAGAAACGACATCGCACGGCTTCTTTATCTCAATCCCCGCTACCTCCTCGCGCCAATTCTCAGGACTTACCTCCCTGACCCCGAAATGAATTAGCTTGTGCGCGTCAATCGCCGTATCTATCGATTCAAGCGCATTGGTCCAGTCTTTCAACCCCATGTAAGCAAGCGTCTGCCCGTGATATCTGGGCGAGCGCCAGCCGAAGCGATCAGGCTCTGCAGGCAGGAATGGACCGGCAAAGATTTGCGCAGCACTCTTGTAATCGTTTTTCTTAAGAGCCTCGTAACCAAGCTCCACCTCGCACGATTCGATGTGCACTTTCATGGCGAGCGTAAACACAAAAGGGGTAGCATCCGGCTTATATGGCAGACCTGAAGCCTGCCATGCGATTGTGCCGTCC
>CAYWNP010000095.1:0-9695 GCA_964459675.1 uncultured Akkermansia sp. | reverse complement strand
CATCTCGAGATCGGCGAGAAAACAGGCGCCAACCTCGACAACATGATCAAACAGTTCGCAGCCGAGGGCTTCCGCTGCGCCCTCACCGAAGTCGATGTCGATGTCATCCCGCGGAATCTCTATTGGAACCCGAAAACCCGCGAGGACGCCGCCAAGATCAATCCCTACGTGAACGGCTGCCCACCGGAGATCCTCGAAAAACAGGCTAAGACCTATCGCGAGGCCATGGGTGCCGTCATGACCAACATCAAACACGTCGACCGCGTTACCTTCTGGGGTTTTGGCGACGGCCGCAGTTGGCTCAACAGCTGGCCCTGGAAGCGCGTCAACCACGGGCTCCTCTTCGACCGCGATTCCAAGCCCAAGCTGTCCTTCCATGCCATCGCAGAGATGCTCAAGAAAGGCGGGTAGGCTTCCAGATGACCGCCGTCACGTGCTCTGGGATGAGCGACTCCTTTACGCTAGGTGTTACCCCTTTTTAAGTCTGAGAGGTGGTCAGCAATGGGAAGTGCGCACACTGCAGGCGACGGCAACTAGCCACGCCTGATCCGCAGTGTTATTCATGCCGCAGGGCGATGAGGGGATCGAGACGTGCGGCCTTCCATGCGGGGTACGTCCCGAAGGTAAGCCCCGTGATGACGGAAACAGCGAGAGAGACGAGTAGACTCTCGGGCGTAATGATGGCTTGGATGGTCAGATCCCCGTTTAATTTTGCAAGGGCCTCTGCACCATACGCAGTCAAGATTCCCACGCCGATTCCCAATGCACCTCCCAAAAAGGTGAGCACAATGGACTCCGCTAAGAACTGGAGTAAAATATCGCGGCGTGTGGCCCCCAGTGCGCGTCGGATGCCGATTTCACGTGTACGTTCAAAGATGTTCGCCAGCATGATGTTCATGATGCCGATACCGCCCACGAGCAAGGAGATCGCGGCAATCGAGGTCATGACCAGGGTAAAGATCCGTTGTGTCTTCTCTGCTGCGCGCATGAGTTCATAAGGGACCTGTATCTCATAGTCCACATTGGCATGGGAGACCGAGAGATAGCTCTTTAAACGGGCGACCAACTCGGGAATATTTTCAATCTCTTTAACCCGGATGTAGAGGTAGTGATAAGGGACGGAACGGGGCTTGCCCCAGATAGATTTGGCCATGGCGAGTGGAACATAAATGACATTATTGATGCTGTGCGCGCCTCCGATACGCCCTTGTCCATCCCCTTTCAAAAGACCGATGACACGAAACGAATAGCGGCCGATCCCGATCTGTTGATTTAAGGGGTCACGATGGCCAAAGAGCTTGCGCGCCGCCTCGACACCGAGGTAGCAGGAGGGCATCAAGATTCCATTGTTTTCCAGGGGAAAGGGCTTGCTGCGAGAATCGGCGAGTGTACAGTTGATGACATCGAAGAGCGCCCGTTCCGTGGAGAGGACAAAGATGTCCGTCCGGTTTTGTCCGCTGTAAACCCCAGTGTCAAACTCCTGGATGGGCACGATCTGTTCAATATGGCTGAACGTTGTGGTGATATGGTCATAGTCCTTTTGCGTGATCCCATACGTGGAAATCCTGCGCTTGTCCATCTTGGGATCAGACAAGGTCTCTGGCTTGACACTTTTGAGAATGATATTGTTAATGCCCTGCGCCTTTATCTGATCAATGATGCCACGCTTGCCCCCTTCGCTGATGGCGAGCATGGCGACGACGGCCGCAATGCCGAGAACAATACCCAGCGTGGCCAGCAACGCACGGATGATGTGGCGCGAAAGGCTGGCATAGACAGTTCTGAATAGTTCAAGGATGGACATGGTGCTGGGAGGGCTTCTTTAAGCAGGGTGGGAGGGGGGCTCCTCGTTTTTAAACGTGACGTTTCCGTCATGGATCATGATCCGATGCGTGGAGTAGGCTTCGTAAGCTGGGTTATGCGTCACCAGAATGATCGTCTTCCCTGCGCGGTGTAAGTCGGAAAAGATTTGCATGACCTCCAAACCTGTTTGTTCGTCGAGATTGCCCGTGGGCTCATCCGCGAGGATAACAGGTGGTTCGTTTGCAAGGGCTCGCGCAATTGCGACACGCTGGCATTGGCCACCCGAGAGCTGGGTCGGTTTCGAGGTGTACCGACCTTGGAGTCCCAACTGATCAAGAAGTGCCTTACCTCTCTCCTTCATGCTGGCGTGGCGCGTCGGCGCATATTGCATGGGGAGGCAGACATTTTCCAAGCAGGTGAGGTGGGAGAGCAGGTTGAAGGACTGGAAGACCATGCCGATCGTCTGATTGCGGACGCGCGACGTCTCATCGTCCGAAAGCGAGGAGACCTCGCGTCCATTCAGTTTGTAGGCACCCGATGTAGGGTGGACCAGTAAGCCAAAGAGGTTGAGAAGCGTTGACTTACCGGAACCAGAGGGTCCCATGACGGTCAGGAAGGCCCCTTGCGGAATAACGATGGAGGTGGGGCGGAGCGCATCAATCGTGACGCCTCCGGCGTTGAACTGCTTTGAAAGTTTGAGGAGTTCGATCATAACTACAGGGACGTCCGTATGAGCAGGACGCGGTCGCCTTCGGTTACGCCTTCTGTGAGTTCAATGAAGTCCGCGGAGAAACGTCCAGTTTTGACCTTGCGCTCTTCAGAGGACTCCTTGCCAGTCTCGACCTTGATATAGGTGGTTCCTTCACGCGTATAGACTGCCTCAACGGGGACATAGAAAGTATCTTTAATGGTCTCTACAATAATTTCAAGCTGGACGGACATACCCGAGGTGACGCGCGAATCGGAGTTGTCGGTTGATATTTTGGTTGCATAGACTTTAGGGCTTTGCGGGTCCCAATGGCTCACCGAGGTTGCCGCTGCTGCAATCTCCTCAATGGCCCCTGTGAGGAGGAGATCCGGGATTGCCTTGGCCTTAATGTGGACCGGCTGGCCGACCTTGACGCGGGAACGGAACTCTTCCGGAATGCTGGTCTGGACCCGGAAGCTTGACATGTCGGGAATATAGGCGATAGTTTGTCCAATATAAACTGCATTGCCTTCGCGGAGCGGACCCCGTTCATCATCGTAATAAGATGAATCCCTGGTTTGTCCATGGTAAAGCGTTCCCGTGACGGGAGAACGGACATCCAGTTTTTTCATATCTCTTTGGATATTTTTGAGCTCGCTCGCCAGTTCCTCGACGGATCTCTTTTCCATATCCAGTTCGATTATCTTTTTGGTCAGACGCGTCTCATTATTCACGATGCCCCGTTGAACCGCAATGGTGTTACGTTTGACAGTCTCACGTGAGGACTGGAGCTTCTCGGGATGCTCATAGCGTTTAAAGATACGTAACTCATGGAAGGCGGAATCAACATCCTGTTTAGTACTATCCACTTTTATCACGGCTTCGTTGACTTTGCTTTCTGCCTCCATTTGCTTATATTCATCCATGGCGTAGGCATCAGCGAACGCCTTGCGAGCGAGGCTCAGATCGGTATCAGCCTTTTCCATGGCATTGATCTTTGCTTCGACGCTTAATTGGAGCTCGCGCTTCCGCTTGGGGGCATCCTCTTTGTCATATTTGTTGAAGGTGTCTACAGAGGTCTTCAGCGTATCTAATGCAGTTTTCAAGTCATTGATGTTGTCCGCCCGGATCATCTCGATATCCTTCTCTGCCATGGCGATGCTGCGCTCACTGGTCTGAATTTTTTGCAGCATTTCGGTCTCCATTTTCTTAAAATATTCATCTGAGATACGAAAGATGACATCATTTGATTTGACCGCCGAATGAGCAGGGGTCACAAAGGTCAGTTTTAGCTCATTTCCGCCCCGCATACCTTCAAAGGCGAGATTATGATTCTTGATGGCACCGAGTTGTCCATCCGACCGGAAGACCACGGAGAAGTCCCCGCGCTTGACCGTAAAGAAACGGTTCGAGTCCTGCTGTTTTTTTGCAGAGGCCCCCTTATCGCATCCCGCGGAGAGCAGGCCGCAAATAAGAGAACCTAAAAGCGGTATTGCAATAACGCAATAACGCAATAACGTAATAACGCAATGCTTTCTCTCTCTCATTCAGCACCCTTCTTGCGTGCTTTTGGCCCTTGGGGCGTTCCGAGGGATTCTCCTTTATCATAGAGATGGCCTTCGATCTCTTGCATCTTTAGCTTGAGTGGTTCCGAGAGCTTTCCGGCCTGGGCCTGGTCGCGGAGCTTGGCGTTTTCGGGAGTGATCAGGTAGGGGGTCATGAAGATGACCAGTTGCGTGGTGATCGAGCGCGTATTCTTGCCGGTAAAGAGCCAGCCGATCAGCGGAATGCGCCAGAGGTAGGGGACGTGCGTGTCGGTCTCCCGCTCCTCTTTGCGGAGGAGTCCACCCAGGATGATCATCTCGCCTGATTTAGCTTCCAGTTCGGTTGAGGCTGAGCGCAGGGCGATGTAAGGCGCTTTACTGACGAGATCGTAACGGGCGATATTTGAAAATTCCGGATTGATCCGCAGGCGGATGCGGTCGCCCGCAATCATGACCGGGCGGACAATGAGTTTGACGCCGACATTTTCGAAGCGTGTTGATTTACTGATGCTGCTCCCGGTCGTGGTCTCGGTCTCGATCGGAACCTTTTCGCCTGTTGTGATGTTGCCGTCAGCCCCGCGGCGGATGACCACATTCGGAGAGGTGAGGAGGCGCGCGCAATCCTTGGTCTGCAGATAGTTAATCAGTGCCCAGATTTTGAAACTGTCGTTGCCGCCAAAGAGCCATGTGCGGCCACTTGAACCCCCACCTGCTGAAGCCTCTGCGTCTTGGACGCTTGTGCCAATTGCATCGTAGTTGTTCGGGAGGATCAAGTTGCTGAAGACTCTTCGGAGCGGCTCTGAATCGCCCATCTTTTTAAAGCCGATCTCGACCTCCTTATTGAGGGCGTCACTCAATTCAAACTCCACGATTCGCGCCTCCACAAGGATTTGTGGCACAGGCTGGTCAGCATCCGCGACAATCTTTTTGATCTGCTCAATACGCTCTGCCGTATCGGAGATGACGAGCAGGTCGTCCTCCCCACTGCAGGCGGCGGTTCCGGCTGGCGAGAGAAAGCTCTCGACGAGGCGCCGAAGCGTCTCTGCACTGACAAACTGACAGCGGACCGTATGCAGGATAAATTTTTCTTGTTGGTCAGAGAGAAATTTTTCAAGGAGTTGCGAATAGTTCGCTTCGCTTTTGGCCGCGGCGGAGGGGGCGTTAGATGAAATAGTTGCTGAAGCAGCTTCCATCAGATTTGCAGTTCCGGGTTTCTCTGTTTCGTCCTCCTGCGCCAACAGAAGGGGGGTGACGTTCGAAACGGTCAGAAGGAGGGAGAGCCTCAGAAAAAGAGAGAACGGTTTCATAGAAAAGTTCCTAGATTGAATTTACTCGATACTATGCCAAACATCTGTCACAAGAAGCAAGGATTTTTGGTCGTGAGTTATAACAGCCTGCTCTTGCCTTTTGGGGGCGGAGTCGGGTATACTATAACGAACTATGAGGATATCAGGAGGAGCATGGTGCGGACGGAAACTGAAAGCGCCTTCGGGCGATGCGGTCCGTCCCACACAGGATCGTGTACGGGAGGCTATTTTCTCCATGCTCATGGCGGTTACACCCGATTCGACCTTCTTGGACCTCTATGCGGGTTCTGGGGCTGTCGGTTTAGAGGCTCTCAGCCGGGGAGCACGTGCTGCGACTTGGGTTGAGAAAGAAAATCGACATGTTTCGGTGCTGAAGGAGAATTTGGCGCTCTTGGGAACGGATAAGGGCGAGGTGTTCTGCTCCGAGGTCATGAGGTGGGTGAAGAGTCTTGGACGCGGGCGTGCATTTGATGTGATCTATGCTGACCCCCCGTATGACCAGGCGAGGGAAGAGGGTTTTTCTGAATTGATGAAGGCGTTGGCCGAGCAAGAGGTTGTTGCCAAGCGTGGCTTCTTTATTGCAGAGATGGGAGAACGCCAGGAGGCTGAAACAGTGCCTGGCTGGACGATTTTACGTGATCGCACCTACGGCCATACGCGCGTGGTGCTCTATAGAAAGAAAGATGTGACTTTATGTACAGAATAGCGGTTTATCCAGGGACATTTGATCCCTTGACTCTGGGACACTTTGACTTGGTCGTCCGTAGCTCAGCCCTTTTTGATAAAGTAATTGTGGTGGTGGCCGGCGTCTCGATCAAGGCGACAGGTATGTTTTGCCTTGAAGAGCGTATGGAGATGATCCGCGATAGCATCAAAGAGGCAGGCCTCAAAAACGTCGAAGTCGATCGTTTGGACTGCCTTTTGGTGGAATACTGTCGTACCCGTAAAATCGGGGTGGTTGTACGTGGCTTGCGCGTCTATTCTGATTTTGAGTATGAATTCCAGATGGCACTCACCAATCGAAAGCTGGCTCCTGAAATTGAGACCCTCTTCATGATGCCAAACGAGAATTATAGCTATGTTACCGCCAGCACGATTCGTGAAATCGCGCGTTATGGCGGCGACACGAGTTCTTTCGTGCCTGAGAGTGTTCAGGGACATGTTGAAAAGTATTTAAAGATGCATCCGGAGCACCAGCTTCGGACAGGAGGTGCCGTTGGAAACACAGGCGCGTTTGATCGTTGATGTCGCTCGGCTTGACGAGGACGGGGAGCGGTATCAAGGTGAGTTGTCCCTTGCGTTGCTCGACCTTGGGGAGAGCGCGGTCTTTGCCCCAAAGGGAGATCTTACTTATGATCTTTTTATCCAGGCGCTGGGTACGGAGTTGCTGGTCCGTGGTACGTTGAGCCTGCCATTAAGTTGCATTTGTGTCCGATGCGGGGGTGAGTTCCCAAAAGTTGCCCAAGAGAGTGATTTTGTGACCTCCATAGAAATTTCCGAGGCAACTGACTTCCTAGACTTGACCGATGAGGTCAGAGAAGCTATTATACTCGACCTTCCTGATTATCCGGTCTGTCACGAAACCTGTAAAGGACTCTGTATGACCTGCGGGAAGAACCTCAACAAGGAGATCTGCTCTTGCCAGAAGGCGGGAAGTGATCGCCGGTGGGCTACGCTGGAGGGATTGTAAGATCATCCAGTGTGTTCGCGATGAGGTGTGAACCCTGATTTGGACTGTGCAAAGCACAGTTGCTGAGAAGAACAAGGAGAAATGAGAAAATGGCCGTACCAAAAAGGAAAAAGTCGAAAATGAGAATCCGCCAGCGCAAGGGGCATATTAAGGCAGAGCTTGCGCAAGTGCAGACCTGTCCGAATTGCGGCGGAATGCAACAGTCTCATCGTGTGTGCCACTCGTGTGGTATGTACAAGGGACGTAAGGTGCTGACGATTGAGGCTTAAAGAAGTCTCGCGAGGGCGACAATTTTATTTGTGAAATAAGAATTAAGGACAGATTCTGTTCTTAATTCTTTAACAGTATTTATAGGGGGATTCCCATGCGGATTGCTTTGGATGCTATGGGCGGTGATCATGCACCTGGTGAGATTGTGCATGGAGCTGTTGAGGCTACTGTAAAGCCCCACGGAACCATTACGCGTATCTTATTGGTCGGTGACGAACAAGCGATACATGCAGAGCTTTCTAAATATCCTCAGGCGAACATGAGTCGGCTTCAGATTGTCCATGCGCCTGAAAATATCAACATGGATGAGTCTCCCGCCGCTGCTGTTCGCAAAAAGAAGCAGTGCTCGATCAATATCTGTATGGATTTGATCAAGAAGGGTGAAGCGGATGCCATGGTCTCCGCTGGAAATTCCGGTGCTGTTGCCGCGGCAGCTGTCTTTGCCTTGGGTCGCATTCCAGGTGTGATACGCCCTGCCATCGCCGCGGCTCTTCCGACACGTCGTCGCGATCGGCCTATGCTCTTGCTCGATGCAGGGGCAAATATGGATTGTTCTGAGGATTGGATTGCTCAGTTCGCCGTGATGGGCGCCGCCTATTCGAAAGCCGTTTTGAAACAGGACGATCCTGTTGTTGGGCTTTTAAGTATCGGCACTGAGGATGGCAAGGGTAATGAAGTGACAAAGAAGGCCTTCCCGCTCTTGCAAAAGCAAAATTTTAGATTTCGCGGCAACATCGAAGGCCATGACCTCTTTATGGGTGAGACCGATGTGGCGGTTTGCGATGGTTTTGTCGGAAACGTCGTGCTGAAGACCTCTGAGAGCGTGGCCCATGCGTTGGGATTCTTGATGAAGAAGGAATTCTTTATGGACCCTGTGCGCATGTTCGGTGCCTTATTGCTGCGAGGTGCCTTACAGAGTGTCAAGAAGCACATGGACCCTGAGATTTATGGTGGGGCTCCCTTGCTGGGTGTTCCCGGGGCTGTGATTATTTCCCACGGCTCCTCTTCGTATCGTGCGGTTTATCATGCATTAGTTGCCGCCGCCGCAGCAGCCTCAAACAATCTGACGGATGAGATTGCTTCGCGCATTGCCGCCATGGATATGTCAAAGACCGAAGAGCCTGCAAAGACGTGATCGTTGGTTTCCATACAAAAAATGGAGGATTAAATGACGAATAAGCTCGTAGGTATGATGGGGGTGTTTTGTCTGGCTGTTGTTGCGCAGGCTGCTGAAAATCAGCTGACAGCTCAGGAACAGAGTGAAGGATGGACGATGCTGTGGGACGGCACCACCACTGCTGGCTGGAGAAGCATCAAAACCAACGCCTTTCCTAAAACGGGCTGGGAGATCAAGGATGGGACATTGTCGGTCTTAAAGGAAGTCTACAGCGGGGATATCATCACCGAGAACGTCTACTCGAATTTCACCTTGAAGCTGGAGTTTAGGATGACCCCTGCTTCCAACAGCGGGATCAAATATTTCTTCAATCCAAAACTCAACGGCGGAACGACTCTGGAGTTTCAGCTCTTAGAGCCGGATCACCCGGATGCGAAGCTCGGAAAGAATGGTTCCCGCAAGGTGTCATCACTCTACGATGTTATGCCTGCCCCGACGGCGAAATTACGTCCGGTGGGTGAATGGAATGAGGCTAAATTGGTCTGCCAGGGAAAGCAGGTTGAACATTGGCTCAATGGCGAGAAGGTACTCTCCTTCGAACGGGGTAGCGAGCCCTTCCGTGCCGCTGTCGCTCAAAGTAAGTTCAGCAAAGCCAAAAAATGGGGCGAGGCTGAAAGTGGACATATCCTTCTACAGGATCACGGGGATTATGTCTCGTATCGCAATATCAAGATTAAGGTCTTGAAGTAAGCTTTTCAAGGTTTGCTATGTTTAGGCTCGTAACAGTTTTGACAGTCATCTGCGCAGTCAGTTCTGCATTGTTGGCGGCTGTCTACAAGTTGACCCAGGAGCCGATCGCGCAGGCCCTTGAGGCGCGCACAAAGGCTGCGGCGAGCAATGTCATGCCCGCTGGACTTCCCCTTCCTGAGAAGGTGGAGGTTGTTCAGGGCGCCGCCACAAACACCTTCTATGTCGCTAAGCAGGATGGAAAGATCGTCGCTGTTGCAGTCGAAGGGCGTTCGAAGAATGGGTACAGTGGCGAGGTTGTGCTCATGGTCGGACTGAGCGCGGATGGTAAACTGATTAATTATGAAGTTCTGAGTTCCAACGAGACTCCGGGGCTCGGGACGAAGATTGCAGGAACTATTTTCAAAGATCCTCTGAAGGGGCGTTCCTTGAGTGCCCCTTGGATTGTTAAGAAGGATGGAGGTCAGATTGATGCTGTGACCGCAGCAACCATCTCTTCCCGAGCAGCACTTGATTGTATTCGTGATGC
>CAYWNP010000094.1:0-9837 GCA_964459675.1 uncultured Akkermansia sp. | reverse complement strand
CTGCGCCGACATAACCCACAACCGTATTGCAGGGTACTGTGATGCCTTCCTTCACATAAATCTTCAGAAGCACACCTTCAAAAAAGCTCTCGACTTCGAGATTCGCCTTATCCGTTTCAATCTCGAACAGAATGTCCCCTTTTGCGACAGGATCTCCCACCTTCTTCAGCCACTTGACAATGGCACCCTCTTCCATGGTCTGACCCAACTTCGGGAAAATAACGGCCTGCGCCATAAGCTCTCCTTATACACGTGTTAGAAATGGCGTGACTCTAAATTACGGTTTATAAAGCACAGCGAGTCACATTTAATTGGGATTAAGTATAGTTCATTTACCCCAAAATGTCATGCCCAAAAAGAACTATTTTTCAATTCGATTTACGCAAGTGTCTTACGTGATCAGAGGCTTGATGACTGCTGCTTCTTTTCACCTCCGCCTTCTTGCGGCTCGCCCGTATGCGTACCTTCTTTCGTGTTAGCAGTTGCATCGGGCTAATGCCGACCTTTGGACCCAGCGTCTCAATCCACTCGGTCCGTCCTAAGGTACGCAACACCCTCAGCAATGAGGCTACTGTTGCACCCGTGCCGTTCTCTAGATTTTTCACGGCCTTCAAGGAAATACCACTCCTCGCCCCCAATACGGTCTGAGCAATATCCTCACGGAGCCTCAACTCGCGTATCCGCTCACCTAACAAAATCAGAAGATCTTCAACTTTTAAGTCCATAAAATATCCTACTAGATCTATTAATCAGCAATATAATACATAATAATCCTTAAAAGGTCTATTACAATTTTATATTTATGTATTAGCACCTCAAGAGCCCAATGCGAGTGGATTCACTCTTTTTCAGCAAAAAGGACGCTTTGCGCTTTTCCCCTTGTAAAGGTGACCTCACGCGCCTCGCAAGGCGTACCGTCCGCACGCTTCATCACGATTTGCGAGACAGTTCCCTCGGGGGCGGAAAAGCTAAAGTGGCTATTCAGATCACGGGTGTCATCGTACGTTTTTCCCGTTGCCACTGTTTTGTTCCCTTCTAGCAGGGTAACATCCCGGACAACCCGCTTTCCACGCGAGTCACGGACCACCACCTCTACACGGCATGCATTTGTCTTAGCAAAGAGGTCCAGATAGCGCTGAGTCACATCAAGTACAGGACGCGGAGTCGGACGTCCGCTCGTCATGCTGCGCCAGAGATTCTCCTCAGTCGGAAGCCACGCGTATGCAAAAATCGCGTATTTCGGATCATGGGGAATGTTGTTAACGACATCTTTATTGAACCACGCCTTATTCAGTCCCTCGCCGTCAAAAGCCCCTAAATGATACCACTGTCCCTCTTGCCAGACCTCCACCCACGAATGATTGCCGGCATTATTAGCCCAGAAGCAACCGACAAAGCGGGCAGGAATGCCTACGGAGCGGCATGCATCGATCAACAGAATAGAGAGTCCTGTGCACGAGGCAATCTTGATCCGCATGGAGTGATAGGGACGTTGATCAGGCTTGTCGCGTTTCGGACTGTAGACCACATCCAGCATCTTCCATAAGACCGTATTGATTTTGTGAGCTGCATCTCCAGATTTCTGAATCCCTTCAACGACCGGCAGAAAGCGGGCACGAAAGTCAGCGCGAAAATCATCAACATCTTCACCGATGGCGCTATACGGAAGAACATAGTTCAAAAAGATGTCGTCTGGGATCGTTGCCCCCCATGGAGCTTTCTGCTTCGCCTCAACGGCGAGGGAGGTATTGCGCAACAAATAATTAGCCGAGAGCTTCTGCCGATCCCGCTCAGGCATTCCTTCGATTAGTTTTTGAAGGGCTGTCTTTTGCTCAGCCGGAACCATCGTCAGCGCGCACGCCCAACCGGGCATTACAGAGACACGCGCCACCTCTGCTGTGGTTGCCGCACGTGCTTGTCCTGTCACGAGGAAAGCGATGCCCGAAAAACAGAAGAATAAAAACTTCTTCATCATTTAATGTTGGACCTGTCCGCCGTAGCCTTGGCGAAGGAGGACGTTCGAGATCACACGTACCCTAACGCATGTTGCTTAAATGTGTCGTTCCTCACAGAGGCACAGAGAGCACAGAGAAATATCTATCCCGAATAAATGATAAAAAGCTTCTGTAGTGCCCTGTTCCATAGATGATTGAACCTTCAAATGGATTCCTCCGTGAGCTCTGTGGGCTCTGTGAGAAAAAAACTCACGAGGACCCAACTACTCAGCGGGTTGCTGTTTGGCACGCGGTGGCTGCGGATAGATTCCCTTGAGCGCATTATCGCAGATTTGACGTGTGTCCTGGGGGAAGTCATTCTTGATGATCCACTTCAGGAACCCGGGGTCATCGCTGACGAGATCACGGATCTTAAAACCCTTTTTCTTTCCGAAGTTGATGGTCACTTCACCCTCGACCCAGCGTAGACGGCCGGAGCGATCTGCATTGAAGGGGTCGGTCGGATTAAAGGTCTTATCCAGCGTCTCAATATCCTTCGGCAGATCGGGATAGCGTTTAAATTGTCCGATGAGCACATTTAACGTAGCGCGCACATCCGCTTCAGCACCATGCGCGTCCGTATGCGCGTCACCACAATAAAATTTAAGGGCCGCAGTCAAATCGCGAGGCTCCTTGGTATGGAAGATCCGTTGCGCATCCAGCAGGCGACGGCGATCCGGATCAAAGATGATTCCCGCGCGACCGAACTCCTCAGCCAACATCGGAATATCAAAACGCCCGGCATTGAACCCTGCCAAATCCGCTTCGCCGAAAAAGGAGAGAATTTCGAGAGCCTTTGCCTTGAACGTCGGACACTCTTTAACGACTTCATTGGTAATCCCATGAATGGCGATCGAGTCCTCGGGAATGTTCATCTCCGGGTTCAGCAACCAATAACCTGATGTTTCGGTTCCATCCGGATCGATACGAATTGCAGCGAGCTCAATTATCCGGTCTGCACGCGGGCTCGTCCCCGTGGACTCAATATCAAAAACGATCAAGGACCTGTCAAGCGTAATGGGAAATGGATTCATAATTTTGAGTCTTAAAACTTGGATATAATGGCACGCGATAAAAAGGTACCTGTCTCCGTATCAACAATAATCTTTTCGCCCGCTTCCAAGTATTCAGGAACTTGAACAACAAGGCCAGTCTCACAGGTCGCCGGTTTGCTGCGGGAGGTGACTGTCGCCCCCTTCATCACAGGGTCACACTGGGCAACCGTGAGTTCGACCTTCTGCGGCATCTCGATCGTCAGGACGTTTCCATCTGACTTCAGGGCATAAATCCCCTCCATATCCTCAACCAAATAGAGCATCTGCTCCTCAATCGTTTCCCGGATGAGGGAAAACTGCGAAAAGTCCTCGGTGTCCATGAAGGTATAAAGATCTGCTTCGCGATAGAGGTATTGGACCTGACGGCGCTCAAAATCAATATCTGTGAAAGGCTCATCGCCCTTGCAAGAGATATCCTTTTTAACTTTTGTCACCAGATTGCGAAAGCGGAAATGATAGATCGACGAAGCTCCGCGCGCACTCGGTGTTGAAATTTTCAGACTCTCCAGCACGTGTGGTTTTCCATCAATTCCAACAAGCGATCCCTTTTTTAAATCACAGGCTTTAGCCATCTCGCACCTCTCTTATTTTTTTCGATACAATGAACGATACACATTGAGCGTAGACCGCGCCGTGGTCTTCCACGAAAAACGGGAAGCCCATGCTAACGCTTTTGCTTGGAAGGCTTCATGCCACTCCAAAGACACACTTGCCAAATCCATGGCATGCATCCATTCGCGTTGCTCACGCGCGGAAACAATCTTTACATTTCCCCCTGTGATCTCTTTGAGTACACTCAGAGAGGAACAGAGAACCGGAGTACCGCAGGCCATGGACTCGAGAACAGGGAAACCAAAACTCTCCGCAAGGCTCGGGAAGATCAGCGCACGAGCTGCAGTATAGAGAGCAGGAAGATCTTCCTCAGGCACCTCTCCAACCCAGATAATCCGATCGTCGAGATGCAAATCTTCGACTTCATCCTTGAGTTCGCTCTTCTCCGGAGAGAAGCCCGCCAACGCCAGCGGAAGGGATGATGTGGGGTCCATCAGTGCCATCGCCTGTAAAACCGTCGACACATTCTTATGCGGCAGATCGGAACCTACGTAGAGAAAGAACCGTTCTGGTAAACCATATTTAAGCCGAACCGCCTCCACAGCCTCCTCGGACTGGGGCGTGAAATTTGATGCAATGCCATGATAGATCACCGTGCTGCGATTCATAATCCGAGCGCCAAACTCCTCTTCGCAAGCCTTTAGTGCAGCATTGGAGACCCCGATAATCTTGCGGCTATGCCGGACGACCCTTCTGCCGATCAGATACTTCCAAAGGAATCTCATCCAGTAGGAACTGTATTGCGGATGCGAAAGAGGAATCACATCATGAATCGTCAGAACCATCTTGCCCGGCACCGAGACCGGTGTCAAAATATAGGGCGCGTGATAGATGTCTGGTTTGACAGAGAGCGCGATTTTAAAAGCCTGATAGTGGCTCTTGAAGGTTCCAAAAGGCGCTGTGGTCAGGTGGCACGTGACCTTTGGATGGACAAGAAAGGGCATCTCCTCCGCCTCAGGCGAAAGTACGACATGCAAAAATTCGTCATCAGCCAGTTCAGGAATTAAGGCCTCCAACAACGAACGTACATAACGCTTAATGCCCAAGTGGGCGCGCGTGGCCGCGCGTGCATCAATCAGAATCGTGTGTTTTCTGTTCATAACAAATTATTCGTCAGCCGTGCTTAAAAACAAGCAACTTAGAGAAATACGTGCGTGACGAACAACCTATAAAACGCTAATATCATCTTTTCTTTTGCTCGTTCAGGCAAGAGCCTGATCAGGTATAAAAGAAAAATGAAGCTATAACTTTACCACAACTGTCTGAAAATTCCAAGCCTGCGATGGAAAAGAATGTGAAAAATCGAATAATCCTCTTGACGGGAGAAGGAAAGGGCAAAACCTCTTCCGCGCTCGGCATGGTGCTTCGCGCTGTCGGTCACCAGATGCGCGTCTGCGTTCTCCAGTTTGTTAAGAAATCGCGTAACACAGGAGAAGCGCGCGCGCTTGCACTGCTTCCTGGTGTCGAACATCTTATCTGCGGCAACGGCTTTGTCACCCAGCAGGACGCTGCAGGGCAGCGTGAGAACCACTGTCAAGCTGCCACAGAGGGCCTTCGACTTGCGAAATCGCGACTCGCCGACCCCTCTGTCCAAATGATCGTCTTGGATGAAATCTGCTCGGCCCTCCATCACCACCTGCTGGAGGAACAGGAGATCCTCGACCTCCTCGCGTCAGCCAGCAATGGAAAAATCATCATCCTGACTGGCAGACATGCGCCACAGGCTTTGATTGATTGTGCCGATACCGTCAGCGTCATTGAGAGCGCCAAGCACGGCTTTCATCAAGGAATCGAAGCACAGCCTGGCGTTGAACTTTAACCGCCTCAGAAGAACATCAGGGCGTCTTCTGATGCTCCTGTTTAAACGCTTGGAAAGCCGCTGCGGTTGAATGACGCAAGTGTTCCCTGTAATACCCGTAGGTCAGCGCCTCCCCCTGCCCCTCCTCTGCCTCGAGGACTTCGCAATGAAACATCGTATGCGTGGCAAGGTCGAGTGACTGTTTAACCTTGCAGACATACCACGCGGCGACATCTTTCAGCACGGGGAGACCTGCGGACATCACATGCGGAACCAAGCCCCACTTCTGAAGCGCGCGCGTCGACTGAAAGCCAAAGAGCGCGATCGTCAAAGGGTCCACCTCCTTACGCAGAACAGAGACACTGAACATCCCGGTGCGCTGGATGCACTCGTGCGTGAAGGTGTGCTTCTGACTGCAGAGGATCACTGTCGGCGGATAGGCTGTCGACTGGATAAAGGCATCCACAATACAGCCAGAAAACCCTTCGGGAGCCTCGGCTCCGACGACAAAGAGTCCACACGAGATTGAAAATAGCGCCTTATCATTCATGAAAGGAATCCCTCATCGAGGTTAGACAGTTGGAGCTGCCCCCTTCTCACACATCAAGATATTCAACGCGTGCAGATAAGCACGGATACTGGCGTCCACGACATCCGTCGAGGTTCCATGTCCACGCGCCAAGCGGTCGCCCTCCCGCACGCTAACATCCACTTCGCCTAAGGCATTGGCACCGCCAGTGGTGGCATTGAGCTTAAAGGTTTCCAGAACAGCCTTAGTCCCCACCAGCTTATTAATGGCTGCGAAGGACGCATTGATAGGGCCGTCACCCGAGGCGACCTGCTCAACCTCTTTGTTGTCAATGATCAAGCGGACCGTGCTCATGGGCGTAATCGCATTGCTGGCCAGCACATTGAAATATTTGAGTTTGATGCGCTCGACATACGGATTCAACACGTCGCGCGCCAACGCCTCAATATCCGCATCACTGACCGTCTTTTTACGATCCGCCAACGCCTTGAAGAGGATAAAGAGTTCATTGACCTTCTCTGCAGGGAACTGGAAGCCCAGCTCGACCAAACGGGAGTCAAACGCATGACGTCCAGAGTGTTTGCCCAAGATCATCTTATTCTTGGGCAGACCGATTGATTCAGGCGTCATGATCTCGTAGGTCAGCGGATTGGCCAACACGCCATGCTGATGGATCCCGGACTCATGTGCAAAGGCATTTTCACCGACGATCGCCTTGTTTGCCTGGACCCGGCTGCCGGTCACTTGAACGATGCAACGGCTCGCCGAGTAGATCTTGGTCGTGTCGATGTTAGTCTCCACACCAAAGGCCTCGCGACGCGTAGTCAGTGCCATGACGATCTCCTCCAGAGCCGCATTGCCGGCACGCTCGCCGATACCATTCAACGTACACTCCACCTGATCCGCACCCGCCGCGACAGCTGCCAAGGTGTTGGCGACCGCCAGTCCCAAGTCGTTATGGCAGTGAACCGCCAAACGGGCCTTCCCAATATCTACATTCTTGCGGATATCCGCAATCAGTTGCGCATACTCGTGCGGGATAGCATACCCGACGGTGTCAGGGATATTGATCGTCGAAGCGCCTGCCTTGATCACACCCTCTACCATCCGATAGATAAAGGGACGTTCGCTGCGCGAGGCATCTTCCAGCGAAAACTCGACGTCTTCGCAGAGGTTACGCGCATACTTGACCATGGCAATGGCCTGCTCAAAAACCTTGTCCGGCGCCATCTTCAGCTTATACTCCATGTGGATCGGCGACGTGGCAATAAAGGTATGGATCCGCGGGTGCTTCGCATAACGGAGCGCCTCAGCAGAAGCATCAATGTCTTTGGGCAAGGCACGGCAGAGGCTCGCGACCGTAGCGTTTTTGACGTAACGTGCAATTTCACTCACCGACTCGGAGTCGCCTTTAGAGGCAGCTGCAAAACCAGCCTCGATTACATCCACGCGAAGAGCCTCAAGATGTTCAGCAACCAGTAGTTTGTCACGGAGGTTCATGGTGCATCCTGGCGACTGCTCGCCATCGCGCAGCGTGGTATCAAAAATAATGATCTTTCTCTTACTACTCATTGCTTCTCTCTCCTTAAAATTAAAACTCCCGCAGGTTCCTAATTGAGCCTTTACGCGGGAGTTTCATTTGAAAGTTTGCTGTTCAAAACACTTACATGACAAAACGCCCCTGACCGCTTAGCAGTCCAAGGTTCGTAAGTCGAAGATAATTGCTCTGAAATGTGCTTTTCATAACAGGAGTTATTATGCCACACCCCCCCTCTAAAAGGCAACCCATTATTTTGAATATTTAGCCAAAAAGAGGGAAGAAAAAGTTTAGTTACTGATTCCCGCCTAAAGACGGAACTCCGAACGACGATGGTATGGTCACTCCCCATTCGCGCATTCACGAATTCGAGCATTCGCGCATTTCTCCCTCCGCATTATTTCCACCGCTTATTGCTCCGGGCAAACGAGAGGAAGGAGCCGAGGCTGAGCATGAACCGCTTCCAACTGTCGGGGGATTTCCAGAGCATCGAAGAGAGAGAAAGGTCGTAGATAAAAATTCAACAACCGAACTCATGCTTACTTTTCTCCTCGGATTGGAAGGGGCTTGCGAATAGAATTTATAAAAGTAGTTAACATGACAACTGCTGAATTGATATCCGTATCTATCTGGCACTCTTCGGCCATGGCTTTAAAAGGAATAGACCAGTTATCGGGAGGCTGCGGAACCCCATCCGGCACTTTGTGAGTTTTGCGACTGCCAAAGGTCAGCGTTATTGCCTTCTCTATCAAGGCAACATCCATATCATTGGATTGGATCAACAGAACCATGTCTACCAGATCTCTGACACGCGAATTCGGGTAGTCTGTTCTCGGCCTTGTATATGCATGGTACTTTTCTGCGAACTGCTGTTCTTTAGAAATGATTGTAAACGTCCCGGGGCCGATATTGGCAAACCCGAGCCAGTCCTTGCTCTGTAAGCTATGCAAAGGCTGTATGGCTTTATCGCCGAGTCCAACATCCAGATGGAAACGTGCAAAGGTGCGACCGTCCATCCGTGCGTCTACCGGATAACGCGCACCGCCATAAGGTGCCCCCTCGAGGTCCATCATCGGTTGTCCGATCAGGAACGTAAAATAATCCTGCAGGTTAATAGCAGCCGCGATCTGTAACAGGTCCAGGATGCGTTGACTGGAGGATGTGCCTGTCTCAAACGAACACAGACCTGGGAGAGACAGATCGATATCACGCGTAGTTCTTGCTACGGCCATCCGAAGTTCCATGGCGTATCCTCCCTTAAGTATCCAGGGAACCGTTGAGTTGTGGAATAGCCTACAGAGCAGGCGATCAAACGCCACTTGCTTTCGGAGGCGCGGAACATCAACACCCTGAGTATTAGCTTGGTTTTTGAGTCGTGCCTCAAGTGCCGTTCGAAAGGCCGCAGCGTTAACGTATTTTTGTGGTTCGGTCATTTTTGCGCCTCTGCCATGTTTCTGATGATCGTCATGATTGCTTGGGGTTCACTGCGCACCTTGATATCGTTCCTCGTTATCAGTCCCTTTGCCAGGGCCTCCTGAAGAGCCTGTTTGATCAGGTCGGGCGAAACGGTTCCAGCTTCTATGAGGTCGATCAAAGTACGCAACGGGGAGGTACAGCGGCAACCGTATATTTCCTGAATATCGTCCACCGGAAGATCGCCTTTATGAAGGATGAGAATGGCAGGCTTTTGGCTTTTTTTGAGAAACGATCGGGGAACGGTGATGTGAAGTTTCGTCGGCATAATATCGGACAACTCATGAATCCGCAGAGCCGTATCATGTGAATATACCCCCTGAGGTATATCGGCACGGTTTCTCGACCAAAGAGACCAAAGGACAAGCTGTGAGTGCTCCGATTCAGGGAAATGCGCCAGGCGGTAGATGCCACGGCAGTGCTTGATCCAGTTCCCAGCGTTTATATGGTAGAGGAAGTTATTCTCCGTGTAGCCGGCCTTCTTGGCCTGCTTGGTCGTAAAAAAACCAGCCTGCGGTTCAGCTACGCGGTAAATCTGGTCTTTATTTGTTTTTGATGGCTCTATCATGGAGAAAACCTCTAATAATTAGAAGTATTATGCTTTATTTATCATCCTAAGACAAGGAGTAAATGAAATTAAATTGATTCTTACGAGGCAGAGGAGTAGCTCGAAAGAGCAGATGCTGTTTTGAAGTGCGGCGGCAAGGGGTACTCCGCACGACGCCGCTTTATAGCAACACAAAAAGCGGTGCCGCGCTCGCCTGTCGGCTCTGCTTGTCCCAGCACTCCAGATCAATATTCGCACATTGCCGCTCCATCGCGGAATACCGCTCCTCGCT
>CAYWNP010000093.1:6171-9921 GCA_964459675.1 uncultured Akkermansia sp. | reverse complement strand
GGTTTTTTAAAGAGGAAAAGGGCAACACCTGCGACAAGCGCAAGTATGGCCAGCATCAGGAAGAAACTGTCCTTCGACATCTTTTCGTAATAGGTTCCCAGATACCCTGACAGGTAGTTACCGCCGAAGGAGGAGAGAAACCAGACGCCCATCATCATACTGACCATGCGCTTCGGAGCGACCTTGCTCACCAGCGACAGCCCGATGGGCGAGAGATAGAGTTCGCCGATGGTGCAGATGAAGATGCAGAGGACCAGCCAGCAGAAGGATATCCGCTGGGCATCGCTCATCCCATGGGTTCCCACCATCAGGACCAGGAAGGAGAGTCCGAGAATCACACAGCCCAGCGCCATCTTGGCAACACTGGAAGGTTCCTTCCCCTGTCGGGACTGACGCGACCAGAACATGTTCAACAGCGGAGTCAGGGCAATGACAAAAAATGGATTAAACGATTGGAACCATGTCGAGGGCATCTGCCACCCCATGATGTGCCAATCTGTGTTGCGATCCGCAAAAAGTTGTAAAGTGTTCCCCTGTTGTTCATAGACACCCCAGAAGACAATGTTCAGCATACAGAGACCGCAGAGTCCCAAAATCGCCTTCCACTCCCTGGAGGTCAGCGTTGTCGTTTCCGGCGTGCCCGCCGTTGTTGTGTGTAGGAGTGTCTCAGGGGCCAGATACTTCCGGCCGGAGAGATAGATGATAAGACCGATGACCATCCCCACCCCGGCCGCGGCAAACCCATAATGCCACCCCAGGCGCTGACCCAAGGTGCCGCAGACCAGCGGAGAGAAGAAGGCGCCCAGATTGATGCCCATGTAAAAGATGGTGAAGGCGCTATCCCGACGCGGATCACCCGGCTCATATAAGTTGCCGACCTGCGTGGAGATGTTCGGCTTGAAACACCCATTCCCGATAATCAGGAAAAAGAGCGCGACAAAAAAGAGGCTCTCAGAGGCCATGAGGAAATGACCGAAGGCCATGAAGAGAGCACCTAGAACCACAGTCTTGCGCTGTCCGAGAAGGCGGTCCGCGAGGATTCCGCCGAAAAAGGGTGTGAAGTAGACAAAACCTGTATAGAGCCCATAGATCTGCGAGGCCAGGGGCTGAACCGCGAGAGGTCCGAATACAGCCTCCAGCCCGGCTCTCAGGGTTTCAAACCCCACGACCGGGCGTCCCGACTCCGCCGCCGTGATCAGATACTGGGTCATGTAGAGCATCAGGAGCGCGCGCATGCCATAGTAGGAGAAGCGCTCCCACATCTCTGTGAAGAAGAGAACAAAGAGTCCGACTGGATGGCCGAGGAAGGTTCTTTTAAAGTGTGGCGTTGTTGGGGTCATGTGATGAATGGCTGAAGGATAGCAGGGATGGTCTTTGCAAATGGCGTACGTTGTCCAATTCCAAGGGATTCCAAGAGCGAGGAGTCCAGATGACAGTCTTTGGGACGAGGGGCCGCATCCGCGGCAGGCACTTTTTCTGGCACCAGTTGAGCTGCAGGGAAGTCGATAACTTTGGCAAAGGCGAGCGCGATTTCATATTTGGTCATCGCCTCCGTGTTACTCCACTGATAGATGCCAGTCAAGGGACCTTTCGAAAAAGAGTGTTCCACCATCTGTCGCAAAACCACCGCGACATCCTCGGTAAAGGTTGGATAGCGGATCGCCCAATCATCCATGAGAAGCGTCTGGCCTGTAGCCTGTGCGTTGAGCATGTTCTGCGCAATGACTGTCACGGCCGACTCCCCCAGATACTCCACTGCCCCATAGAGAAGCGGGACGCGCAACAGCGCGGCCAGTGCCCCTGATTCCTGGACGACATGTTCACCGTCCAACTTGCTCTGCCCATACGTATTGATCGGGCAGGTGGGTGAGGCCGGTGTGTACGGCGGATGACTTCCATCAAAGACATAGTCGGATGACATGTAGATCAGATAACATCCATTGCGTTTTGCCCAGGCGGCAATGGTGGCTGTCGCCTCCACATTCAGACGTCGTGTCCCCGCAGGATCTTTTTCACTGACATCCGGGCGGCGTTCGGCGGCGCAATGAATGATGGTTTCGGGCTGAAGGGTATCAAGCACAGGAGCGATGGTCTTGACGGACGAGAGATCGACCTTGGTGAAAGCCTGGCCGGCACGCTGAAAGGCGGTACCTCTCACCTGCCAATCCCCTATTGCAGTACAAGCCTTAAAGACCGGCCGTCCCAGAAGCCCTGTGGCGCCTGTTATCAAAACCCGCCGAATGTTGTCACCCATAACAACTTGTCTTTTTTGCGTTGTTTATTAAACTGCCGTTACTTATTGAGGGCTTTCATCTGAGGGAAGAGAATGACGTCGCGGATGACTTCGGTTCCGGTCAGCATCATGACCAGACGGTCAATGCCGATTCCGAGTCCACCGGTGGGCGGCATACCGTGTTCGAGGGAGAGGATGAAGTCTTCGTCCATCTTCTCAGGGTCATCCCCTGCTTGATCGCTGAGCGCGGCGCGCTGAGCAGCAGGGTCGTTCTGCTCGGTGTATCCTGGACAAAGCTCCTTGCCAGCCACCACAAACTCGAAGACATCCACGAGCTCGGGGTCATCTTCGCAGGTTTTGGCCAACGGCACGAACTGACGTGGGATACGGGTGACGAAGGTCGGCTGACGCAGGCTCTTCTCGGCGATCTTGTCATAGCATTCACGCGTGATCATCAAATGGTTCCATGTGGGTTCCACATAGAGGCCACGTTCAACCGCACGCTTGGCGGCATCATCCTTTGAAAGGGTGAACCAGTCCGCGCCCATCACCTCTTTGACGATATCATAATAAGCTACTTCACGATACGGCGGCGTGAAGTCCAGGATCTCCTTGGCCTCTCCGTACTCCACGGTCATCTGACCCAGCACGGTTTGGCAGAGGTGAGGCAACATGCCTTCGATGATATTCTTCATTGAGACACGATCACCATACGCTTCGTAGATTTCAAGAACGGTAAACTCAGGATTATGCGTACGGTCAATACCCTCATTCCGGAAGTCTTTGCCCAACTCAAAAATCTTATCAAAGCCGCCGACAATGAGCCGCTTTAAATAGAGCTCAGGCGCAATGCGCATCACCATCTGCTTGTCGAGTGCATTGTGATAGGTGAAGAAGGGCTTTGCCGCAGCACCGCCGGCCTGATCCTGCATCATCGGGGTCTCCACTTCGGTAAAGCCCTTTCCATGAAGGAAATTCCTGATCTCACGCAAGATAGCGCTACGCTTATTGAAACGATCACGGGACTCTGGATTCATCATGAGGTCGAGGTAACGCTTACGATAGCGCTCCTCGACATCCTGCAACCCATGAAACTTCTCCGGGGGTTGCTGAATCGCCTTGCTGAGAAGTGTCCATTGGTGAACCTCGATCGTCGGTTCGCCAGTCTTGGTCACAAAGAGCCTGCCCTCCACACCGATAAAGTCTCCGAGGTCCAGATAGCCAAAAGCTTCGTATGCTTCAGGGGTCAGCAAATCTTTCTTGATGAAAATTTGAAAGCTCCCTGTTCCATCGCTAAAAGTTGCAAAGCAGGCCTTGCCCATGCGCCTGATGGTCATGAGGCGCCCGGCGGCAGAGAGGGTTTTGTTCTCTTCAAATCCTTGACGGACTTCTGCGAGGCGCGTCCGTAAAAAAGTCTTACCATACGGCTTGAACCCCATGGACTCCAGCTTCTTCATGTTTGCGATACGCTGCTCACGATACTCGTTTGCACTCAGCACGACTTCTTCAGACATCAG
>CAYWNP010000093.1:2524-6071 GCA_964459675.1 uncultured Akkermansia sp. | reverse complement strand
TTGCAGAGCAAACTGATGTAGGGTCCATTCCATTTAGGGTCAGCGACCGGACCCGGCACACGCACCAGAGCTCCAAGCCCACCCTGTCGCGCAGAGGGGTAACGGCCGAGATGGAAGTGATAACGGCCCAAGGCTTCCGCCAGCACGTTTAAATTACGCAACGTGCGCATTTCAGGTGAAACGGTTTTACGCACAACCGCCTTATCTGTGGCGCTGAACAAACCATAACCAATCAAGGTCATGATGAACATAAGGGCAAAGTAGAACTTGGGATTACGAAACATCGACGGGGTGATTGTCCCATGAAGCTCAGACTTCTTTTGTTCATGCTCACGCCAGATCGCCTCGATTTTGCGATGTTTTGAAAAACGTTCGCTCGTCTCCCGCATCTTCGGCACAACCATGACTTTTCCACACGTTTGGCAATGAGGTGCTGGCTCTCCCTCATGGAGACTCTTGCAATATGGACATTTGTACTTCATAAAAACAGTAACGTCACTTTGCCTATTACTTCGTTTTTTCTGACAGGATTACTAGGATTGATTTCATACTCTGTGATCTCTGTGCCTCTGTGAGAAACAAACGATTAAGGATCCAGATTGGTCAAGTGCAGTGTATCCATATCAATGGACCTATAGTAACAATTACGGGGTTCGCCCTTTTGGTTCTTTGTATGGCAAATGGCCCCACGTTTCGGACGAACAATATAGACCAACGAGTTCTGTTCACAGTTCACCCGTGCATCGATCAGGTCAAACGTTTCGCCTGAGGTTTTGCCTTTCTCCCATAATACCTTGCGGGAGGTGCTCCACAGCACCAGCATCCGTTCCTTAAAAGCCTGCTTCATGGCAAACTCATTGGTATAGGCCACTAAAATAATTTCGTGGGTGTCAGCATGCTGAACCGCGACAGGAATTACATCCTTGCAGCTTTCAGCGATCTTTGCGATCTTCGCAAAATCCAACATTAAGGTGGACCCCTCTTCAAGCTCCTTGCTCATGTCTCTTCTCCTTAAACATTTTCGGCATAGTTTACCCGATTTTCGAAAAAATGCGAGTGTAAAAAAAAACCGGACAGGGATAAACCCTGCCCGGTTTTCATGAGTTAGGCGATAAGGGGCTTATTCCTTGTCCAAACCCTTGCCCTTCAAGTACTCGAGTACTTTGCCAACCGACGACAGCTTCTCAGCGTCTTCGTCCGGAATTTCCGAGCCGAATTCTTCTTCGAATGCCATGATCAGTTCAACAGTATCCAGCGAGTCAGCGCCCAGATCATCAATGAATGATGCTTCCGGTGTGACCTGCTCGGCGTTAACGCCCAACTGTTCAACAATGATTTCCTTGACCCGATTTTCGAGGTTGCTTGACATGTTATTCTCCTTGTCAGTTTTTCTTAATACGGTCACGACATTCGCCGCGCCACTTGTCACCTTACATGACCATTCCACCATTCACACTCAATGTTTGACCTGTTACGTAACTTGCCTCTTCCGAAGCAAGGAACGTGACAGCCTTAGCAATATCCTCTGGTGTGCCGAAACACGCCAGCGGAATCGCCTTCAGCATTTGGTCACGCACGTCCTGTGACAGTGCATCCGTCATTTTCGACGAAATAAATCCTGGTGCAATTGCATTTACACGAACGCCACGAGATGCCAATTCCTTGGCCGTGGATTTCGTCAAGGCAATAACGCCAGCTTTGGAAGCCGCATAGTTGCATTGACCGGCATTGCCGATCAATCCGATCACTGAAGCGATATTGACAATCGCCCCACTGCGTTGCTTCATCATAACTTTGGCTACTGCACGGGTGAACAAGAAGGTACCCTTCAAGTTCACCTGCAACACAGCATCCCAGTCATCATCCGACATGCGCACCAAGAGTCCATCTTTGGTAATTCCAGCATTATTGACCATGATGTCAATCTTGCCGAACACCTTCATGACCTCAGCAATGCATGCGGTCACGGATTCCCCGTTCCCGACATTCACTGCTACTGGCAACGCCTTACGACCCAATGCTTGAATCGCAGTTGCGGTCTCCGCAAGCCACTCGGCCTGCAAATCACAAATCACAATATCAGCACCTTCACGTGCCAGACGCTCAGCAATCGAACGTCCAATACCTCGTGCGGCACCTGTCACTATTGCTACTTTACCATCGAACTGTCCCATGTTGTTCTCCTTTAAAATGATTTTTGTTTGTTTTACAGTACAATCGCATCCAAGGATGCGACATCGGATACGTTCACTGTTGTGACGCTCTTGTCAATACGTTTGATCAGTCCCGAAAGAACCTTTCCAGGCCCAAACTCAATGAAGGTCTTGCCCCCACCCTGAATCGCCGTCTTGATGCAGTCAGCCCAACGGACAGACTCTGTCACCTGACGCAACATCACTTCTTTGATCGCCTGAGGGTCATTGCTGTGCAACGTCCCGGTGGTATTGGCTAAAACAGGCATCTTCGGGGCAGCGAAGGAGACATCCTTCAAAACCGCGACCAGCTTTTCACGCGCAGGCATCATGAGCGGTGAGTGGAAAGCACCTGCAACCTGCAATACGATCGCCTTGATCCCCATCTCCTTACAGACTCCCTCAGCGATGGCAATCCCATCCTTGGAGCCAGAAAGGACGACCTGAGCATCGGAGTTGATGTTTGCCTTATAAATACCAGCCTTGGCACAAATCGCATCGAGTTGCTCGCCGGTGGCGCCCATCACGCTGATCATGCCACTGGGCTGTGCACTGCACGCCTCTTGCATGAAACGGCCACGGGCCTCCAGAACGCGAAGGGTTTCGTCAAATCCAAGAACGCCGGCGATATGAAGTGCGGTCCACTCCCCTAAACTTAAACCAGCGGCCATATTAAAGGTAACAGCTGGAAATTTCTTTTGGAACGCCCGGAAGGCCGCGACGCTCATGGTAAAAATGGCGGGTTGACAGATGTTTGACTTGGTCAGGTCCTCGGCGGGTCCTTCAAAACAGAGCTTGGCCAGATCGAAACCCAAGACACTATTGGCCCTGGCAAACAGAGCGGCAATCTCGGCGTCAGCAGCAAAATCCTTGCCCATCCCAGGGGCTTGAGCGCCCTGACCGGCGAATACGCAAACTTTATCACTCATTTGTTGTTCACTCTCTTTTAATTGTGATCATCCTTTTTTCAGAAAAAGGAATCCATATTTTGCCAGAATTATTCAAAAAGTCAATTCGGAAACGCTCAAATAGCTATTTTTTGGAATATGATTTTATACCTTCCGTCCCGCTAAGTCACTGGCCAGGGGATGGTTAGGATCGCATTTGAGCACTTCGTTGACCAACTTGACTACTGAACGTTAGGGAATTCCATTGGCTTTGTTGATCGCGACACCACGGGGTTTTCTGCAAACTTGGGATCCATGATCACCGGATTCCCTGTTTTACACCGCTTCCACGGTCCGGCCAGTCCCAGCGCCTCCGCCAGGCCGACGGACCATTTCGGATACGCCGGATTCATCTTAGTCTGTGTCTGGGCCGAGCCATAGAACCCGTACCATTTCCCGTCCGCCGCT
>CAYWNP010000093.1:0-2424 GCA_964459675.1 uncultured Akkermansia sp. | reverse complement strand
CCGCCGCTGATCACCTTCAGGCTCAGCGCCATGCCGCGGACTCCAGGAACGAGTTCTTGATGGCCGATGATGGCATCCCGGCGCCCTTCGTTGCCATCAAAAGACCCCCAGGCCGCCGGAGCTTCAGCCGCATGAGCCGAAAGCACGTGAGTGGCAGTGATCGTCGCGACAAAAATTGCTTTTATCTTTTTACTTTTTTTCATCTTTCTCTTCCAGTGCAAATTGTCCAGGGCGACGATATGCTCCACGTGGTCCAGCATCCTTCATGATCTTAATAGCCTCGACAGGCCATTTCGCACCTTGAACCAGCGTGTTGTTGGTGACGATGTTCGCCTTATCAAGAATTTTAGCAAGTGGGCAGTTGTGATAATTTCGATCAAAGGTGTTTTTGTAATTAGGCTTGTTGCCTGAGAAGAATGCGACCTCCACATTCTCAATGACGTTGTCCTGAACCAGCTTTAAGCAACTGCCGTTATCCAAATAGATGCCGCAGATGCCATAACCACCACTGAACTGAGAACGCACGATATCGTGGATATAATTGTCGTGGATCTTCATGCCAGGAATCTTGCCCAGTGTGTAGATGCCCCCACCATCGTCGTGTAGACCCATGACTCTGTGGATCAAGTTGAATCCGACATCATGGTTTTGAGCGGTACTCTCTTTATCATCCCACGACCACCCGGTGCTGATACCGGTATAACGACCCTGCCGGATCTCATTGTAAAGAATGGCGACATCGGGCGTGCGAGCTGCCAAGATTCCACAGCTGTCCGACTGGCACATTCCAAAATATTCCACTGTATTGTCGACAACCTTATTGCCAGTGGATTTTTCGTCGTTGAGTAAAAGATAGATGCCGCCCGCTGCGGTGTCGGTTACAAGGTTGCCGCTGATGAAGCAATGGCTGACCACATCCTTGACGGCGGCTATCCCGTGGGCGCCTGTTTGCCTGACCGTGCAGGAACGGATCTCTACCTTGTCAGCGTCTGCCAGCTGCACAGCAGCTGGAATGGCGGAAGGCGTATCGAAAAAGTTATTTGGCATAGAATACCAGGTCGCCGACTGCATGACCTGATAGCCGTGTGTATTTGGTTTGGTCCAATTGCTGTGTTGAAAGGTGATACCTTCAAACACAATGTCATGTACCCTGTTAGACGATGAGGAACCTCTAATATCGAACAAGGTTTCCACCCTCGGAACAATCACCTCAAGGGGCAATGTGTCTTCCTTCCGAAGCTTATAGAAGAGTGTGTCCTTTTTAGTATCCAGATAAAACTCGCCCTCTGCATCCAGAAACTCAAATGCGTTTTCATACCAATGCGGGGTGCCGCCCTGCTCCAAATGATTCATTGAAGGAGCGGCATTCTCGGGTTCCTGAAAATTGATCACGTTGCCTGCAATGCTGGCGATTCGTGCCCGCTTCTGCTTCCAGTGGGATACCATGACGATTTCAACTTCGTTTAGATTGCTCCATGTTTCCCAGCCCTTCAGCTCTGCGGGGTCGACCTGGAGTTGATAAGGCGCTTTCCCCGTAACCTTTGCTCCAAGCAAATACCCCGCCAAGGTCACCTCGTTGGTCCGGTTCGGCGTGCGGGCGCGTATCCCTCGGACACCATTGACATATATTTGGCGAAATTCAAGCTCGCCGGCGGCAGCCTTGTAGATGTTGTTTGCCTTGTCGTGTAGCTCCCAGTTCGTGATGGCTTTACCACCACTCACAATCGGCGTCTGGCCGGTAGCGGCCTTATAAATCACCTTGTAGCCATTGGTTCCAGAATCATTGGAGTCAAATATGACCGGCTCGGAAATCTCATAGGTTCCTCCATGGAGATAGACCACAATGTCTTTAGTCATTTTGCCATTGATTTTGGCGACACTGTCGCGCGCAGTGGCGATGGTCTGAAAGGGTTTTACTTCAGTACCAGGGTTCGAGTCACTCCCTGTCGGCGCAACATGGAACTCCAAAGTACACGCTGGGGTTACATCATGAAACGTAGTTGTTACGCATGATGAAAAGAAAAGTCCAAAAAAGCAAACAGTTATCAATCTATACATCGAAACCTTCCTTCCTCAATCCGTTACAGTCTGTTGGAGAAGCGGCTGCCTTAAAATACCCAACGGCAATCTCGGGATTGCGCTTCACATCGACACATCGGAAGTACATGAAGCCAATCAAATCCTGCAATGAGATATTTCATGATTGTTTCCCTTACGGATCTGATTGTGTGGGTCAGGCTATAAACCTTAATTATCATGCGGCAAATTATACTCGCCTAATGCTTTGATATTCAAGGTGCAAATTTTGTAAACCAGATTTCAACGCTTTAGGGTTGACGGCAAGACTATGCCTTTTGTTCACCATCAGAAACCAATATCTTCTTATTGAAACCGGACCGGCCTGCCCGTCTGATAGCAGGTTTG
>CAYWNP010000092.1:7590-10579 GCA_964459675.1 uncultured Akkermansia sp. | reverse complement strand
CGGTTTCTTGGGTGCTTCTTTTCAGGAAGTTTTTTCGACAAACCGTGAAGAGCCAGAAATTCAATTGAAGGTTCAATCATTTATGGAACTGAAAAACAAAAAACCACATCGACAATGCCCAATCCAAAAAGAGTGGGGGTCGTGTGGTTTCTCGTGAGCAGCCTAAAGGGACTACTTAATCTCTTTCAGCTTCGCCTTCTTACCGGTCAGGTCCCGTAGATAATAGAGCTTCGCACGGCGAGTCTTGCCTGAACGTTCAACTTCAACCTTGTCGATAAAGGGTGAGTACAGGGGGAAGACCTTCTCGACGCCGACACCGAAGGAGATACGGCGAACTGTAAAAGTTGCCGTGCTGCTTGATGCGCCATCGCGTGCAATGACGGTTCCGGCAAAGATCTGGACACGTTCCTTCTCGCCTTCTTTGATGCGGACGTGCACTTTCACGGTGTCACCAATTGCGAATTCAGGTTTTGCCTTCTTTTCGGTTGCCTTTGCAATCTGCTCGGCATTAATCTTGTCAATCGCTTTCGATATCATCTCTCTCATCTCCTCTGTTCAAGCATGGGTGCTTGCACCTACATCATTTCAACAAATCCGGGCGCTGTCGCGCCGTCCTGTCTAATGCTTGACCTTTACGCCAAGCTGCCACTTCCGCATGGTTTCCGCCTTGCAACACTTCCGGTACCGCCATTCCGCGATAGTTGGCCGGTCGTGTATACTGCGGAAACTCGAGAAGAGATTCCGTAAAAGACTCTTCTTGCGTTGCCGCTTCACCGCCACCCAGCACGCCGGGCAACAAGCGAACCACTGCATCAGTCACCACCGCGGCGGGCAAGGCCCCGTTAGTGAGTACATAATCGCCGATGGAGAGTTCATCTGTCACCAGCGCATCACGTACGCGTTCATCAATTCCTTCATAGTGGCCACATAGAAGAATGAGGTGTTTTTCTTGAGCCAACCTGCGGGCTTCCGCCTGCTGGAACGTTTTTCCTGAAGGGGTCATTAAAATAACCCGAGCTCCAGGCGTTCGTATTGTCTCAATCGCCTCAAACCACAATTCCGGCGTCATAATCATGCCGGGGCCACCACCATAAGGACGATCATCTGCTGTCCGTCGCGCATCATGCGCAAAATCCCGCAAATCAATCGTCCGAAAAATTACAGCACCCATAGCACCTGCTCGTTTTAACATGCTCTCTTCCAGGAAGCCACGTAGCATTCCAGGAAAAACAGTCAGTAAATCAATAAGCAAGGGCTCGGTCATGGCGCAACCGTAGCGAAATTAAGCAGAAGCCTTTTTTGTCTTGCGGACAATGCTGGCCACTGTTTCGCTTAATTGTGCCCCTTTCGAGACCCAATATGCGATGCGATCCATGTCAACCTTGAAATTCACGCCTTCCTGTTTGGGCAGGTACCAGCCAAGAATCTCTAAAAACTTACCATCGCGAGGTGAGCGTTCATCTGTCGCCACCACGCGAAATGAGTTGTTGTTGTTACAACCTGTTCTGCGAAGTCTGATCTTTACCATTTACTCCTCCGTGAAACGTAATACAATACCAAAACTCCCCTGAATGCGCAAGTGGTTTCATGTAAAAAACTACTTTTTCTTTGCGCGCTTTTTAGGGACTTTCTCCTTCTTTTCACTAAACACCAATGTCTCATGTGTCTCAGTCGGCGCGCCAATGATGGTGCTCCCTGAAAAGTCACCGCTCAAGAGCTGTTCAGCAAGTGGATCCTCAATCATGCGCTCCACGGTTCGGCGGAGCGGGCGCGCGCCCAGCATGGGGTCAAAGCCCTTGGAAATCAGAAGATCCATCGCCTCTCGGGTGAGTTCCAAGGTAATGGCCTTTGCACTGAGGCGGGCACTGAGCTTGGCGAGCTCGACTTCCAATATCTTTTTAAGATCGGTCTGATCAAGTTTTTTAAAGACGATCAGATCGTCGAAGCGATTGAGGAGCTCAGGTTTGAAAATTTGTTTTGCGGAGTTGATCATACGGTCGCGCAGTCGCGTAAAATCCTCGCTGACTGTGTCACGCGAAAAGCCAAGGCCCTGTCCTTGTTTCTCGTAATCAAACCCGAGATTAGAGGTCAGGATGACGACAGTGTTTCTGAAATCAATCTGGCGTCCCAGGCTGTCGGTGAGCCGTCCCTCCTCCAAGATTTGGAGAAGCATGTGCATGACATCTGGATGAGCCTTCTCCACTTCGTCAAAAAGCACAACACTGTAAGGGCGTCTGCGGACGCGCTCGGTGAGCTGTCCACCCTCCTCATACCCGATATAACCGGGGGGGGAGCCGATGAGGCGGGAGACAGTAAACTTCTCCATGTATTCGGACATATCAATCTGAATCAGGGCTTTGTCATCGCCAAACATGGTGTTGGCGAGCGTCTTAGCTAACAACGTCTTGCCGACACCGGTGGGCCCCAAAAAGAGGAAGGAACCGATGGGGCGCTTCGGGTCTTTGAGGTCTGCACGGGAACGCCTCAGGGCGCGCGAGATCGCCTGTATTGCAGGAGACTGGCCAATGACGATCTCCCCGAGTTCTTTTTCCATGTTCAGGAGCCGTGCGGTTTCGGTTTCGCTCATACGCCTGATCGGTACGCCGCTGATATGTGCGACGGTCTCGGTGATGTCATCTATCGTCACCGGCAGGATGTTTTCGACATGTTCTTTTCTCCAGGCGGTGACAGCTTCTTCCATCTCAAGCCGGGCTCTCTTCTCTTCGTCCCTGAGCGTGGCCGCATTTTCGAAATCCTGTCTAGCAATCGCGTCGTCTTTTCGTACGGTAATATCGGCGAGACGTGCTTCAAAGGCGCTGACATCAAGGGGTTTTCCCGTGACACGCATGCGTACACGTGCACCCGCCTCATCAATGGCATCAATCGCTTTGTCGGGCAGTTGACGTCCAGGAAGGTAGCGCGCGGTCAGTTTCGAAGCGACTTCGAGTGCGCCCGTATCGTATTTGACTTTGTGGTAGTCTTCGTAACG
>CAYWNP010000092.1:0-7490 GCA_964459675.1 uncultured Akkermansia sp. | reverse complement strand
CGCATGCGGTCAGGGACCTCTCCAGCCACAATGGCGCGTGCGAGACCTTCCACCACAGCGGTTTTACCCACACCCGCTTCACCGAGAAGCACGGCATTGTTCTTAGAACGACGACTGAGAATCTGAATCACCCGCTCAAGCTCGCTCCGACGTCCGATCACAGGATCTAACTCGCCTTTTCGTGCGAGCTCCGTGAGGTCGCGTCCAAAGGCGTTGAGCGCGGGGGTTTTGCTCTTCTTTTCCTTTTTCTGTCCCTCTTCTGTTACCTCTTCAGGGGTACCTGTGTGAGTGGCATCTTCATCAGGTGTGGAGGAGATGGGTTTGATGGCGTTGTCATCGAGGTTCAGCACTTTCTGTATGCCTTCTATAACTGCTTCAGCCTTGACGTTCAGCGAGTCGAGCACTTGTGCTGCGACGCCTTCCCCTTCGCGTAGGATTGCGAGAAGGATATGCTCGGTGCCAGCGGCAGGCTGCTTCATGGACTGCGCCTCCGCCATGGCGAGATGAAGGACCTTCTTCGTACGCGGCGTGAGCGGAAGCTCTCCCTTGGTGGCTGTTGCGCCTCCGACACCTGCCATACGCTCCACGGCCAGCCGGACTGCCTCTAAAGAGACATCAAGGCCTTCCAGCACCGCCAGCGCGACTCCGTCGCCCAAAGCGATGATGCCCAGAAGCAGATGCTCGGTTCCGATGTAGGGATGGTTAAAACGTTTAGCTTCTTCAATGGCCAAGCGGAACGCGCGCTGGGCGCGTTCTGTAAAATTCCCGAATCCGTTCATAAAATCAATCCTTGTACTTAATGCACGCCACGTTGGCTGTCTGTGTAAAACTGGATGAGCGCTTGAATCTCAGGGCTCTGTTCCATCTCGTATTTAATGCGCTCTAGCGCCTGTCCACGATTTAATCCTTCACGGTAGAGCAGGCGGAAGGCTTCCTTCATGGCTGAGCGCACATCTGCGCCTATTCCATGACGTTGGAGTCCGACAATATTAGGGCCAATGACCTTCGCCTCGCCTCCGACACCTTCGGTGATCATGAAGGGGGGGCAGTCCTGTCGAATTTTCGTTGCTCCGCCCACCATCGCATGGGTGCCAATGCGGCAGAACTGGTGAATGCCCGCCATGCCGCCGATGATCGCAAAGTCCTCGACGGTGACCTCACCTGCGAGTGTGGCGAGGTTCGACATGATCACGCTGTTGCCAACACGGCAACCGTGTGCAACATGGCAGTACGACATAATAAGACACTTGCTGCCCACACGGGTCACCTCGCCAGGCTTGGTCCCTAGGTGGACAGTTGAAAACTCCCGAAGGACGGTCTCATCACCCACTTCCACGTGGGTGACTGTGCCTTCAACATATTTCAAGTCCTGGGTCTTTGTTCCGACGCAGGCAAAGGGAAATATCTGGCACTTCTTGCCGATGGTGGTGTGGCCGCTGATGTACGCGTGCGCTTGAACAACGGTGCCGGCACCAATTTTAACATCGGGGCCGATGATTGAATAGGGTCCGACTTCGACATCGGAAGCAAGTTCAGCTTTAGGATCAACGATTGCGGTTGCATGAATGGTTGACATGATCTTCTCCTTTTTGTGTTTATAGATTTTTGGGAATGAGATAGGCGGCTAGTCCAAGGCAGGCTACTACGGGTAGCCAAATGAGATAGTAGGGGTACATCCACGGGGTTTCCTGGAAGGATTCCCCCAGGATGATGAAGAGATAAAACGAGAGCGAGACGACGAGACTGATGGCAATGCCGATCGTAGAGTCCTTCCGCTGGGTCTTAATCCCGAGCGGGATCCCGATGAGAACGAAACAGAATGCTGCGCACGCCTCGACAAAACGCCGCTGATAGCGGGTTCGGTGTTCACAGAGTTCAATACGCCGGATATCCTCGGGAAGGTTGTCTCTATTGACTTTTAGGGCCTCGATGGCATCCCGTATCTCAAAGAAGTGTAACATCTTGATGTTTCGGGTAAATGTTCTTTGAGTAATCGCATTTGAGATGACATGTCTGAAACGGGAGGCGGTTGCCGTTCCAGGCTTATCAATGTCGAGCGGAGAAACTCGCACATTCTGGAGGTCGAGAATAATGTCTGTCCCGTTTGTAGAAACAAGGGCCTTTTCAGCTCGTATCTCACGTGAGAGTCCTGGCTTGGAGTTGTCAAAGGCGAGGATATCGTAGAGCCAGTTCCCCTGTTTCTTTGCAAAGAAGAGTTTTACTTTTGGAAAGTCAGAGATGATTTTGCCAGGTTCCAAAAGGTCGAGCCCAACCTCTACACTGATGGTATTGCGTAACTTTTTGCGGGCCTCTGCTGAACGAGGCACGATTTCATTGTTAATAAAAACACTGAGAAAGGTGCAAAGAACTGCAAAAAGAATGGGGTACTTCATGACGCTGAGCAAATTGATGCCACAGGCTCGCATCGCTGAGATCTCACTGTCTGCTGAAAGCCGGCTAAAGATGAGCAGGGAGCTGACAAGAAGGGAGAGCGGAATGGTCAAGGCTAATGTTCCCGGGAAACCAATCAACATGAAGGTTCCAATCGTTGAAAGGGGAACACCCCTCATGATCAACTGAGCAATCTTGACGAGCAGGCCAATCGTGAGAACAAAGGAAAACACCAGCCACGCCAGGAAGAATGCGGTCAAAAAGGAAGTTAAGATGTATCGCTCAATGATTTTCATTGCTTTAGTTCGTCAGCTCGCTATTTCTTCACGTCTTTCTTCTCTTTCTGAACGTTTTTCGTCTCCAGGGACCGAGGGAGGCCCCTGACATAAATCTCAAGCCTTTGGTTTTCAGGGTTGCCTCGTACCAGATTCGCTTGTACCCGTGGACGTGCAAATCCGAAGCCTTTTTCAGTCAACCGTATTGGAGCTATACCTTTTAAGCTCAAATACTTAAGCGCCTGATTAGCATATTGCCCGGTGAGGGCATTTGCCGTCTTTTCATCCGCACGCACTTTCCGGTCTGTATGAGCCTCAATGCACACATGTGCTTGCGGATTCAACAGCAGGAGTTCAGCGACTCGATCCAAAGCATCCAAAACAGTCGGTTTGAATGGTTGCAAAGTATAATCAAAAGAGGCTGGGATGACAACCAAAAACAGGTCGTCGGATTGATTTAGGGGATCTGTCTTGTCAATCATCAGCTCATGCCAATCATCGCATCCGCCTCCGTCACTATCACGCTTGAGGGGGTTGGTCTTCCATTTTTTGACCTCTTCTCCATCAGGCAGGCCATCAAAATCAGAATCCGGGTTGAGAGGATCCGTCAAATAGGTTACGATTTCCTCCAGATCAGAGAGGTCATCGCGGTCCGAATCGCGGTTGAAGGGGTCAGAGCCCTTCATGGACTCATCTTCGTCTGCGAGGCCGTCGCCGTCCGAGTCCAAACGCCCGTCAGGGAGCACCTTCTTGCTGGGGTCTAGCTGCGTCTCCGTCCCAAAACGGTAGGAGATCCCGAGGCCTACGGAGTAGAGCATGTCACCTTCTTCAACCGAGAGCATCGTCCGCGCATCAAAACGGAGGGAAAGCTGTTCTGTCAGATGATATTGCAGTCCAATTCCGGCACGGGGGCCGGCAAGGGACGATTCCCCGTGATAATAACCTGCGCCACAGGCCAAGTAGGGGTCAAGGCGGTTAAAACGGGTGAGATGGTAGAGTGTCTCCACGGAAAAGCCTAAGCCGCACTGCGAATCCGTGTTGCCATAATTGTAGGGCACGACGAGACCCGTCAAATCGAGACTCCAGTCCTCTGCAACTGGATAGCTGAGTCCCAGCGAGAGTGCGGCGAGGGCGTCATTCTCCTTTGCCTGATCAAAAAAGAGAACGTCGACCCCTGGTTTTAGTTCGCCTTTTAGCCAAGTCGTCGACTCATTCTCTGTACAGAACCCCGGCAAGGGGTTCAGCAGGAGAAGGCAGATAAGGGAGCTTTTGCAGTTCAAAAACATGGCGCTCAGTGTACCATAACCGCCTCTCTTGTCCTAGCAGGAAATAGGTAGGTTTTTCTCTTCCTTTTTTTGCTTTTAAGGGTTAACAAAGATTCTGCGCTAAAAGAGTTCCAGAGGCTTGAAAGGGGAGAGATGTTGAACTATACTAATAAGCTTAATTGCACAGGAAAGGATTTTTAGCGTATGGAGTATTTTATTCTACTGGTGAGTGCGATCCTAGTTAACAACTTCGTGCTCAGTCGTTTTCTGGGAATTTGCCCTTTCCTGGGGGTTTCAAAATCTATTTCAACAGCCATGGGGATGTCAGGTGCGGTTATCTTTGTGATCACGATCGCCTCTGCAGTGACCTGGGCCCTCCAGAAATTTCTCTTGGAACCCCTGGGCCTTGAAAAATTCCTCCAGACGCTGGCCTTCATTCTCGTCATCGCCGCGTTGGTTCAGTTGATTGATATTGTCATGAAACGCTTTGCGCCTCCCCTCCATGCAGCGCTTGGCATCTATCTTCCTTTGATTACCACCAATTGCGCCGTGCTGGGCGTAGCGGTTCTCAACATGAAGGATGGGAATGGCTTTATTAAGTCGGTCGTCTTTGGTTTTGCCGCCGCGGTCGGCTTCGCCTTCGCCTTGCTGATCTTCACGGGGCTTCGTGAGAAGATTGATCGGGCTGACCCTCCCCGTTGTTTTAAAGGGGTGGCGATTTCCTTAGTCACAGCAGGTTTGCTCAGTCTTGCGTTTATGGGCTTTAGCGGTTTGGTAAAGTGAACCTTTTTTTGACAGGATGAACAGGATTGATGTTTTAACCACAGAGAACACAGAGAACTCAAAGAAGAGAATAAGAATCTGAAAGAGTAGAGAATTTTTTTAGAAATTGATCTTTGCGATCTTTGTGTTCTTTGCGGTAAACCAATGAATCTGACGACAAGGAAGGATTATGGATCCCATTACGACAGCAACAGTATGTATCGGCGGCATCGGACTGGCCAGTGCGGTGGCTTTGGCGATCGCTGATAAATTTTTAACGGTTCCTGAAGACCCTCGACTCGCCAAGGTTTTAGAGTGCCTGCCAGGCGCTAATTGCGGCGGGTGTGGCTTCGCGGGTTGCGCTGATTATGCCAGAGCCATTGTGCTCAAGGGGGCTGAACCCAACCTCTGTGCGCCTGCTGGAGGTGCGGTAGCTAAAGCGCTTGCTGTCATGCTGGGCTTGGATGCGGGTTCTGATCCGGAACGTAAGGTTGCGCTTGTTCTTTGTTGCGGGGATTTTACGGAAGCTGTCCGGAGGTCGAAGTACAATGGCATTGCGGAGTGTGCGGCGGCGCAGGCTGTCGCGGGGGGAGACAAGGGGTGTACCTACGGTTGCCTGGGCTATGCCTCCTGTGTCCGCGCGTGTCCTGTGCAAACCATTCGCCTGGAGAAGGGTATCGCCAGGGTGGACAAGCAACGCTGCATCTCCTGCGGTAAGTGCGTGGCGACCTGCCCCCGTAAGCTCATTAAGCTGGTGCCCTATAAAGCGGAGATTCATGTGCTTTGCAGTTCGCCTGAAAAGGGGCCGGTTGTCAGGAAGGTTTGCGGAACCGGTTGCATCGGCTGCCGGATGTGTGCCAAGCTGGCACCCGAGGCGATTAGCATGGATGGCTTCCTCGCCAAGGTGGATTACACCAAAGAGCTGAAAAATACCGAAGTGATTGCGAAGTGCCCCTCCACGTGCATTCGCTCTGCGTAGAAAAGACAGTTGGCATCCGCCTTCGCGGATACGACTACGGCGGACAGGGTGGCAGTAGCAGTTGGCAGTTAAACTCTGAGAACAAATTGACTAGTAACTTTTTTAGCATCCGAATGACGCGAACCGCACGAATGAAGAAAAATAAGGCTCGTTGGAGCGAAGCGGAAACCATTCGGCGGATGCCGAAAGAGAAGCGGTAATAAGGCAATGAGGCAATAAGGCAATTTTTCGAAGTTACCAAAAATCATGAATACTGAAAAATCGAAATTTACGTTTAAAGGCGGAGTTCACCCTGAGTATTACAAGGCGCTCACGGATGGAGCGGAACTGCGGTCGATCGAGAGACCCCAGCATCTCTTTGTCTCCATGCAGCAGCATCTGGGCGCGCCTGCGAAAATCCTGGTTAAGCAGGGCGACGAGGTCAAGCGCAATCAGCTAATCGGTGAGCCCAACGGGTATGTCTCGAGTGCGATCCATGCGCCGCTTTCAGGTAAGGTTTCAGCGCTGACATCCGTTCCGACGGTCGCAGGACGGCTCATTCCCGCTGTGATCATTGAGACAAACGGGAATGAGGACGCAGTGTCGTATGAGCCTTTTAAGGAGTGGCAGAGTGCCAATGAGAAGACGATGCTGGCGCGGATCGCCGAGGCCGGCATCGTGGGCATGGGTGGCGCCGGCTTCCCGACGCAAGTGAAGCTCTCCCCTCCTCCCGGCAAAAAGATCGATACCCTGATCATCAATGGCGCGGAGTGTGAACCCTATTTGACGGCTGATCACCGCATGATGGTGGAGCATGCAGGGGAGATCCACGTCGGCATCGAAATTCTCCGGAACATCCTGGGCGCACGCACGGTCCGCGTGGCGATTGAAGATAACAAGCCGGAAGCGATCCAGGCCATGGAGAAGGCGTTGCAGAAGATGACGGGCGATGTGGCGGTCGCTGTGCTCAAGACGAGTTATCCCCAGGGCGCGGAGAAACAGCAGATCTTTTCCGTGACCGGACGTGAAGTGCCGCGCGGTGGACTGCCCATGGATGTCGGCTGCGTGGTCGAAAACATCAGCACGGCGTATGCGGTTTATGATGCCGTCATGAATGGTCAGCCCTTGACTCATCGGGCAATCACGGTGACCGGTGATGCGGTTGAGAACCCTTCCAACCTCTGGGTTCCCTGCGGTACGCACTATCATACTCTGGTTGGGGCCTGCGGAGGAACGCTGCGCGATACCACAAAGGTCATCGCCGGCGGTCCCATGATGGGCTTCTCCGTCACAGGGTTGGATATTCCAACCACGAAGACCTCCTCGGGTGTGCTCTGCCTTTCCAATCAGCGTGTGACCCAGTATGCCTCCCAGGCGTGCATCTCGTGCGGCCGTTGCGTGGATGCTTGCCCGATGCGGCTTATTCCCTCGGAGTTGAGCCAGTTCATCGAAGCCGAAGACATTGAGAGTGCGGAGCGCATTGCGCTTTTAGATTGTGTCGAATGCGGCGCGTGCGCGTATGTCTGTCCTGCGCATCGCCCCTTGGTCCAGCACTTCAGGCGCGGCAAGGGCGTTGTCCTTGTGAAGCGAGCCATGGCCGGTGGCAAGAAGTAGCAGTCGGCAGGGGCAGTTGGCAGTAAATAGCCTTGCGAACGAACAAAAGCGTAACTTTATCCCGCAGAGACGCAGGGGCGCAGAGGAGAAGTTTTTGGGTAAGAATTTTTACCACAGGGAACGCATAGAACACAGAGAAAAGAGTTGTACATCTGACTGCGAAACAAAGACTTTAGACGTTGATCTTTGAGATCTTTGTGTTCTTTGTGGTTAAATCAAATTAAG
>CAYWNP010000091.1:0-10642 GCA_964459675.1 uncultured Akkermansia sp. | reverse complement strand
TGAATTTAACTTATGAATGATTCAATACTCGATACGCCGGTTGACATTAAGACCGTTCGAAGGCTTCATCAGGATGGATGTCTGACGGATGAGGCCTTTCATGCAGCGTTGAAGGTGGTGCGTCCACCCAGCGTTTGGTTCGCCTGGGCGGAACGGCAGCTCCTCTTTTTCGGGAGCGCGCTTCTCCTCTCAGGGATCATGTTCTTCTTTGCCTACAACTGGGCAGCCATGGGCAAGTTTATCAAACTCGGCATGATTGAGGCTGGTTTGGTGGCGTGCGCACTCGGCGCCTATAAGCTCGGACTCCACAAGCTGACTGGCAAGGTGTTGCTCTTGAGTGCGTCAGTCCTCCTGGGAATCCTGATGGCGGTCTATGGGCAAACCTATCAAACCGGCGCTGATGCGTATGAATTGTTTGTCGGCTGGGCGGTCTTGATCTTCGGCTGGGTCGTGATCTCCGAATTCGTCGCACTCTGGCTCTTCTGGCTCGTGCTGGTCAACACAGGGTTCATCCTCTATTGGATTCAGGTGGTGGATCCGGTCCATTCGCTTGACGACTGGGAGATCCTCTTCCTCTCGCTTGGAGCTCTGAACGGAGTTGCTCTTACGCTTCGAGAGATTGCTGTCAAAAAAGGGTTTGCTTTCCTCGACGGGAAATGGCTTGGCGGAATTCTGGTGACCGCGGTTTTAACTGCTTTCACGATACCGGCAATGTCCGTGATCTTTGATGAACATTATTATTACGGACAGCCCATTTCTATTGGTTATGCGGTGCCATGGCCACTGGTCGCCGTGGGAGCCTATCTCTGCTACCGTCGTCTCTGGCCTAATATGCTCGCCGTAGCCCTTGTCTTAATGAACGCCTGCTTGCTGGTGCTGTGTGCGATTGGACGGTTAATGTTCGATGGCCATCGGTACTATTACAATGAAGAGATCCTCTTCCTCGTGTTTGCCCTTATCATTATCGCTGTCGTGAGCTTAACAGCTTTCAGCTTGAAGAAAATCGCAGCAACAATGGCAAAGGAGAGAACATCATGAAGGACACCACTTTGACATTAGGGGAGTTGCTGAGTCATCCTGAGGTGGCTCCCTTTTTACGTGAAGATGATATGGAGAACATCCCCTCTCGTATGGGAAGAGGTGATGAGGCTCCCAAAGACCCCGTCTATATCCGGATACTTTCAGGTGTTGGCGCTTGGTTTGCCTCATTCTTTCTGATCGGATTCCTTGGCATGACACGGATCATCACGGATGATGTTGGTGCGATTGTCACTGGCGTTATCCTTCTGGCAGCGGCTGTGTTTCTCGCTAAAAAATGCACCTCGACATTTCCGTCCCAACTCTCCCTCGCCTTTGCCTTTGCAGGCAATGTGATGGTCGTCGGGGGGCTTATGCAGATTCTTCTCGATTCACATTCGTCTGGGAATGAGATCCTTGTCTTGCTCCTCAGCCATGCTGTAGTCTGTACGACCATTTACCTTCTCTATCCCAGTGTTGTCTATCGGTTCATGGCGCCTCTCGCATTTGTGATCATCGCTACGATATGGGTGTCGGTCGAAGTTAAACACTTTTGGGTGATGCATCTCCTGATTGCAGGCGAAATGCTCCTTCTGGGGGTCCTCCTGCTTCATACACGACGGACGGCCTTTATTACGCCGTTGATCCGTGCAACAGCGACCATGCTTCCTGCGACACTTTTCTTTATGAATCTGACCCAGGGAGCCATGTTGGATTGGCACATCTGGAAGATGGTTCCTCAGAATGCCATGCTTCCCTCCAGTGTCATGCTCGCGGCGGGAGTCATCTATATGCTCTCCCGACTGACAGGCGGTCCGCAACAGTTCGGCAAGCCTTGGCTCATCGTGGCCATGGTGGCGACGCTTCTTCTGGGGTTCTTTACAACGCCTGGTGTTCTGGTGGCGGTCGGACTCCTGATCGCAGGCTATGCGTTCGGGGACCGCGCCCTGACTGCGCTAGCCTACCTCTTCCTGCCCTGCTTCCTCGTGGTTTTCTACTATGCCATGAATGTGAGCTTGGCTCAGAAGTCAGGGATGATTGCCGGCAGTGGCTTAATCCTGCTTCTGGTACGCTTGTTGATTCAGCGCTACGCCACCAAGGAGGTTGAAGCATGAAAAACATAATCTTCTTTATCACCGCATGCATCGTGTTAGCGGTTGTGCCTGTTCTGATCATCCAGAAGGAGACCACGCTGGCTGAAGGACGTACGATGCTCCTGCGACTGATCCCGCGAGATCCTCGTTCTCTGATGCAGGGCGATTACATGGTGCTCCGCTATGCCATGGTGGGGGAGGTGCAACACGATCAGCTTCAGAGCAAAGGAACACTGGTTGTCAAGCTTGATGCGAACAATGTCGCAAGCTATGTCAGGGTCCATAAGGATGAACCCCTCGCAGAGGGCGAATATCTTTTAGCCTATCGCAAACGGGGGGAATTGCGTCTGGGGGCGGAGTCCTTTATGTTTCAAGAGGGCCACGCCAATCTCTACGCAACCGCCCGGTATGGCGAGTTGAAAGTGGATAAGAAAGGCTCTAGCGTCCTTGCCGGCCTCTGCGATTCCGATTTCAAACCTATTCGCCCGCCAACCGCGCCTCAATCGCCTTAGCCGTTGGCGTGATGGAGAGTCCGCCCAGGGCTGTGCAACGCAGTTCGCGCGGAATGGCCTTGCCGACTGCATCCATGGTGGCCAAAACTTCGTCCAGCGGGATCAAGCTCGGTACGCCTGCCTGTGCCATGTTCGCACAGGCGAGGGCATTGACTGCCGCCATCACATTCTTGCCCATGCAAGGTACTTCGACGCGATTCGCCACAGGGTCGCAGATCATGCCTAAAATGTTCTGAAGCGCCAGGGAGGTTGCATTTAAGGAGACCTCGAGGGGCGCGTGCAAAAGGGTTGTCAAGGCTGCAGCGGCCATGCCCGAGGCTGAACCGCACTCGGCCTGGCAACCTGCCACTTCGGCTGAGAAGGTTGAGCGATGTGCTATCAAGACGCCGATTAATCCTGCGGACAGAAAGGCCTTTGTGCAAGCCTCGTCATCAGCTCCGAGGGACTCTGCAACGCCCAGGATGGCTCCTGGCATTGCGGCGCAGGAACCCGCAGTAGGGGCTGCGACAATGACGCCCATCGAGCTCTTGACATCCATCAAGGCCAAAACCGCTTGCATGACGGAGTTCAAGGCGCCGGTCTGGATCAGCTTGGACTGCGCAGCGCAGAATTTGGGTGCCTGCGCATCGAGGATGCGGTCATGATAGGTGGTGCCCTCCTTCCCAAGGGAGATAGAGGCTTTCATGAGGTGGACGATTTTGCGCATCTGTGCCATGACTTCGTGGAGGGGCATGTCGCCACGTCTGCTCTCGTAAATGGCGGCAAGTTCCCAGAGTTCAGTCTTTTGATGCTTCTTGGCGTACTCGACCATCTCCGCTGCTGTCAGGAAGGGGATCTCGCAGCCCGGAAAGAGACGGGTCGGGAGGACAGGCTCAGCCTGCCGGAGAATGGCGTTCGGGCATTGGCGTTTTAGCTCCGCAACAAGTTCACCTGCAAAGGGAGTCGTGGATTGAAAATGGAGGCAGGTCGGACTCAGAAGACACAGATAGGTGGAGTGAGCCTTTGCCAAAGCCTCGAGGCGTTTCCCCTCCTCGGGCGTGAGCGGAGCCTTCAAGCAGAGCAATAATTCAAAGGTGTCGCCAAAAAAGTCTGTGCGCAGGCCTTCGACTTCTGTGATCTCGATCATGCCACCGCCGGTTGAGATGCCGATTAGGGAGAGGCTCTTGCCTTCTGCGTCCCAGAGGGTGACCTTGTAGGTATTGGGATGGGCAGCCGCGTAGTCGCTGATCGTGAACTCAATGGAGAGTCCCTCTGCCTTCGCCAGTTCGAGGGAGCGCGGGAGGCGGGCGTCATAAAGCGAATACCCTAGGAGTCCGCTCGCCAATCCAATGTCGGATCCTTGCCCGGCATACGTTGTGGCGAGGGAGCCATCAGGTGTAAACTCAAAGAGGGCCTTCACCGGTTTTGCGCCTAACAGCATTCGGGCCATGCTGGCAATCCGCACGGAGGCGGCGGTATGTGAACTGGAGGGGCCACGCATGACGGGGCCGATGACATCGTTGAAGATGGAGGGGTAGCGTTTCATATTAGAGCGTCACCTCAGTTCCGCACTCTTGAGCCAATGCTTTTTCATAAACTAACGCAGCTGCGGCAAGATCCTGGACCGCCACACCCACGCTCTTGAAGAGCGTTTTTTCATTTGGACTCATACGACCGTCAAGGGTTCCATTCACGACTTCGCCGATCTCACCGAGGATATGCTGGCGGGTCATGAGTCCCTTGGAGATCGGGATCAGCAGGTCGCCTGTCTCTGCGAGGCAGGAGTCAACATGATCAACATAGATCTTTGACGCAGCGACCCATTCAGCCGGTAACTCCTGCATGTGGGGCTGGAAAGAGCCGATCGCATTGATATGCACATTGGGCTTGAGCTGCGAGGGGTGGAACAGGGGAGCGCGTGCGCCTGTTGCTGTGCAGATCACATCAGCCTCGCGCAGGACATCAAGGGATTCTGCGACGTAAACGTGAATGCCCAGCTTTTCGCTTTGTTGACGAGCATACGTTTCAGCAGCCTTAGGGTTGATATCAAAAATATACGCCTTCTTGATGGGGCGTACAGCACAGACCGCCTCGAGTTGGGTGGCCCCTTGAACGCCTGCCCCAAAGATTGCGGCAATCGTGGAGTCAGGTCGTGCCAGCAGGTCTGTCGCCAAGCCAGAGGTGGCCCCTGTACGGAGTGCAGTGATAAACTTTCCATCCATCATTGCCAAGAAATTTCCGTTTGTGCTGTCCATGAGAAAGACATACCCTTGGATCATGGGGAGGTGGCGTGAAGGGTTGCTCTCCACCTGGGTCAACAGCTTGACGGCGGCGTAGTTCTTCTTTGGGGAGTAGGAGGGTTTATAGAACAACATCGTTTCGCCAAACGTGTTGATGCACCGCAAGGGCATAATGCTATGGCCCGCAGCTAGCTCTCCAAAAATAGCTCGCATCGCCTGGATGGCTTCGGGCATGGAGACCAAGGCTTTCATTGTCTCTGTTGAAATAATCTTCATAGGTGCTTTTTTACGACAGGGTTACGGATTAATAGAAAGCGAAAATTATAATCCCTCAGCTATTCATTTACAACAGCAAATCATAAAAACAGGTTGAGTTTCTCGCAAAAAGATGGGATAATAAATGAGTATTTAACGAGGAGCCTATTTTCATGAATTTGACTATTTTGGGTGAACATCCCTTGAAGTGTGATGCGGAGGGTAAGCTCGTCAGTCGCATCGGAACCTTATTTGTGACGGCCCGTGTCTTGGTAACCTGGCCGCGTATGACCCATGCCATGCAGCGCCTGCAGTATCAGGATCAGATCAAACTCGCCCGGCAACAACGGGGAGAAGCCGCTCTCTCCGAAACAGAGATGCTGGATCGTCTGGAAGATGCGGTTGATTTGATTATGGATCTGCAGTCCGTGTTGATTCGTCCGGATCCGACCAGGATGGATCTCGCCTTTGAGGCGGATGAGTTGCTGCAGACGCTTGTTTCAAAGACCTTCATTCGCTTCCTCCATGCCCGTAATGCGAGGGTCCAGCAGGCCATTCGCGCACGTGGGGAGTATTGGCGTATCAGTCCGCGACCCCAGGAAGAGGCCGAAATTATCGTAGCCATTCAACGGTCGAAGATTGCGATTGGTGGCTTGCCGATCTATTACTACAGCCCGATCACAGGTACACGCTATCTCACCTATCAGGAGTTTTGCAAGCTCGGCACCCTCTCGTTTGAACAATTGCGTCAGCACTTGATCGAAATTCAATCCTATGCGGCCAGACGCAACCGTTTACACAACTATGAGATCGCCTTCTTTGGGGCAACATCTGCGTTTGGCGGGGCGCTCTTTCTGCCGTTTGATTTTGTCACGGCGGATGCTGCTCAATTACGGTCTTATCATGTCGAGTTGATCTTGAAGTTTGAGGGGGCGGTCGATCCCAGCTTGCGACGGGATGACGTGAAAAACGCGCTCTGGCGGAACCGTTTGTTTGCCGTTCTGACGGACGAGCGGAACGAAACGCTCTCTGAGGTTCTGGTGAGTGGCTTGACCGAGGAGTTTTTCCGGCAGATCCAGTGGTTGCCTGGCGGGAGCATTCAGAACGGCGAATTGGTCTTTGACCGTATCTTCGATGAATTGAAAGAACACCCGGATAACCCAGTTCTGAAGGGTATCGTCGAAGGCCGTGTCAAGGGGTTCATCTTTAACTACATCCGCGAATTTGCACAATTGGAGTATATCAATATCGGACGCCTTCTGCCTGGCCTGCGCAATCGCCATGAAAAGGGGGCACATCAAGCCTATATTGTCGAGGTTAAGAGTCTTGCCTCCGAGAAGCCAGATCTACGAATCATCCGCATGCAGCGCTTTGGTATCCGTGAACATCTGGCTGAGCATGGCGACCTCTTGCGTGCCATCATGGAGGCGCAGGAGTATACAGAATACACTCTGGATCGGCGGCTTGGATGCTGGGAGCTGGGACTCCCTGTTCCGGGACGCCTGGTCACGCGCATGATCCCGGAAGATTACTCATGGGTGGGCACCAAGGGCGTGTCGCGGATTTGGGCCATCTATTTTGAGCGTGACTTTATTGACGGCTTGGCAACGGATAAGATCCCTCCAGATCGGATGAAAGAGCCTGCTTATGCTCTGAGCATCGCAAAGTTGCTGGGCAGTGCCGCCGCATCCAACATTGTGGTCGGGCGAGTCTCCTCCTCGGGACAAGTGATCTTTGACAATGGGGATGAGATTGTTCTGATGGATAAATCAGGCCGGCCCAGTCAAGTCTTGGCGGCAGACCATGCAGGAACCTTTGCGGATTATCTGAGTCCGCTTGAAAAGTTCGCGGAGGACTATGCGGAACCGGTCTTAAAGCGCGCCTCTTTTGTCTTTGATGTAGCTGTTTTCGCTGAGGTTTACTTGGAAGAGATGGAACAGCGGTTGCTAAAGATGCAGTATGATTATAGCCAGAAAACGCGGGTCTTTGATACGCTCTTCCAGCATAGCAAGCAGGGTCCGGAGACCTTCTCTCATCGGTGGTCCAAGGTGCTTGAGCGGCTTAAAACAACAGATGTCCGCACACTCGTTGGCAAGATCCGCGCGGTCATTGCAGCAAAGATACCCTTATGCGACTAGCGAGTAGTGAATCCCGGTTTCTACGTCAAGTGGCTGTCCCTGAATTTGGAGAGGCCACACAAACCCTTTTGGAGAAAGCCACAATCGCCCTTGTCGGGTGTGGTGCCTTAGGCGGGTTGCAGGCTGAACTATTGACACGGATGGGGGCAGGGGAGTTGCGAATTGCTGACTTCGATGTCGTCTCGCTCATGAACCTCCATCGCCAGATCCTCTACACAGAAGCCGATGTCGAACAGGGCAGGGCGAAGATTGATGCAGCCCTCGCAAAGCTCTCTACGCTCAACCGTGCAGTCCGTCTCGTCGCCTTGAATGAGAAGGTCACGGCTCACAATATCACGGAGTATTTGACTGGGGCCACGGTAGTCTTGGATGCGACGGACAATATCGAGACCCGCTTCCTGATTAACGACTGGTGTGTTGCCCAAAAAGTGCCCTGGATCTACACAGGCGTCTCCGGAACTTCAGGTATGGTGTTGCCCATAATGCCGAGCGGACCCTGCCTGCGTTGCTTCTATCCTGAAACACCAGATGCTGAAGCCATCTCCCATCCGAACAAGGACGGTGTCCTCTCCACCACGGTGGCCATGGCAGTCTCCCTTCAGGTGACTCAATTGCTGAAGATCCTGAACAAGACCGTTCAAGCAGGAGACCTCATTCGGTTTAATGTTTGGGAACCCTCTGTCAAACGGCTTAAACTCGCGAAAAATCCACGCTGTGCTTGCTGCGGGGAGGCATAACATGCGGCCTACGGAATTGACAAAGGCCGGTTTGGTCAAATGGGGTGGAGAGGCGGTCTATCAGCAGGCGGAAGCTCTGGTCAAGCGTGGGGGCGTCCTGAAGGCCGAGATGAAGGAGGACGGCTGGCTCTCGGGAATCATCGCACGCGAGACCGGGGAGATCTATACCAAGCTCCGAGTGCTCACGCCCGAACGGATTGATAGTCACTGCCCTTGCTTCACAAATCGCAACAGCGGCCATGTCTGCCAGCATGTGGTTGCATTGGGCATCCAGCTGATGATGCGCTACACAGATCCCTTACGGCAGCAAAAATATATTGAGGATCAGCGACGCGCCAAGCGTATGGAAAAACTCGAGGAGATAACCGTGGTGCGTGATCCGCGCGGAACCCCGGCTCGCCTCGGCTTGACCTTGTCGCCTCAGTGGCTTGAGGAGTTCAGGTCGGGACGTCTTTCAGTCACACTTCTGGTGTTGACGGACCACGAAATTCTGATGCCGGAGAGTCTCACGCGCGACAGGGTCTTTGCCCTTTCCAAGGAGGATGACAATCTGCTGGGCGTGTTGGAAGATATCTGTGAAGGTCCGCCCAAGAACACGACAATCATGGCCGCGATTGATTTTCTCAATGTCCTAGCTGTCGCGAAGCACACGCGCCTCACCATTGCCGGTAAAGGCGAGCTCTCCATCCACCCGGTGCCTGTTGACACCCATCTGCGGGTCATTGTCCATGAGACCACCGGCGAGCTGACAGTCTTTCCCGAGGCCACGCTCCCCTTCACCTTGGATACGGAGCCGACCTGGCTGGTTTCTAACCATACAGGCTGGATGCTCGTCGAGAGCGAGCTCTATCCCATCCGTAATGTCTTGCCGATTCCTTATCATGGCATCTATGCCACCAAGGAGACGATCCCGCGTAAAGAGGTGATGAACTTCTTGAAGCGCTCGCTCCCAAGCCTCAGGACTGTCATCCCTGTGGAGATGGAGGTGACGCCTGATCTCTTTGTCGAAATCCCTGGAAACCCTGTCTTTCACTTGGAGTTGAAGGGTTCCCGCGCCTCGCTGCGGGCCCAGGTGAAGGCGGTCTATGGCGAAAGCGATTTTATCGCTGGAGCACCCTCCACCCAGGCTGAATTTGCAATGCCGGATCCCGAGGACATCCTGACCTATCGCACGCGCAACATGCATGCGGAAAAAAATGCCGTCGCCTTGCTCTTGTCCAAAGGTTTTGAGGAGGATACTGAAGCAGCGGCTGAGGTCTCCTACACCTTGTCCGGCATTCGTGAAGTGTTGAACTTTTTAGGTACGGGTTACCAGACCCTCGGGCGCTTTGGCTGGAAGATTGACTTCTCTCCCCGGCTTTTGGAGCTTGTCGAGTCCATGCCTGCGATTACGCCCGTGGTTCAGATTTCTGAGAAGCGAAACGGGTGGTTTGATGTTGGCTTCACCTTCGAGATCCCTGGTCGCGGAAGCTTTCCGCACGCAGAGATTCAACGTGCCATGAATAAGGGGGATGCTTTTTTTGAGAGCAATGGAGAGACCATCTTGATTGACCGTGAGGCAGTGGAATCGATGACCAATATCTTTTCCGACTGCCGGAGCCGTTCTGGCGAGACGAAGGGTCACTTCGAGATGTCCCCGATCTATGCCCCCTTTGTACAGTCCTCGCTTCAGGCGATTGACGGCGTGGATGTCGAGGATCCGCCGGACTGGCGCGATCAGGCTGCGGAACGCAACCGTTCGAGCACCACACAGCTCAAGCCCGTGCCCCTGGGTCCACTGGAAAAGATCTTAAGACCTTACCAGAAAGAGGGTGTCTACTGGTTGCGCTTTATTGAGGAGTCTGGCTTGAATGGTATTCTGGCCGATGAGATGGGCTTAGGAAAGACCCTCCAGACCTTGACGTGGCTCAACCTGCCCCGCGTGGACATGAAGGCGCAGAAAAAGCCGGCCCTGATTGTCTGTCCGACCAGCTTGGTTGAAAACTGGTATCGCGAGGCTCAGCAGTTTGTGCCACATCTGAAATGTCTCGTGATCTCCGGAAGCGAGCGAGCCGAATTATTTTCAAAGATTCTGGAGCACGACATCGTGATCACGTCCTATGCCCTTCTGCGCCGCGATCTGGAACAGTATCAGGCCTTCCAATTCAGCGTGGCTGTTCTCGATGAGGCGCAGCATATCAAGAACCGTTCCACACAGAATGCCGTGGCAGCCAAGCAGATCAATGCCATCAACCGGCTCGTCTTGACCGGTACGCCTGTGGAGAATAGCGTGGCGGACCTCTGGTCCATCATGGACTATCTCATGCCGCAGTATCTGGGCGAGTACGAAAACTTCCGGTATGATTACGAACAACCGATCTCCGAGGGTGACCGCGTCGGCGAGCTGGCGCAGCAAAAACTCAGGCGCAAGTTGAATCCCTTTCTGCTCCGCCGCTTAAAGAAGGATGTGGCTAAGGACTTGCCGGAGAAGATCATCAAGGTCTCATATTGCACCTTGACCCCCGACCAGCAGCGCGTCTACAACCAGATGCTGAATGATTGCCGCCGCACGATTGACGGACTGGTGAAAGCCAAGGGCTTTGACCGTTCACGCTTTGAGATTCTGGCGATCCTGATGCGGTTGCGCCAAATCTGCTGCCATCTGGATCTGCTCAAGGATCACCATAAGCC
>CAYWNP010000090.1:7433-10923 GCA_964459675.1 uncultured Akkermansia sp. | reverse complement strand
CCCAACGTCCCTGTGGTTGCGGTATCTGGGGCACGCGTATCTAGGAGTACAACAACATACTTACCCCCAGCGTTCTTCTTGATGATACTCCCATCAAACTGGACACATTGTTCAGGGCACCTACCATCTGCTGCGACCGCAAATGTCCAGAGCACCTGGTTCTCATTCGTATTGACCAATGTGCCATCCGTATAGAAACCTCCGAAATTCGTCGTCGCGGAGGTCATATAAACGAGTGCATATTTCTCATTGTTCAACACTTGAGCACCGTCCGCATACTGGTCGGGCCCTTTTGTTGAGAAGGTCAACGTCCGCTTGCCCTTCATATCCACGCCCAAGAGCGAACCTGCCAGGGTCACGCAGAGAAATGTCCATAAGATGTTTTTCATAGTGATTCTCCTGTCTTACTTAATGTTTGATTTGATGACGGGGAGGAAGAACTTGTACGTCTCATTCGTAAGCGCAAACGTATAGGTCGCCAAACCATTCGTAAAGTTATCAGAACCAACCTTACGTGCACCAGCGAGGTCAACCCATACTCCGTTCGTTGCATTGGTATATGATTCAGCACCCTTGAGGTTAAGAACACCGTTGATCTTACCTTCCTTCCTGGTAGAAGCCGCTTCCCCTGTCTTCAAGGTCACCACAACGGTCACGCTCGTGCTACTGGGCTTATAGTCAATTGAACCAATGCCCAGTTGACCCGTAAAATCGTTCGTGGAAAGGGCCGTGTCTGTGAGATAATATTTTATTGCATTTGTAGAGGTGATTATCTGCCCAAGCAACGCCGAATTAGTTGCCGCTTGGCTCGCCACCCAACTTGCCACCACACTTTCTTCAGGTGTATTGGGCGTCCACCCCGTGAAAAAATAATTCGTTGTCGAGCGCCTGGGGTCACCATAACTGATATAGAGATCATCAAGCCCGCCATCTCCGGAGATCACCAGCTTTGAGATTTCATTCGTGGTCGCATTCAGGGATAGCACGTTGGTTGTGCTATTGTCAAAGAATATATCAAACGCCTCAGTCGAAAAACGGATCATCACCGAATAGTACACATTGGTCGCTATCGTGATGGTTGCGTTGGTGTAGCACTGAGTAGATCCTGAAGCTGATTTGGAGGCCACCACAAGATTGCTCTTGGAATCCGAGTAGAAGCTCAACACGGTATTGGTGGCAATAACAGGTGCCGTAAGAAACGGATAAATTTTGCAACGCATATCAATAAAGAGCGGAACCCCTGGCTGGATTTTAGCACCGCTAAAAGTGTTGGTAATACCTGAAGTGGAGAAAATGAGACTCTTTAATGATGCGACTTCATTTGTCCAAAAACGATCGGACCTGTTCCCCATTGCTCCATTATTGGTATTTCCCGTACCAATCGCCCAGCTGGGCATGGTTTCAAAGGCCTGAAGTGTCGGCCCCGTCACGTTCCAAGGGGTGACATTCCAGTTGTTAGTCACAATTGTATTTTGTGCCTGCACCATTAAGGTTAACAGCCCCACAACGCCTAATAAGCTTGCGCGCATCAGTTTTTTCATACTCATGATAGAAACTCCTCACTTCGCCTTTTTAGCGTCTCAAAAATCCTATTTTTCAAAGTCCTTTTATTTTTTCAAATTTTGGCGGTTATGTCAAGCAAGAGAAGAGCTTCAAGAGAGTAATTTCTTTTATTTTGTAATTATATCATTTTATGATGAATTTTGACTTAAATAACACCCCTAAAAAACTCACACGCTAAGGGCTGAGCATAAGGAACATCCTTCACAATCAGAGGAGGCATTAAGACAAAAATCTAAGTGGATTTGGATGAGCCCCTGTTGTAGCAATCCATTATCCGCATAAAAGACAGCGGGATTATGATCCCTCCCGAAAAGGTGGAGCGCGGTCAGCCGCATAGGGGAAGAGATATCCTCCGGGGGAAGATGACAGACGGTTTCCGCTGGCAAAAGTCCCTCTGCTGCGACAAAAGGAAGGATAACATTGGTGATTATTGCCCCACTCCGCCCCTCTCCCAACAAGGCATGGGGATGTGTCGGGTCGGGAGGCGAGGCAAAAGTCAGTCGCTGGTTCCAGAAGGGCCACTCCAAGTTCAAGGTTAGACGCTTCTGGGCGCATTGAAACCATGTGGCTCCAGCAGATGAAGCCAACTTCTCAACATCACACAGGAGGTCACGCAACCCACTAAAGAGGCTTGCGGCAACAGCCAAGCGACGGATAGGCGCGTTCTGAGGACGCAGGTTGTGGAAGCGCCAGTTAACATCCCCTTCAGTACCCTCGCCTGCCTGTTTCCAGGAGAGATCCCAGAGCATACGAATCATTTGCCGCCCCTCTTCGTCCACAGCGCTCTCGGGTTCGGGGAGTAACCGTCCCGCTGCCAGCAACTTTGCAAAGGCACTATCCCGTGAAAGTCCCTTGAGTTGGGTCGCGGGAACCCTACGAGCCAAGCCACGAAAGGCTTGTTGATTATGCTTATAGCCCAGTGCCGCCATAAACTCTTCATAAAAGAGCTGATGCCGATCCCCAGACTCCTGAAGACGTACGCGGATTCGCTCAGCCTTCGCCTGTAACCGATAGTGGCCAGCAGCCTGTAAAATGTCACGAGCCCTGCCAGTATCATTCTTTAAAAAGGCCTCGCAGGGACGTGGCGTACTCGACAAGACACTATGGGGATAGGCCTTCAGATCGATGTCATCCAATGAGAGATCACGACGCGCCGTGATAGGTTCGCCCAGACCGATGGACAGAACCCTTGTTGGCAGACTTTTGGGATTGGGGCCCCCAAACCAGGTGACATGAGCAACCACGTGTTCATAGGCCTTGTCTGTACTATGCTTGTGAAGATCCCAATCTGATGGATGCACATGAATTTCAACATCGCCCCTGAGATGACGTCCGCCTGGCTGGATCAGCAAGGTGGCATTCAAGAAATCAGGACCCGCCTCCAGATTCCAAACCCCTGGGTCCAGAACCGTCACGGTTTCATTGTTAGGGAGGGGAAAAACAGCAGGCCGATACCGCGCATCAAACCAGAGGCACTGCAAATGGCGTTCGCTCCAATGAAAGCCAGCATGATACCCCACGTGGCGTTCCTGCAATTCCGCTTCGTGTCCCGACAACCAGCGTTCATACGCAGACGCGTATGGAAAATAGAGATTCATAAACGACCCCTCCGAGCGTGCGCATCCACTGCACACCCCTATTATGAACGACATGACCCCTCATGCCATTTATTATTCTTTTATAATTTCGTCGAATGTCTCTACGACCTGATCACATTCAGACGGAAAAAGCGTACGCATGTCCAGATAAACCGCACCTTCATGGACGCGTGAGACGACTGGCATCTTGGCTTCGCGCAGACGACGTGCGAACGTTGCCGCATCGTCAGCATCAATCCGGACCGCATAAGAGGGGAGCGTCTGGCCTGGCAACGAACCGCCCCCGAGAAATGCCTCATGCGGAACAACCGTGACCCCGACAACGCGCA
>CAYWNP010000090.1:0-7333 GCA_964459675.1 uncultured Akkermansia sp. | reverse complement strand
TGAGTAAATCCGACAATATCATAGTTGCTCTTATGCACCTTCAGCAACAGAGCGGTCTCTGGCGTGATTGCCCGTTCATAGTCCCGCACGTGCGTCTTGTTCGTCGTGCCCACCTCGCGCATGAGGCAACCGCTCTCTGCCATGATATCTGGAAGGCGGAAGGCCCCTCCGATCTCAATGAGTTCCCCACGTGAAACAACGACCTCCTTGCCGGTCGCCAAGGCACGCAACGCCAGCATGGTCGCACCTGCATTGTTGTTCACCAACAAGACATCCTCAGCACCGGTCAGACTACAGATCAACTCTTTGATCACATGTTCACGGTGCAGACGTGCACCATCTGATAAATCCATTTGTAAATTGCAACACCCTGCAACAGAGGCCACCGCCTGGCGAGCCTTCTCTGGCATCATCGCGCGGCCAAGGCCCGTGTGGAGCAGAATGCCCGTCGCATTAATGGCAGGCTTTAAGCGGGGGTCATCCTGACGCTTCAACCCCTCCTCCACTTCCTTCAAAATACCCTCTGGGGTAAGAGCAACGCCCTCTTCTTTTCCGTTGAGGAGTTGGTTCCTCGAACAATCAATGCTCGCCTGGATAAGAGCCACTACTTCAGTATGCCCATATTGCTCAACTAACCGCTTAGCTTCAACGGTCTCCAGCAGACGGCTGACCGATGGCAAACGACGGATCATCTCTTTATTCATAACGCACCTCGATTCAACGGACAACTGGTCTCTGCCCCCATATAATCACCTGTAGCTGCGTAAGCTCGGGCACGGCATCCGCCGCAACTGGAACGGAAGTCGCACTGCCCGCAGAAACCCGCGTACTCATCAGGCTTAGAAAGGTCCTTAAAAACCTTTGACTCCCTGTAGGCCTTCATAAAATCAAAATTTGTATCCCTCACGTTTCCACTGACCACGTCGAGAAATCCACAGGGTTGAAGTACACCCGTATGGGAGATGAAGACAAAACCCTTGCCCCCCATGCACCCTGCAGGCTGGTTCCCAGGCTTGTTAAGCGCACTCCAGATTCGGATCGCCTGCGGCGCGCAAGTCTCCCGAACATGGATCGGCCCCTTGGCATCCATCTCAAAGGCCCAGCGCAATACCGTCTCCGTCTCCACAGGCGAGAGCGCCACATCACATAAATTTTTTCCACGTCCGACAGGTACAAGAAAGAAGAGATCAAGGGTCTTTGCGCCAGTCGCCATCGCCTGCTCACGAACCGCAGGTAACTCAGCCTGATTCAATTTAGAAACCGTACAGTTCACCTGAAAAGGCATGCCTACTTTTTGAGCGACGTTCATCGCCTGTTTCACCATCTCAAAAGCGCCTTGGACACCGCGGAAGGCATCATGCGTTTCAGGTGTCGCGCCATCCAGACTAAAGCTACACGCCATCACCCCTGCTTCTTTCAATGCCAACAGGGTGGATTCGGTCACGAGGATCCCACAGGGCGCCATGACGGAGCGGATGCCACGCGCCGTTGCATGGCGTACAAGTTCGAGAATGTCTGGACGCGCCATCGGTTCCCCGCCTGTCCAGATGATCATGCGGTTTGCGGGCAACGAATCAATAACACGCTTGCACTCCTCTGTTGTCAGCTCCCCTTCATACGGCACGTCACACGCCCCTGCTCTGCAATGTTTACAGGCCAGCGGACAGCGCCGGGTCACCTCCCAGGCAATGACGCGGGGGGCTGTTGATGGTGATACCGCTGTATGTGGATGAGCCATAGGAATGGATCAGTCGTTTTTAATCACGTCATTGCGACCACTGAGTGGTCGCGATATCTCCTCATCTGAGAGATAACAGGCTGGGTCTACACCCCAGAGGTCACCTGTGGCGGCTTCGGCGCGAGCCCGGAAGTTTCCACCACAGACATCGAGAAAGCGGCAAGTGACGCAGCGTCCCGTGACCAGCTCCTTTCGACGTCTCAGGTTGGCCAGAAGGGAGCTAGGAGGCGGATTGCCCCAAATTTCGCTAAAGGGTTTCTCGAGGACATTCCCCACCGGCTGATTACGCCAGAACTGGTCAGGATAGACTGTGCCATCCCAGCTGATGCAGGCGATACCAAGTCCTGTGCTGTTCCCGCCATTCATCGTGAGCAAGGTCATGACATCTTCGGCCAGCGGATTCTTCTCGCGCACCATCCGCAAATAGAGATAGGGTCCATCACAATGGTTATCCACGGTAAGAACCTCTACAGGGAACCCACGCTCATGCATGCTCTTGGTCCGCTCGATAATCAGATCCACGGTTGCCCGACGCACGTCAGCCGGCAGGTCATGTGAGGCAAGCTCCGCCCCGCGTCCACAATAAACCAGATGATACAGGCAGAGACGAGGGATCCGCTCGGCTTCCATCAAATCGAAAAGCGCAGGAATATCTTTGATATTATCCTGCGTCATGGTGACTCGGAGTCCGACCTTAATGCCTGCTGCTTGACAGTTTCGGATACCCACCAGCGAGCGCTGAAAGGCCCCCTTACAGTTGCGGAAACGGTCGTGAACCTCCTCCATGCCATCCAAGCTGATCCCCACGTATGAGACACCGATCTCTTTGATCTGGGCTGCGAGTTTTTCGTCTATCAACGTTCCATTCGTTGAAAAGACCACACGTAGCCCCTTCGCAGCAGCATGGCGCGCAAGGGTCAGAATATCCGGGCGGACAAAGGGTTCCCCTCCTGAAAAAAGGAGCACGGGAGATCCAAAGGCAGCAAGATCATCAATCACACGCAAAGCATCTGCCGTCGAAAGGTCCGTGCCACAATTCTGGCCGACGGAGGCATAGCAGTGCGTACAGGTCAAATTACACTTGGAGGTCACATTCCAGACAATCACCGGCTTCTTATCCTTCGAAAACTGAAGCAAGTGACTTGGCAGTTTTGAGGAGTGGCGCCCATAGCGCAACGGATCAGAGACTTCGACCTTGTTTAAATAGAGTTTTGAAATGCCAATCATTCGTTAAAAACGGGGCCCCCGTCCTCCTTTACATTTTTGATAGTTTATCAAAAAGGAGGGGCTGAAGCAAACAGCGTTTCAGCATTCCTGAAGGTCAGACTCGCGATCGCGGACTCATCCGTCTTCCGAACAGTCGCTAGGCAGGCTGCAACATGACGGACAAAGGCGGGTTCATTCTGCTGTCCCCGAAGGGGTACTGGCGAAAGAAAGGGGGAGTCTGTCTCAATCAGTAACCGCTCATCGGGGACAAAGGCAGCACTCTCCCTCAGCAACTCGGCATTACGGAAGGTGACAATACCGCTAAAGCTGATCGCCAACTGCCGGTCCAACAACTGGCCGGCAAAATGTTTATCGCCCGTAAAGCAATGAACGACCCCTCTCAACCCCTTTCCGTGCCAAGGCGTCTCATCCAAAATACGCAACGTAGTCTCATCCGCTTCACGCGTATGGATGATCACAGGTTTTTGCCACTCATCCGCCAGCCTTAATTGCGCGGCAAAGAGCGCTGCCTGAGCATCCGCTGTCTCGGGATGGTAATGAAAATCAAGCCCCATCTCCCCTACAGCAACGACATTCAGTCCCTTTGCCAGAAAGCGGAGTGTTTGGACAAGAGTTTCCGGGTCCGAGTCTTTTGTTTGATCCCTGTCGAAGCCCAAAGCTAAACGTGCCTGAGAGGGAAATGCCTTTGCTACAGCTATGGCTCCACTGTTTAAATCTGAGCTTCCACCGACCGCGATCAGTTGGGTGACCCCAGCATCCAAAGCGCGCTTCAAGGTTTGAGCGTGCTCTGATGGCGACGCCTTCCCGTAGAAATGGGCATGGGTGTCAAAGTACGTCATACCCTTTACTCGGCAAAAAACGTTCTGAGCGAAGACTCATGAGCCTCCATGGTCTCACACAGACGGAACTGCACGCGGGCACGATTCAAATTTTGCTCAGGATACTGCGTCTTGAAATAGACACTCCCTGCCAGATAATCTTCAAAGAAGCGAAGCCCCAGTTCGAAGGTGATCAGACGAATCGAATCATAGAGGTAGTTGCGTTCCGCTGCCGTCAAGAATTCAGCGGCATGCTTCATGTATCCGGAGGCAAACGATTTGCAGAGCTCCAAACTGAAGACGACCTTGTCCAAGTCGGGTTCCTCTTCACCTGCAGGGTTACAGATCGAACGAATCGCATCGCCAAAATCAAAATGGAAGAGTCCTGGGCTAACCGTGTCTAGATCAATGATCGAGGTTCCCTTGCCCGTATAATTGTCAATCATGATATTGTTGATCTTCGGATCACCATGCATGATGCGCAGGCTGATCTCTCCACGCTGGAGCGCCTCCTGGAAGAGCGGCACGATCGGGCGGCGCTTCTCAATAAAGGCGACGAGTGCCGCACCATCCGGGGCTGCCTTCACGCGGGCCTTCGCCTCGTCGCTCTGTCGCACCTCATCGTACTTCTCAAGATACCGGGGGGTGATATGAAAGCCCGGGAGCGGATCAATCAATACCTCCGAGGGCATATCCGAAACAGTCCGATGGAAATGGCCAAGCACAATGCCGCACTCATGCGCATGGGCACTGTCGCGCACCTTGTCAAAGGCTGTGGCAGAGGCGATCTTGGTAATCATACGCCAGACATTGCCTGTTGAATCCTTGATGAAATCATTTCCTTCCCTCGTCGGAATAATCTTAGGCATCTGCCAGATACGATCACTCTCGCTGGATTCGAACTCCAACTTCGGGTGCACATGCGCTGTCAGACGACGAAGGTTCAACATGATGTTCTCTGGCTTCTTGAAGACGCGCTGATTGATACGCTGCAACACCAGCTGTTCCTCAGCAAACGCAGTCCTGCAGACGACCAGGTAGGTATCATTCACATTGCCGCATCCCAATGTCTGAACAACGACAGGATAGCCTGCAACATCAAACATCTTTACCAAACGCCGAAGCTCTTGTTCTGATTTTTCAACACTCTTCACAAAAAAACTCCCTCTGCCTTACGCGCGCACCCAAGTGCGAAGTTGATTTCGGATCCCCTCAGCTGTCTCTCCGCCACACGACGTCACCTTCTCACAGGCCACCAGTATATTTTGCGTCTTTTCATGGCTAACCTCTTCAAGCTTGCTGATGAAAATACGCGCATGACCTGTGCGATACGCTGAACGCTCGCTGACATCCAGCTCCTCAAAAAGCTTTTCTCCTGGACGAATGCCAATGAACTGAATTGGAACATCTTCATAGGGCCGTAGTCCAGCCAAGGCGATCATCTCCTCCGCCAGATCAACGATCCGTACGGGTTCTCCCATATCCAGCACAAAGATCTCGCCACCTTGCGCAAGTGTTGCGGCCTGCAACACCAACGACACCGCCTCTGAAATCGTCATGAAATAACGACGCATCTCCGGATGGGTTACGGTCACCGGTTCACCGCGCAGGATCTGCTCACGGAAGAGCGGAACAACCGAGCCGGAAGAATCCAGCACATTACCAAAACGCACCGCAGAGAAGCAGGTCTTCTTCTGGCGATTGAGGTCTTGGATTGCCATTTCAGCCAACCGCTTCGTAGTCCCCATCACAGAGACCGGATTGACGGCTTTGTCTGTCGACACTAAGACAAAACGCTCCACCCCATATTCCAAGGCCAACTCGCCCAGCAGTCGGGTGCCGAGCACATTATTTTTGATGGCCTCTCCTGGATTCTGCTCAGCCAGCGGCACATGTTTATAAGCGGCTGCATGCAGAATCAGCTGTGGACGGAACTGGGAAAAGAGATCCCTCATGCGAGCACGATCCGTCACATCGCCTAAAACAGAGATGATTGTCACCGGGGACCCCAATTTCCGGAGCTCACGATCAATCTCGTAGAGCGCACGTTCGGAGTGCTCAACCAAGACCACGTGCTCTGGCCCCGTCTGCAAGACCTGCCGAATCAATTCACTGCCAATACTCCCGCCTGCCCCTGTGATCATGACACGTTTTTGTTGGAACAACGCGATCACCGCGTTACTGTCGACATCCTGCTCCTCGCGGCCCAACAGGTCGCTTACATCAATATTGCGTATCTTAGAGGCAGTCACGCTCCCATTGATCAGCTCGAAATACCCCGGAACGATGCGTGCAGGCAGATGTGACGCTTCACACAGCATGACAATTCTTCGGATGACACTGCGGGAGACACGCGCCATCGACACGATAACCTCATCCACCTTCATCGCTAACGCGACATCCGGCAGTTGCTCAATCGTTCCTAAGACAGGATACCCTTGTATCCGAGCCTGTTGCTTCGCAGGATCGTCATCCAAAAAGCCAACCACCACCATCTCCTTCAGATTCTTACTTCGAAGTTCGCGCGCCATCACGTTGCCTGCCGAGCCCGCACCAACCATCAACACACGCCGACGCTTTCCTGGAACGAACGTCGCACCAGAGGTTCCTTCAACAGCCAAGCGCCACAGAAGTCGAACGCACAGTAAACCACCCGTCACCAGAAAAGCGTTAAAGATCGTGATGCTGTAGGGTGGACGGCAACTGTAGGGATCTGGCATGAAAAAGCGAAGCAACAGAAAGATGACCGACGAAACAGCGACTGCTCCGAGGAAGCGAGGAATGTCGTGTACACTAATATAGCGCCACAGCACCTTATAACAGCGAAAGAGGATGAGCGTCGTCAATTGAATGGCCCAAACAGGGATGAAGACCAACGCCACCTGTTTCCAACCGACTAAGGGTGTTCCAAAATCGTATCGAAGCAAAAAAGCAAACAAATAGGCGAAGGCCATGACAAAACTGTCGACCAAAAGCGCCCCAAACAGTTGCCCATATAAAACACTCGATGATTTTCGTGTCACATTCATAAAGATTGGAACTATTTAATCATAAGAAGAGGGATATTACAGCCTTGTTTTTCGCAAAACTTCAAAAAACTGAAAAAGTCCTTTTGAACCCTTGACATTGAACGGATGCCCGTGATATAACTATGCCGATTTTCTGCACGTCAGTGCGGGCGCTTAGCTCAGTTGGTTAGAGCATTACCTTCACACGGTAGGGGTCACAGGTTCGAATCCTGTAGCGCCCACCAGCCTTCGCCTTTTTTACGCAGTAAAAAAGGTCTACGACCTTCACCAAGGCTACGGTGGACTTAACCCTGGGACCGCGGACACTCTTGTCCGCCAACCTATCATACTTGCACGAACCTTCTCCCCCCCCCCCTTCCGACACCTTCTATAACTATTTGCTTTCTGGCGTGCGGTGACAATCCGGCGCTAGCCGGAGCGGCACCGCTTTTCTTTGCTTCGTAAAAGCGGCGTCGCTCGGAATACAGCTTGCCGCCGCACTACAAGTCAATCACATCCTCTGCGCCTAGTTTTTCTCATTC
>CAYWNP010000089.1:9548-11120 GCA_964459675.1 uncultured Akkermansia sp. | reverse complement strand
GTCTCAATCCCATGTCCGGCAGAGGATGTGACCGCTTTAACTGTGTCAGGCATGGGGAAGAGGTCGAGCAGGAGGTCAATCATGTGGATCGCCTGGTTCATAAGTGCGCCCCCGCCATCCAGATCCCATTTGCCGTGCCAGGATGACTCATCGTAATAGGACTGCTCTCTCCACCACGGGACATGAATACCGACGTGGGTGACGGTTCCGAAACGACCCTCCTGCAAGGCCTTCCGGATCGGTTGCAATGCAGGGATATGCCGGAGCTGGAAAATGCAACCGAGGCGCGTGCCTGCTGCCCCGTGCGCAGCGATCATCTGATCGATGCGTGCGGTAGTGATTTCAAGGGGCTTTTCGACAAGGGCATGTTTGCCTCGCTTGGCTGCTGCGAGCGCGCCATCAAGGTGGAGTCCCGAGGCGGTCGCGATGCAGAGGATGTCAGCGTTGTCCAGTGCGCTGTCGAGGGACGTGTAAGCAGGGCAATTAAACTCATGAGCAAGCTTTTGCGCTTTTTCAAGGGTGCGTCCACAGAAGCCGACGAGTTGCGCATTGGGGATCTCCTGTATGGTTCGCGCATGAAACGAGGCAATGAGCCCCGTGCCTTGAATGACGAAGCGATATTTTTCTGTTTTCATCTTAGTTGCTCGGCTTCAGTTGCTCTGCAAGATCAACCCGGTCGTTAGTTTGAGAAGGCAACGCCTTAAAATGCTGGAGGGCTTCGCCGGCTAGGAAGAGCGAGCCACAGATGACGATGACACCGTTGTTCGCTGTCGCCCAAGTGGTTGCCCGTGCGAGCGCTTCGTCAAGGGATGCGCAATCAATCGCATCCCGCAGTCCGGCAATATGCATTTGACCCAGAGTCTGGCCAGGGGTGAGTGTGCGCGGATTGCGGACTGGGACGGCAAACGCGCAGGCGGCCTGCGTGGCAATGCGATGCAAGTAGGATCCCACGTCTTTGTCGCCGCAGAAACCGGCGATGAAAGCGACGGGTTGCTTCTTGGCCAAACTCTTCAATGTGGAGACCAAGGCATCTGCACCGTCTGGATTGTGGGCACCATCCACGATCACCAGAGGCTGTTCTTGCACAAGCTGAAAGCGGCCAGGCCAGGAGAGAGATTCGAAACCGGTCTTGTAAGCTGTCTCTGGAATCGTAAGCGCTTGCGAAAGGACCTGAAGTGTTGCAACGGCTGTTGAAACATTTTCAAGTTGGAAATCCCCAGCTAAGGGTAAATGAATAGGGGGGAGTGTCAATTCAGGGGTCTCAATCTTAATGATTTGCCCCTTCATTTTTTTCTTTGTTGAGATGACCGTGACAGACTCGCGTGTATCAATGAATAACGATTGATTTTTTAAAGCGGCTGCTTGAATCATTGTTCGCGCTTCATCAGGCATCGCTCCGCAGACGACCGGGCGATTAGGCTTGATGATGCCTGCTTTTTCGGAGGAGATCTTCTCAAGCGTGTCGCCTAGCCAGTCGCAATGGTCGAGTCCGATGCGTGTGATTACCGAGACCAGTGGAGTGATGATGTTGGTGGCATCGAGGCGGCCACCCAGTCCAGTTTCAATAACAGC
>CAYWNP010000089.1:0-9448 GCA_964459675.1 uncultured Akkermansia sp. | reverse complement strand
CCGTAGCTGCCGAAGCCGAGGAAGAGGGTTTTTTTCATCATGCGGTAGAACCAGGTGGTCTCAGGCAGAAGTGCTCCAGAGTGGTTATGACAGCCGCAGACCGGACGGGAGGCGAGTTCAGCGAAAAAGGTGCCACGGCCTGAACTGTCAAGGGCATCACAAAGATTGGACATAGCTGCAAGTTCATGCGGATGATCCATGAGCACACACCCATTGGTCAGTGTGGGAACCTTGGACTGAAAGACCGTCAGGAGCAGCGACTGCTCCACGTTTTCGACCAAGTCATCGTTCAAGCCGATGTGGCAGTCGGAGCATTGCACAGGAGGGCAGGGTTCAACATCGCCCGTCGTATTGATATGCAGATTGATGCCTGCGGCTGCAGGGCAGCGGGCGCGACCCTCCTCATCCCAGTAGGCATCAATAATGACGGCGGCCTTGACGCTTTTCCGCTGATCAAGAATAAAAGCGTGGAGGGCACGAATTTGTTGATCGGTCAGTACCTCCTCAAACCCAGGGTTCGGACCTGAAGGCCGGTAGATGTAATACCAGATATAATGCGCACCATGTGCAATCATCGCGGAGATGAAGTCCGGCGAGACAGTATCCTTAAAATTAGAGGCCGAGACACTGGTGGCCACGCCTGTGACGAGCCCGGCCTTCGAGCAATGGTCCAGGGCCTCGAGCGCGCTGGTGTACATGTCGTTCTTCCCGCGACGTGCCTCATACGAGGCTCCTACGCCCTCGATGCTGATCAGGGGCGTGACGTTCCCAGCCTCAGCGAGTTTCTTCGCCATGGCCGCATCCAAAAAGCGTCCATTGGTGAAGAGTTGGAAATAGGCCTTCGGGTGCTGCCTCATAAACTCCGGCAGCCAGAGGAGGAGCAGGGGTTCACCACCGAGTAACCCAAAGAAGCGGACGTCCTGCGTGGCACATTCACGGATGATCTTCTCCAGGAGGGCTGGATCCATGTCCTGAGGTTTCTCAACGCCTGTGGCCCAGCAACCCTTACAACTCAGGTTACAACGCTGCGTCACGCTGATAAAAACAATCGGCGGAAAACGAAGTTCCTTCTCCAGTCGTTGCTTGAATTTCCGGAAGGCGATCAGATTGTTGATGCCTGCCCCACGGATAAAAGACCACAGCACGCGAGGGTTGACCTCGCGCAGCAGACGTATCGGCAATAAGGTGCTTCTTTTCATAAGGGTCTTATCTAAGGAGCGTGTTGGGCAGTAGTATATCTGTTCCACCCTCTGGAAGACAACCTATAAAATACCATAGACAGGCGTGAGAGGAGCATGGTACACTTCTGGTTCTTTTTGAGTTCAACCATGATGGCTGAATGTTTTTGAACCCTGCTTGTCCGCCGTAGCTTTAGCGAAGGTGGAAACCCTGTATCGTGAACCCTGAGCCGGAACACCTGATTTTTACGTGATCGAATGAAGCATACTTTCCATCTCTTTTTTGATTTTTTCTCCCGTCAGGATCATTGGGCGCGAAGGCTGGATGTGCGTGTCAAGATGGGTATCGCCGCTGTGCTTTTCGGGGTTGTCCTCGGCTCAACGCATTGCCTCTTGCCGATGCTTCTTTGCTTAATTGCCTTTCTTGGGTTATGCTTTTTGAGTATCCCCCTTCGGATTGTTGTTGCCCGTTTTTTGCCCTCCTTGATTGTTGCGTTTGTGATTTTGGTGTTGCAGGCACTTGTCACGGGGCAAACAATCGCTTATACCTGGGAAGTCGGTCATTGGACGCTGGCAATAAAGCAGGAGGGGCTGGAGCTAGGATTCCTTCAAGCCAGCCGTATTCTGGGTGCTGTTGGGATCCTCCTGCTCTTGGGGTCTCTTGCTCCAGCGCATGAGTTGTTCTTGGGGTTGCGCTGGTGTCGGTTCCCAAAGGTATGGGTTGAGATCGCCTTACTGATGTATCGATATCTCTTTGTCTTTCTGGATGAGGCTTCGGAGTTGTTGGATGCTCAGCGCATACGTCTTGGTTATGGTCGGACGCGAACAGCGATCGTTTCCGCAGGGAGTCTCTTGGGTGCGGTTATGGTGCGCTCGATTGAACAGAGCATGCGAACGCATGAAGCCATGATTGCCCGCGGCTACACAGGGGACTACCCGTTCGGACAACTTAAAAAGATGGCAAAGAGTGATTATGGGGTCTTTGTTTTTGCTTTGCTGCTGATTTTCTGCCTCTATTTTGGTATTGAAAAGGAAGTGATTCTATGGTGAACGGCAAAGAGAGTCCGTTGCTGAACTGTCAAGGGGTGACCTATTCCTACGAGGATGGCTTCCATGCCTTGTCAAACATTGATTTCTATGCCGACAAAGGCGAATTTATCGCTTTGCTGGCCTCGAACGGTTCAGGGAAAACGACACTCCTGAAGGTCCTGGCAGGCCTATTGCCTGTTCAGCAGGGATGCGTCTCGATTGCAGGACAGGACATCCGAAAAATGAAGAGTTTACAACTCTACAGCCGTGTCGGTATTCTGTTGCAGAATCCCAAGGATCAGCTCTTTGGCGCAACGGTTTTTGAAGATGTTGCCTTTGGTCCGCGTAATCAGGGCCTCTCAGATGAGGTGGTTCAGGAACGTGTGCGCGAAGCGTTGGAACTTGTTGGAGCTTCCACATTTGTCGATCGGGCGATTCATCATCTCAGTTTTGGCGAGCAGAAGCGTGTTGCGTTGGCGGGTCTGCTGGCGATGAAACCTTCCATTCTCTTGCTGGATGAAGTGACCGCGGGGCTTGATCCTGTCGGCGAGACACATATTGTACAGATTCTGAAGCGCCTAAGCCAAGAGCAGCAGATGACGATTATTTTTGCGACACACTCGGTTGACCTGTTGCCCTTGATCGCAGACCGCATCTATGTGTTGAACAAGGGGAGTATCATCACGTGTGAGACTCCTGAACAACTGTTTGACGACCAGGAAAAGTTGAAACAGGTTGGCTTAAGATTGCCCTATATTTCCAGCCTCTTCCACGCCCTGCGTGCCCATGACGGGGTGCCGATTCGCGATCTCCCTTTAACGGTGCAAGCTGCCCGGGAGGAGATCCTAGCTTGGTTGCCAGAAGATTTCTGGAAGAAATAAAAGCTAAGGCCGGCGCCGGGGATTGTTCAAACGGCGTTCTATTTCTTCCTCCAGAAAATCATGCATTTTAGCTTTTCGCATCTTGAGTTGGAGGTCAGGCAGCTTCGCTAATTTATCCCATTGGGAGCTGGACACCCATGTCTCGATAATCTCGCCATCCGCCCAGAGTTGAATGATGGCCCCCTTGAGCTTCAGGAATCTCGTGTTTTCGCTCTTAGTGGACCGCTCTTTGACAGGTTTGGATTCGAGGGAGGTGGAAAACGATTTACCCTGTTGCAGGGTGATTTGCTGATCCACGACATCCACAATCCCGTCACCCTCAGCATCGGTCGCGATGAAATAAACCTTTAAAGCCATCTCTTTTTGTTGAGGTTTTGTCAGTCGGAGATCGACGGTATAGGCCAATGAGCGAGACTGTACTCGCTGGGTCAGCTCCGTGCTTTTACTGTTCTTTTGCTTGCACGAAATGAAAACTTTCGGTTTCTCTGCAACAGCGTCCGCCTTGGTCGCGTTCGCAGGGGTGGCTGTCGCGGCGGGGGCTCCATCGGGAGAGAGATCAATAGCCTTTCCAGAAAGCTTTCCGCTACGGATCCATGAGGCGTAAAGCGGATTTCGTGTGATGCGAAGCGGAAAGATTTCAGCCCGGCTGATGGTCGTTCCTTTGGGGAGTTCATAAATGGAGCAGAACATTCTTTTGAACTCAGGACGAAGAAACTCCTTCTCGGCGGAAGACATCCCTGCGGGAATATAGGAGTCCATGTTTTTTTCGATTGCGGAGAGAGGATAGTATTTTTTGTTTTTCGAATCCACAAGAATGGGGGCAGGGACTATCCCGCCGCCTTGGCCCTTGTTTTCGACACTATAGGAGAGAAAATAAAAGAGACCATCAGTGCTTAAGGGAGGGAGGCCGTCTGTCGTCGCTTTGAGTGTCCCGCTGATAACGTCAAGGGAGTCCAACACCCAGACTGAGTCTACGGAGACTTCGTTTTCTTTGTGGCGCTCCATCGAAACATTCAGTTCAATGCAGTCATTCATCTTGACGCGAGGCGACACACCGACCTCCGTCAAAGAGGGCTCCGCGGGATTAAAATCCAACGCAAATGTGACCTTGACTGTTTTAGTAACGGAAGCAGGATTTGCAGGCAATGGTCCTGGCGCAGGGGCAGTTGAGGGGGTTGCAAAGGAAACTTTTGTCACATACTCAACATCAGCACTGGAGAGGGAGTCGAGTTTGGCTTTAAAAATATCGCCACTTGGCTTCTTGATCGAGACCGTTCCATCGTCGAAGCTCTGGAAAGATCCCTGAACCGTGAGTCCGTTCTTGGAAGTCCACGTCCGAGAGGGTTCTTCAGCTATTATGAGAAGCGTGGAGCATAAAAGGGCCAAAAAGTAAAATAATAATTTCATAGCAGAATTCCAAATTTAAGAGCTGTTTAATTCATTTTTATACTAACATGATAAACCATTCCTTGTCACGGTGTTTTTCTTGTTTTTTTGGGCCGAACATCCTGCTAATATATCTAAAACGTATGGCAGATGAGAATGAACAATTGATGACTCTTGGGCAGCACTCCAAAAACTCCACCCAGTTAAGGGAGGGGTTTACCACGGGGGCCTGTGCAGCTGCTGCCGCAAAGGCCGCAGTTATGGGGTTATTGAAGGAGGGAGAGAATTCCTCTTCTGTCACGGTTCCCTTTCCCTCTGGCGAACGTATTGCTTTTCAGATCGAATGGCTCAAACGGCAGGACCGGACGGTGGCATGTGCTGTCCGTAAGGATGCCGGAGATGACCCGGATGTCACCCATGGCGTCCTCGTGGTTGCAAAGGTCAGCTGGCATGAGGGAGCGGATATCGTATTCGAGGCTGGCGAAGGGGTTGGCCGGGTGACTAAGCCCGGGCTCTCAAACCCTCCGGGCGAGCCGGCAATTAATCCTGGTCCCCGAAAGATGATTGGCGCGGCAATCCGTGAAGTGACCGACCGGGGTGTGCGCGTGACGCTCTCTATCCCTGGGGGGGAGGAGCTGGCTAAGAAGACCTTTAATCCGCGACTCGGCATTGTCGGTGGCCTCTCCGTGCTGGGGACCACCGGTCGAGTCCGTCCCTTCAGCTGCCAGGCGATCCGTTGTTCCGTGGCTTGTGAACTGGACGTGGCCCGGGCCGCAGGGGTGACCCATCCCGTGTTGGTCCCCGGGCATATCGGCGAACGTTCTGCGCACCGCCATTTAAAGCTTGGCGAGGACCAGTTGATTGAGGTCGGTAATGAATGGGGTTTCGTGCTCGAAGGACTTCACGCCTATTCCTTCAAGCATGTGCTGCTCTGGGGCCATCCTGGAAAGTTGGCCAAACTTGCTGGAGAAGAGTGGGATACCCATTCGTATCGGTCGGACTCCGCAGTTGAGATTCTGAAGCAGTTGAGCCTCATGCCCAGCCTTCCAGAGGAACCTGTGACCATGGAGGGACTCTTTGGAATGTTGAAGCCGGACGAGCAGAAAAAACTCGCGACGGATCTGAGCGAGGCCATCGCCCGTGCGGCAGTGCAAAAATGTGGCCATTGCTGTCAGGTGTCGGTTGGACTTGTCAATATGGCGGGCGAGTTTTTGGGGAGTGACTCGGATTTAAAGGATTTTAAATGACAAAAAAAGTGACTGTTATCGGATGCGGACCAGGTGCGCCGGAGTACATGACCCAGGCAGGGCTTCAGGCCATTGCCGAGGCGGATGTCTATTGCGGGGCAACACATCTCTTGAAGCTTTATGCGCCGGAAGGTAAAACGCGGATTCCTGTCGCCTCAGATATTGAAGGTGTTTTAGAGGCTATGGCAGCATCGCTCAGCGAGGGGAAGCGCGTGGCGGTACTGGTCAGTGGCGACCCGGGACTTTGCAGTTTGGCAACCCCTGTGATTCAGCGCTTCGGACTGGAAACGTGTGACGTGATCCCCGGGATCAGTTCGGTCCAGCTTCTCTTTGCCCGACTCGGCTTGGATTGGATGGAAGCCCGCATCATCTCCGCGCATAAATCATTGCCGTCGCTGAGCGCGACGGAGTTGGAGAACATTAAAACATTGGTCATCCTGTGCGGTCATCACGTCTCTCAGCAATGGGTGATCGAGTTGTATCTCTCCTGGAAAAAGGCCGGCAAGCTAGTGGTCTGTCAGGATCTCTCCTTGCCGATGGAACGGATCGATGAAGTGGATGGCGAAATGTTTAGCAAAATGGAGCTTTCCTCGCGGACGATCGTGGTGATAAAATCATCATCACTGAAAGAGGGTTAATGGATAAAAAAGGGACATTGTTTGGAGTCGGGATCGGTCCGGGTGATCCTGAGTTAGTGACCGTCAAAGGGGCGCGGCTTCTCGGCTCGTGTCGGCATGTCGTGGTGCCGAAGGCTGCGGAGGCTTCTGAGAGTGTTGCCTTGCGCATTGTCCAGTCCTATCTCAAGCCCACTACACAGGTGCATGAGCTGGTCTTTCCGATGGTGGTTCAGCAAGATAAGCTGATGGCCAAGTGGCAGGAGTCCGCAGCCTATGTCGCTGACTTGCTGGCGAAGGGCGAGGATGTCTGCTTCCCGACACTGGGCGACACCTTCCTCTATTCGACCTATATTTACCTGGTGCAGGCCTTGCTGGACAGCGATCCGACATCACATATTGAGACCGTGCCGGGGGTGACAGCCTTCAGTGCCGTGGCAGCCAGGATGTGCTTCCCTGTGGGCAAAGGTAAACATCCTGTCACCATCGTGCCCTCCGCAGATGATTTTGCCACCTTGGATTCAGCATTGAAGACGAATGGCACGGTTATCATCATGAAGGTCGGCAAACGATTAGATGCAATCTTGGATAAGCTCGAAGAGCACAACGTGCTGGAGAAGAGCGTCTTTGCCGCCCATGTCGGCATGGCGGATGAACAGCTGGAGACGGACTTGAGAAAGCTGCGCGGTTCTGGAGACAAGACCGGCTACCTCTCCATTATCCTCGTGGATGCCAGTAGGGACAACGTGAAATGAAAATCTATTTTGTAGGGGCCGGACCCGGTGATCCGGAATTGCTCACTGTCAAGGCACTGCGCTTATTGGCAACGTGCAAAGTCTGCATTTATGCTGGCTCGCTGGTCAGTCCTGCGGTTATCGAAAAGATCGCCCCGGAGGCTGAAAAGCATGACTCCGCCTCGCTGTCACATCCTGAAGTGATTGCTCTTTTCCTGGATGCTCAGAAGCGCGGCCTGGATGTGGTGCGCCTGCATACCGGCGATCCCTCGATCTACGGTGCGATCGGCGAACAGATCGCTGATTTGGAAAAGCTGGGCATCGCGTATGAAGTCGTGCCGGGGGTCAGCGCCTTTCAAGCCTCCGCAGCCGCGCTGGGCTGGGAACTCACCGTCCCTGAAGTTGCCCAGAGCATTGTCCTGACCCGCACCCCCGGACGCACCCCGATGCCAGAGGCGGAGGCGCTTGAAAATTTTGCAAAGACCGGCGCCACGCTCTGCGTATTCCTCTCCGCCCATGCGATTGCCGAACACGCGCCACTGCTGGCGAAGTATTACGGCAAGGAATGTCCTGCCGCCGTGGTCTTCCATGCCTCCTGGCCGGATCAGAAAATAGTGCAAGGCACCTTGTCCGATATTGGTGAAAAGATTCGCGCGGAGGGCATTGAGAAGACCGCGCTCTTCATCGTCCGTCGCGCCTCCACCGGCGCCCAGTCACGCCTCTATGCACCCGAATTCGCCCATGGTTACAGGCAGGCGACAGAAGGGCAACAGGCGCAGGAAACGACAGTCAAAGAGACCCCCGTCCTGTATGAAGGCGCCCCGACTTGCCATATCGTTGCCGGCCCGAATGGTTCAGGAAAATCAACCTTTGCCGTTAATTATCTGCCACACTATGCTGGCTGCTGCGAATTTGTCAATCCGGACTTGATTGCCTTGGGTCTCTCTCCTTTCAACCCTCAACATGTCGCCTTAAAGGCCGGGAAACTGGTGCTCGAACGGATTGGGGAGCTCTCTAAGCAGCGCGTTGATTTTGCCTTTGAAACAACCTTGTCAGGCAGCGGCTATATAAATCATCTTCAGCATCTGAAGGCTCAAGGATATCGACTTGAACTCTACTATCTGTGGTCGCCCTCAACAGAGCTTCTAATTTCGCGAATTCGTCAACGTGTCCAATCTGGAGGACACTCTGTTCCTGATGCAGATGTTGTTCGGCGGTATAATCGGTCGCTTGCGCAACTATCCCATTATTTGCCGATGGTTGATGTGTTCCATCTTTTTGATAATTCCGGTTCGGATTTTGTCTTGGTTTATGAACAGAATGAGGTTGTAATGGTTCATGATGAGGAACGTTTTAAAATCATGAGAAAGGAGCTTGGATTATGAAGTCAGTTGTAATATCCGAAGCAACTCAAAAAATGATTGAGGCTATGGACGAGGCAACCTGGAAGGCGGTTGAAGGCTATCGGGTTACAGGATTGCCCGTGCCCATCTATGACCGGGAGAAGAAGAAGGTGATCTATCTCTCTGTTGACGAGGCGTTGCGTCGTCGTTCCGATTATGCAAAGCGCATGGCGCTGAAGGGTGCGGATGGAGCAATGAAACATGCTTGATCTCGTGACATTGTCTTCTACGGGGCTGGTTGTGGCCAAGCGGCTGAAAGCCTCGTTCGAGGATTCTACAATCCATCTGCATGTGGATGTGGAGACGCCAGAGACCGTCCAGCGCTTCTCCCGTACCGCCGATCTGGTCGAACAGCTTTTCCCAAAAAAAGCGGGTATTATCTTCATAGGCCCGTGCGGCGTGATCGTGCGGGCGCTCGCGCCACTGATCAAAAGCAAGCTCTCGGATCCGCCAGTCGTGGTGGTGGATGTGATGGGGCGTTATGCTGTGAGCCTCTTGAGCGGACACGAGGGTGGCGCGAATGACTTGGCCTTGCGGGTTGCGAATGTGATTGGTGCGGAGCCAGTAATCACGACCACCAGCGATGCGGAGAAAACGTTGATTGTCGGCGTGGGCTGCAGAAAGGATGCACCTGTCGACGCGATTGTCGAGGCCATTCAGTTCGCCTTGGAGAGCGCACAGGTAAGTCTCAAAGAGGTGCGTCTGCTGGCCAGCGCGGATATCAAGGCTGACGAGCCTGGACTCCTGGCCGCGTCACAACAGCTGGGCATCCCCTTGCGCGTGATTGCATCGGATGAAATCAGGGCCTGTACGCGCGAGTTCGCGCCCACGCCCCTGGCTCAGGAAAAAGTGAATTTGCCCGCAGTTGCAGAGCCTGTTGCGCTCTTGGCGGGGAGGAGGACAGTATTAATTCAGAAGCGAATCAACCGGAACGGTGTGACCGTGGCCATTGCGCGGGAAAACTCTTTGTAGTCGG
>CAYWNP010000088.1:1579-11175 GCA_964459675.1 uncultured Akkermansia sp. | reverse complement strand
AATTAGTTTAATTCGTTGAAAAACTCTTCAAGTTAGAGACTGTCCGCGCTCCCAGGGAAAAATCAAAATTAGAATTGCTGGTTTTAGCTATTGACAGGTTTCACGGATTCTGCTATATAATAAAAATATATTCGAATAATGCACGGGCACAATGTTTTAATTTATAGGGGGAAAGACGCTGAGAACGATAAGGCTTTAAAGGCTGAGCTAGAAAAGGGGCTGCCGCAGATCGGTGAAATTGTCATACTGCGAAAATTTTTGATTCAGGACGTTTGTTAAACAGCAGAAAAGATATCATCAGATGAACAAAAGCATTAAAGCACGAATCATGATACATGTGGCCGTACTGGCCATTACTGCCGCACTTGGATGGGCGAAGGATGTCCCGGCGCAAAAGAGTAACGAGGATCCCGCGCTGAAGCAGCTCTATGCCGGCAATGCGCTCTACAACAAAAAGCTGTACATGCTGGCTGTGTCTGAATTCAAGAGTTTTGTCCAGAATTATCCGGCGCATTCAAGGATCGATGAAGCAAAGCACGGTATTGCCCTGAGTTACTATTCCGACGCAAAGTACCCTGAAGCTGAGCCGTATCTGCGTGCTCTCCTCGAAAACGGCAAAGCAGGGAACAGGAGTCAGCTGTCGCTTTTTCGGGGCCTTTGTCTCCTGCAGATGAACCGTGCGGCTGATGCGGAGGCGGTTCTTACGTCTGTCTCAGCGGTGGCTTCTCCGCAGCAGGTTCAGGCTCTTGCGGTGCTTTCGGAATCGCAGATCAGACAGGAAAAGTGGGCTAAGGCGATTTCAGGAACAGACACCTTGTTAAAACTCCAGTCCGGACCGGAATATCGGAAACGTGCGCTCTTTAACGGCGGATGGGCACGCTATCAGTTGAAAAAATATGCAGAGGCGGTCCCTCTTTTTCAGGAGCTTGCCGGGCTTGTCAAGGGGGAAGACATGGAGCGTCAGACAGCGATCCTGTTGGCTGAAAGTCTCCGCGAGACAGGAAAGTATGCAGAAGCGGCTGCAAGTTATTCAATCGCGGTTTCCAGGAGTGATAAGACGGCTTCAGGCGAACTTCAGGGGCGCCTGGGATGCATGCGTTTCCTGCAAGGCTCGTGGGATGATGCGATACGCGCGTTTGAAGAATCCCTCAAACTGGAACCGCAAGGCAGGATGGCAGGGCAGTCGATGCTGCTCTCGGGGCGGTCATGGCTCGAGAAAAAGGATTATGGGAAAGCTTCTGGCATGTTCAATAAACTGATTGCTGCGCCGGCCCCGCAGGGGCAGAAAGACTGGCCTCATCCGGAAGCATGCCTGTGGCTCGCGAAGACATATTCCCGGCAGAACAAACAGGCAGAAGCGCTTAAAACGCTTGCCGAAGGGCTGGCCAGATTCGGGAATCAGGCATCCGCGCCGGACATGTATTTTGACCAGGGAAGCTTGTTGATGAATCAGGAGAAGTGGCTGGATGCGGCCAGGTCCATGGAACAGATACAGCGCTGGAAAGACTGGCCGCAAAGGAACGATGCTCTCAGGCTGCAGGCAGTTTGCCTGCATAAGGCCAAGGATTTCAGTAACAGCCTTCGGGCGGCGGAAGAATTCTTGAAAACATTCCCTGCTGATCCTGCTGTGGGCGATGTTGTTTTTGTCAAAGCGGAGAACCTGTTTCTTTGCGACAAGCTTGATGATGCAGTGAAAGTATATACGGAATTCCAGTCAGCTATGCCTCAGCATGGAAGCTGCACATCTGCAATTTATCGTGTTGGTCAGATCTACCACAGGAAGGGTCAATGGGCAGATGCAGCCAAAATCCTGAAAGGCCTTGCGGATAAGAAGCCGAAGGGAAGTGAGTTCCGGCAGTTGCATAACCTCCTTGGCGAGTCCTATTTCAGGATGTTGGACTGGGATTCGGCTATCGGGAACCTGACCGTATTTGTCAAGGAGACAGCGAACCGGCAGAATGAACCGGGACTGGATTCTGCGCTGGCGCAACTGGCGGTATCCAGCAACAGCAAAGCTGACTCCAAAGCCGCCATGGAGCATTTCAAGGCCTTGATCACAAGGTGTCCGCAAAGCGTGCACCTGCCGTTGGCCTATGCGGAACTCGGAAGGCTCCAATACGAAGCAGGGGATTATGCGGCAGCCCGCAGCACGTTGACCCATTTTATCAAAACATATCCTAAAGATACAAGGTGCGGTCAATCGGAATACTATCTGGGCTGGATCTGCCTGGCGGAAAAGAAGGATCCTGAGGCTGAATCCCATTTCGCTGAAGTCACCAGGTCTTTCAGGAATCAGCAGTTTGCAGCAGATGCATATCTGCAGCTTGGGCTGGTCCAGCTGTCTCAGTTGAAATACCGTGATGCTCAGCAGTCGCTGAGTCACTTGGTAGCTCATTATCCGCAGTATCCCAGGCTGGATAGGGCACTGTTCTCGCTCGGGCTTGCCCATGCCAGAGCGAAAGACTGGGGGCCTGCTGCAGAACAGTTCAGGAAAGTAGTTGAGAAATTCCGCGATTCCGAACATGCGCCCCGTTCCATGTATGAATGGGCCTGGTGCGAGAAGGGGATGAACCGCCCTAAAGAAGCTGTCCAGCGGTATGCGGCTTTGCTTGCGGCTTATCCGAAAAGCGACTTGATTGCCAATGCAAAACTGGAAATGGCTGAATTGAGCTTTGGCGACAAGAAGCATGATGATGTGATCAGTCAGCTGAAGACAGCGCAGGCAGAGATAAAGGACGATAAGCTCAAGGAGCAGATCTTGTACCGGCTTGGCACTGCATATTTCAATAAGGGAGCGTTCGAGGAGTGCGCCAAGGTCATGGAATCGCTGCTGAAAGAATTTCCAAACTCGTCGCTTAAGGCTTCGACTGCATTCCATGCCGGGGAGGCCCGCCTTAAGATCAAGGAAACACTGCTTGCGAGGGACCATTTCCAGGCGGCAGTGCAGGCTTCGGCCGGCAAGCAGGCGGAAATCCATGAGTCATCCCTGATGCGTCTTGCGGAAGTACAGGGGATGATCAAGCAATGGAAAGAATCTGCCCAGTCGTATGAGTCATTCCTGGTTACGTATCCCAAGAGCAGGTGGGCAGGTGCGGCACGCTTCGGGCTTGCGTTCTTGCTTGAACGACAGGGTGATTATCAGCGGGCAATCGCCGAATACAGGAAAGTGATCGCAGCGCAGGGCACGGATGAGTTTGCAGCGCGCAGCCAGCTCCAGACAGGCGAGTGCCTGTTCGCCATGAAGAAGTATGATGAAGCCATACAGGAGTTAATCAAGGTGGATATAGGGTTCCGGTTTGAAGACTGGAAGGCCCGTGCCGTACTGGAGATCGCACGTGCGCTTGAGGCGAAAGGCGACAAAGAGAAGGCGCTGGCTCAATACAAAGAAGTCATGAAGAGGTTTCCGAAGCACGAAGTCGCAGCAGTGGCAAAGAAGTCTGCAGATGCGCTACGGCATGAGCGGCAGTAGGTAAATGATCTCAAACAAGGAGGATAAAATGAAACGCATGTGGAATATGATGGGGTTGGTTTTTTTTCTAGGAATGATGTTGCTGGCGATGGACAGTCTGGCCGCCTCGGCAGGTGCGCAGGGGGTCAAGGCCAAAGAGAGTATGTTTTCACTGATCATGAAAGGTGGGCCGGTCATGATCCCGCTGGGTCTGGCATCGGTGCTTGCGCTGGCACTGGCGATTGAGCGGAGCCTGTCACTCAGCAGGAATAGGATCATCCCGCCAGGCTTTATGGATTCATTTAAGACGATCATGAGCGAAGACCCCAGCGGAAAAAAGGCGATCCAGTTCTGCGAGGAACATCGCGGGCCGGTGGGTAATATTTTCAAGAGCGGACTCCAGAAACTGGGGAAGGGTGATGAAGCATTGGAAAAGGCGGTTGAAGATGCAGGTTTTCGCGAGACAGATAAAATGAAGCGCAGTCTTCGCGGGCTTTCAATCATTGTAACAGTCGCCCCATTGCTGGGGTTGCTGGGAACTGTCTATGGAATGATCTCTGCGTTTGAAACCGCGTCTTCTGCAGGAGTCGGCAAAGCCGATGTTCTGGCTAAAGGCATATATGAGGCGCTGGTTACCACGGCAGCAGGGTTGACGATAGCGATCCCTGTCCTTCTGGTCTTCCAGTTCCTGAACAACAGGGTGGACACAATCATCGATAAGCTCGATGAGATGGGTATTGATTTTATGACGCACTGCACGGAAAAGACGGAGTCGCAGGGCAAGGAGTAATCCATGAGAATCCAAAGAGCGACAGAAGATAATTCTGAGGTCATCAACCTGACCTCACTGCTGGATGTGATCTTCATCCTTGTAATTTTCCTGCTTGCTACAACGACCATTAAAGAAGAGGAGCGCGACATTCAGGTACAGCTTCCTGTGGATTCGAGGGGAGAAACGTTGAGTGCTGCCAGCAAGGTGATTGTGGTCAATGTTCGTAAAAGCGGAGCTTATGTCGTCCAGGACAAGCAGGTGACAGCTGAGGAGATGGCTGCGATGATAGCAGCATCGGTCAAGGAGGACCCTTCACAGAAGGTTCTGATACGGGCTGACCAGGAGGCCTTGCACGGATATGTGGCCAAGGCGGTGGCCACGTGCAAGCACGTGGGTATCAAGGAAGCCAACATCGGTTACCACGTCCCGGAATGACCCTGCTTCAACAAATTGACACTGAAGGAACCATGTGAATTGGCGGAAACACTGCTTTGATATGATCCGTTTGCGGAAGCGTGAGGCTATCCTGGCTGCTGCGGCGGGGTTGACGATCCTTTTTGCGGCATGGCTGTACTGGTATCTCCGGCCGGACACCTGGCATTACTACACCGACGAGATCTCGGTGCGGCAGCTGGCCAAGGATGTGACCCCGCGTCTTGTTCTCTGGGAAAGCGCGAAACCGGTATCAAACACCATTGAGCGGATCGGACGCGAAACTGCTCCTGCGATTTCTCCTGACGGGGTGAGCATGGTCTTCAGCCGCATGACCGCGGCCGGTAATACGGATCTGTTCATTGCCCGCTGGAACGGCAGGGCATGGAAGGAGTCGGCTCCTCTTCGTGCATTGAACAGCTGCTTTAACGAGACTGAACCGTCGTTCAGTGCGGATGGAAAGCACCTTTTCTTCTCTACAGACCGCCCTGGCGGTCCGGGCGGATTTGACATCTGGGTGTCGCGCTGGGATGGGGCAGAGTTTGCATGGCCGCTTCCGCTGACCGTGAGGGTGAATTCCAAATTCCATGAAACCGGCCCTCACCAAAGGCGAAACAATGGGGCCCTGTTCTTCGCCTCTGACCGGCCGCGCGAGCCGCTATCCAAAGCGGAGATGGATATGCCTTCCAAAGATTTGCGGGCCCGTTTCCCGAGTCGCGATTTTGATCTGTTCATGGCACAGGCGTTTCCTGCCGGTGTTACGAATGTCGAGGTTGAGCGTGCACAGAGCATGCTGTATTCCCTCCGCGAATGCGCCCTCGGCGATGCAGCGGTGATGGAAAAACTGGGCGGCTCCCGTTCTTCTGAGGCCGCTGTCGATCGGGCACTTGGATGGCTGGCACATAACCAGGAAACGAACGGAAGCTGGTCCATTACCAAGCAAGGCGGGCAGGGTGGCCATGATGTGGCCGCCACCGCCTTCGGTCTGCTGACATTCCTGGGACGCGGTGAGCAGCCGAACCGGCCAGGTAAATATCAGGCAGTTGTTACGCGAGGGCTGCACTGGCTGATGTCTCAGCAGGATCCTTTGACCGGTGACATGCGCGGCAACAACCCGCCTTCGAACGGCATGTACGATCATTCAATCGCCTCCCTGGCTTTGGCGGAGGCGTATGGCTTGACCAAGGATGAGAACCTGTACGGTCCTGCGCAGGATGCGATTGATTTCCTGGTCGACAGCCAGAACGAAAAAGACGGGGGTTGGAGATACCACCCGAAGCAGGAAGGCGATATGTCGGTATCAGGCTGGGCTATCATGGCAGTCAAAAGTGCGGAGCTTTCAGGCCTGCATGTCCCGGCCGGCACGCTGGCAGGCATTCGTAAATGGCTCATGAAAGTCAGCGGCGGGCGTGACGGCGGCATCTATGGGTACCAGAATGGCGGGCATGTGAGTGATGCAATGGCTGCCACCGGATATTTCTGCAGCCAGTTGATGGGCCTGTCGCCCAATACACTGCGGGCTTTCGAAACTACAGAGTCTCTTAGTAAACCCGGATTGTCGCTTGACGATGTATATTTTGCGTATTACGGAACCTTATGTGCCTATCAGAATCAGGGGCCATTCTGGAGAGGCTGGCGTGAAAAAATCCATGCCAAGTTCATTGCCGAGCAGCAGCCGGAGGGGAGCTGGAAAGTTTCAGGCGGCCATGGATCGAGCATGGGAAAAGGGATTGCAACATCACTGGTGGCGCTGTCACTTCAGACTCATTACCGTTATACCCCAATGTACGGGTTAGGGTATGAGCCGCCGACGAACCGGGCGTGCCTCTCCCGTTTGAGCATGGATGAGGTGCCTGCAATGCCTCATTATGAAATGGCCAAGAGATTGACGCTGCTCAATTCCTCCAGGAACGACATGGATGTGTGCATGACTGAGCATGGCGATTTCCTCTACTTTGCTTCGGATCGGAATGGCGGTATCGGCGGACTGGATCTGTACCGTTGCAGGTTTGGCGGTGGTGAACCGCTGGAACCTGTCTTGCTGGGGCCTGAAATAAACACCCTCCTGGACGAACGGTCGCCGGCTTTGCGGATGGCGGGATTTGAACTGCTTTTTGTCGGCAGCAGGAAGAATGATTCTTCGGGTGCAGAAGCAGTCCTTAATTCATCTGTATCCCGGCGTGTATATGCCCGGCACAGTTATACGCAGCTTCCGGCGATTGGATGGATGTTGACCATGTTCCCCCTGCGCCTGGCTTTACTTGGCGCTGCCTTGATGGGCCTATCCTGGGTGTTTCTGCGGCAGCGGCGTGCTGCTTCTGGCTCAGTGAGCTTGCCGCGAAGATTGCTTGCCGCCAGCCTTCTGCTGCTTTTGGCCGTGTGCATGGTGTCGATTGCCTGCACTGTCCGGAATACCGTGTGGTGTTATTACACGGATGACCAGGGGATCCGGCGGGATGCGGTTGGCACTGATGCCCGCCTTGTCCTTTGGGAAGACCCTCATCCTTCGCCCGGCGACTGGTCGGCCATCTCCAATCGAGTTTCACTTCGTTTCACAGAAGACGAGGTCGGTGCGGCTTTTACCGTGCGGTCTCCTGAAAGCACCAATGAGCTGAATATGACAGCCGTTTGGGATGGCCGGCGCTGGGGAAATATCCAGAAAGCCCGAACAGATATTGCCGTGAAAGCAGTGAGTACGCGTGCAGGAGGATATGACTATCTCTCGGCAGAAAAACGGGGCGGGTTCGGGAAAGATGATCTGTACTGTCGACGCATGCTGGATGGGGACAAGGCAAAGGATGAGAATCTTGGCTTAGAGATCAACAGTCCTGTAAATGACCGTGACCCAGCCGTGCGCATGGAAGGATTCTCCCTCCTGTTCAACACAGATCGAACCGGGAAAACAGACACAGGTGAAGCCTTGTTTGAAACCACATCACGGGAAGTCACGGGGATGCTGGATCTTTCCAGGTGGTACAGCCTGATGTCTCTGCTTGGACGGATGAAATGGTGGCTGATGGCCCTGGTGACGGCGGCAATCCTGCTGATCTATCTGCTGCGGCACTGGCGTGATATGACGACTCTTTTGCATAAATGCCTTGCCGCTTCGGCTATCGTCCACTTGCTTCTACTTTTACTCACAGCATTCTGGGTCCTTTCGACGGAGATATCCGAATCTTTGGAACCCAAACGCATGGAAGTCAGCATCAATGCTGATGCACTGGCAAAAGAAAAGCTGGCGCTAGACATGCAGGAGCGCGTCACTGAAATGCCGCCTGCACCGGCAACTGTGATTGCTGCGCCGCTGGAACAGGCCTTGCCAGTTCCTGAGTTTACTCCCCCGAAAACAGCAACGGCCGATCCTGTTGTGACGCGCACCAGCGAAGAGTCCTTTGTCACTCGGGTAACACCTTCCAGGGCTGCTGCAGAACAGTCTCTTAAGCTTACGGCCGTTCAGAAAGTGGATAACCTGCCGGTCATGAAGCTGCCTGAGCTGGAAATCGTTCTGGACGTTCCTGAGGCGGTTCAGGAAGACCGTCAGGCAACTCGCGAGACCTTTGAGCCTGTTCCTGTGCAGGAAGCCCTGTTGCTGGAAAGCAGGAAGCTGGAAAAGCAGATGACCAAGCCTGTTGCCAGAGTGATTGCCGCTCAGGAGGTTTCTGCTGATAGGTCTGCTACCAATTCAACAGGAAGCGCCACGGTGCGTGATACGGGCGGCTCGATGGTGATTGCATCGGCAGGTATAGAGAGCAAGGGGGCATTGCCTGCTATGAGCGGGATGGGGGACATTACTGGCCTGATGGCCATGGGAGAAGGAACCGGCAAGACACTCAAGCTGGATGCTCCCGGAAAACTTGATGTCCCTGAGTCTGCAGACGGGATTTCTCTGTCAACGGAGGTGGTAAAGAACAGAGGCAAGCTCTCAATGGAGACCATCGAAGGACTCGGCGGGAGCGGCAGCACGGAGAAAGCCATAGGCCGTGCACTGGAATGGTTCTCTAAGCACCAGGAAGCTGATGGCCGCTGGAACATCAAGCGTTTTGGCGGACAGGCAAACCATGATGTTGCTGCAACGTCATTGATCCTGCTCTGTTATTACGGATGGGGTGCCAAACAGACTGAACAGGGGCCATACCAGGAAACCGTGCGCAAGGCACTGGACTGGCTTGTTGCGCAGATAAAACCTGACGGAAGGTTTTATCCCGATGGTTTGGGGAACGGGATGTATGACCAAGGTATGGCCACGATCGCCTTGTGTGAAGCCTACGGCTTGACGAAGGAGAAGCGGCTTCATGACGCGGCAACCAATGCTGTCTCTTTTATTATCGCAGCGCAGGACCGCAATACAGGCGGCTGGCGGTACCAGCCCCGCAGCGGAAGTGATACCTCCGTGTTCGGCTGGCAGTATATGGGATTAAGGAGCGCACAGCTGGCCGGACTGACAGATATGGCGGAGTCCATCTCCAATTGCCTGGTTCGTGCAGATAAGTGGCTGGATGCAGTAGGAGGCGGTCAGCATGGCGGTATTTACGGATACACGCAGAAAGGCGGATCACAAGGGGCCATGCTTGCCACAGGAATGTTCTGCCGGCAGTTAGCCAAGGTGCCGCCGACCGATCCACGGATGGCCGAAGGAGCTCAGTTTATGAAAGTGAATCCTCTTTCACCGAATCTGGATTACTACTATCTCTACTATGGCACCCTGGCCATGTATCAGCACCAGGGAGCGGTCTGGGATGAGTGGAACGACCGCATGAAGAAGATCCTTCTCGAGCAACAGCGAAATGGCGGTGACGAGGAAGGCAGCTGGGATCCCAAAGGGACACACGGGAATGAGATGGGGCGGGCTGTTGTCACCGCACTCGCGACATTGTCACTCGAGGTGTACTACCGTATCCTGCCGATTTATGGGTATCGTCCTGGCGAGAAGTGATATTAGGCTAT
>CAYWNP010000088.1:0-1479 GCA_964459675.1 uncultured Akkermansia sp. | reverse complement strand
TGACCCCTCTGCCTTTCCCCGGTCTACGACATGCCGTTACGGGTCTGACGCCGATACGCGTTGAGCGTCATATCGAAATGGTGCCGGAAAACGGTGCCGAGGTGGCTGGCGCTGGCGAACCCGCACGTGTCGGCGATCGTTTCGACCGTCATCGTCGTTTCGCGCAGCAGCGTCTGGACACGATCCAGCCGCACGCGCATAATCTCAGCATAAACCGTACGGCCCATCACCGATTTGAAGCGCGTCTCCAATGAGCGGCGGGAGATATGCAAATGATGCAGAATATCGTCCACTGTCACCTTGATGCCGGCGTTGATGCGGATGAATTCGCTCGCAAGAGCAACCAGGTGATCGGGGATTTGGACTGTTTCGGTCGAATGCCGCGTCACCAGGTGTGAGAATCCATAGGTGATGATCTTCTGACTGTCTCTACCTCGTCGGTTGCCACGCATCATTCCGTCAAGGATCCGGGCAGCCTCGAATCCTGCCCGTTCGGAACTCATCTGGATGCTAGAGAGTTGCGGATGGGTGGTTTCGCAAAGCATCTCGTCGTTATCCACCCCAAGAACGGCGGCCTCCTGCGGTACGGCCACGCCCGCCTTCATACAGGAATCGAGCACCTGTCGCGCACGCACATCATTGGCGACCAGAATGGAGACGGGTTTTGGCAAAGACTTTAACCAGGCGCATAGAATTCCTTGTTCAATAGAGAAGTCCTTGCGGGCAACTCGTGAAAGCCGCGGATAGAGCACGCAGGGGAATCCTCTTTCCGCCAGACAGTTACAGAACGCTATTCTGCGTTCTTCAGACCAGGAGGCGTCCTTCACCTGACCAACGAAGGCAAAGTTGATGAATTTCATCTCCAGGAAATACTCCGCTGCGCGTTTTCCGATCAGCTGGTTATCGCATACGATACGACTTAAGCGGGAGAGCGGATTCTTCTTTTCAAGAACATCATCAGGTGGATTGGTGATGATGGTCGGCACGCTGGCATCCAGCATATGTGCAGCAGAGTGCCGCTCACTCAGGTCTACAATCATGCCCGTACACCCCCATGCAGCCGGATGCAGCAACTTCTGTTCACCATCACGTCCCTCAATGATGTGGACAGCCCAAGGGCCGTGCAAATGGACAAACTGCAAGACACCCCGCAACAGTTCACGGCAGGTTTTTACAGATGTGGGCAGAAGCAAAGCCACCTGTGGCATTTTTGTTCGCACGGGGTTCATAGTTTTTAAAGTTAACAGATTTACAGGATGTAAACAACAGCTTTTGCGCTTTTCTGATATTAATTTTGCGCAAATATGACTTCTGTAAATTACAATAGGGTGTATAATAGTTACATTTATGCATCAGGAGGTAGTATGATGAAGAAAATAAACATATTAGGCATCGTCACCGTGGTGGCGCTCGGATTCATGGCTGGGAGGGCGGAGGCGCAAGTCGGAACCGGCGGCGTGATCACCTACACGGATATCA
>CAYWNP010000087.1:0-11476 GCA_964459675.1 uncultured Akkermansia sp. | reverse complement strand
GTCCTCGCGATCTTGGCAGCCTTTGGTTTGACAGGCGGCTTCCATGACACCATGGCGGGCCTCTATGGTATTGGTTTCTCGGCTGTCGGTATGTTGGCCACCCTCGGCATTACCTTGGCAACGGATGCGTATGGTCCGATCGCGGATAACGCAGGCGGCAATGCGGAAATGTCTCACTTGCCTCCTCATGTGCGTGAGCGCACGGATAATCTGGATATGTTGGGGAACACGACAGCCGCCACGGGCAAGGGTTTTGCAATCGCTTCTGCGGCCTTGACCGCGATGGCGCTCCTCGCCGCTGAAATCCAGGAAGTGGATGTTTGGATGCGCAAGCTCGAGGCCAAGGGCGAGATCGTCTTTGATATCAACTCCTACAATATGGCTACTGACAAATTCAGGTTCTTTGTCAATTATTTGGATTTAACCATCATGAATCCGCTCATGCTCTGCGGCATGTTTATTGGCGCGATGATGGCCTTTATCTTTTGCGCGATGGCCATGAAGGCGGTGGGTCGTGCAGCAGGTTCGATGGTGGATGAAGTCCGCCGTCAGTTCCGCGAGAAGCCGGGCATCATGAACGGCACGGAAATACCCGATTATGCACGTTGCGTGGCGATCTCAACCAAAGGCGCCCAGCGTGAAATGCTGCTTCCGTCCCTGCTAGCCATTTGCGTTCCTGTGGCAACGGGCTTGATTCTCGGCGTGGCAGGTATTATGGGCTTGCTGGCAGGCGGACTGACCGCAGGCTTCTCGCTGGCGTGTATGTTGAACAACGCAGGTGGCGCTTGGGATAATGCGAAGAAGCACATTGAGAAGGGCAACTACGGCGGCAAGAAGCTGCCGGATGGCTCGAAGAATCCTGTGCATGGCGCAGCAGTGACGGGTGACACGGTGGGTGATCCTTGCAAGGATACCTGCGGCCCCTCCTTGAACATCCTCATCAAGCTGATGAGCATGGTTTCGATCGTCTTTACGCCGGTGATTATCAAGTTCTCGCCGATCATCCAGCAGTTTTTGGGGCTGACGACGAAGTAAGAAGCGTTTCCCTCAAGGGAAATTTTAAAAAAAAGCGGCTTGCGTTTTAGACGCAGGCCGCTTTCTTTGTTGGATAAGTTTTAGGCAAGCCGCTCGGGCTGGACCTTCTTAAAAAGCCGAAGGGCGATTTTTGGATCGAAGTCAGCTGGAGTAGGGGTCATGACATTCGCGGTGCCGCAGGCAAGTCCAAAGGCGAGCGCTTCGGGGAGAGGCCTGCCTTTCATGAGCTTACAGACAATACCGGCAGTTGTACAGTCGCCACTTCCGATGGGGTTGACCACCTCTGTGAGCTGGGGAGGAAGCAGGCGGTAAAACATGCCATCCTGTGCCAGGAGATAGGCGGCCTTGGCTCCTTGGGTGATGACAACGTTCTGCGAGCCTAAGGCGACGAGCGCCTTCATGTCGCGTTTAAGCTGTTCCGCGGTCTTGAGTGTGTGCTGGAAGGTTGTTTCCAGTTCGTGCCAGTTGAGTTTCACCAGCAAAGGCCTCTCCGGCAACAGAAGAAGCAAGGGGGCTTTATGGGAGTCAATAATGACGGGAATGTGGCGCGCGACGGCTTCATGGACAAAGGGTCGATAGAACGTCTCTGCGGCAAACGGGGGCAAGGTTCCGCTGATCACCAGCGCAGAGGCCTCTGCTAACCATTTCAGGTTCGCTTGCTGAAAACGCTTGAGCGTTGCTTCACCTGGATCAGGGGCCTCTTCAACGAGTTCCGTAATGGTTCCCTTCTTTAGATCAATCAACGTTGTACAGATGCGGGTCTCAGCCTTCATGGCGGTCTGTACCGACGCCACGCCGTACGCTTTCAGAAAGGCCTCTATCTTGCGTCCGGTTGCGCCGCCGTTAAGTCCTGCTACTTCGACTGGCATGGAGAGTGTCGAGAGAGCTCGCGCGGTATTGAGGGCCTTTCCTGCGGCGCTCTCGATGACATGCGTTGCGCGATTGACGTGATTGATCTTCAGTGCGTCAAAGAGGAGTGTCCGTTGGAGGGCAGGGGTTAAACCGAGGCAGAGAATTTTTTTCATGGCGGAAATAAAAGAGGCGTGACTCAATTGAATTGAATCACGCCACAATTTGTTATCGTCCTGTCAGACTATTTCTTGCGCAGTTCGTTACGGCTGGCTTCATCACCGACGCCATGGATAAAGACATCCACGCGGCGATTTTCAGGTGTGCCGTTGACGAGATCATGCGGGACTTTGGGACGGCTGAAACCGTAACCCACGGTCGACATCTTCTGTCCTTCGCAACCCGTGCTGACCAGGTAGCCCTTGACGACGTCCGCGCGGCGCTCCGAGAGCTTCTGGTTGTAAGAAGCCAGGGATTTTTGACGGCGATCCGCATGACCTTCCACAGAGACGGTCACATTCGGATTCTTGAGCGTCGCTTTCTTGATTACGCGAGCGATCTCGTTCAAAGCCGCTGTGTACTCTGGCTTGATGACGGTCTGGTCATAATCGAAATTAATGTAGACCTCAAGGATCATCACGTCCTGAGCGCCAACAGGTGTCGCATCTACGATGATGCCAGGGGCGGGGTTGTAGGTCGTTGTTTCGACGGGTGTGGCCGTCTTTTCGCTACCACCGAAACGGTAGAGCATGCCGACTTCAGCCGTGGTGATAATGCCATCGTTCATGTCCGTTGCGGCAGGCTGGATACCGGTCTTACCCTCAACGCGAACTGCGAGGTTGTCGTTGATGTGATAGGCCAGTCCAACACCTACGCGAGGAGCGAGGAAACCATAGCTCTCCTGATCGCCCAAGGTGTCACCGTTGGAGAAGAGGAATGCTGCGCCTGCTGTGAGGTAAGGATCAAGCTTGTAGTCCTTCTTCAAGAGATGGAAGAGGACATCGGCTGTCACGCCACCTAAACTATAGCTCGCATGACCGCCACGTTCGCTGATCGAGGGGCTGTAGAGCATACCGCCTTCAACGGAGATCCGATCGGTCACGTCATAGCCTAAACGAGCGCTGAAATAGACGGGCTCATTTCCGGTTGCCCCATCCATGATCATCATGCCCACGCCCGGGGCGATGTAGAGACGGTTAGAACCATCCTTTTCGGTGGTGGTAGCTTCAGACAAGCTGATCTCTGATTTAGGAGCTTCAGCGGCCTGCTTCTCGGTAACGACTTGCGCAAACGATACACTCGCGACTGAACACGCAAATAAAGTTGTGAATAATGATTTCATAGTTTCCTCCTTTTTGAAAACGGGCCTATATTAGTTGATTTTTGCTTTTCATGCAATAGAAAAATAATTAATTTTACAGAGAAGAACAGAGGGATGTCAGCTTGATTATCCCTTCTTAAGGGCCATGAATAGGGATCTGCTTGACTTTGGCATAAAACCTGCTATCCTGTGCGAAAACGTTTTTAAGGTGGTTCTATACGTCATGAGGAGTTGGGATGAAACAGATTGATTGGAGTTCGCTGGGATTTAAATACATGGATACGGATTGCCATATTCGCTATACGTGGAAGGACGGTTCCTGGGATGGCGGAGCGCTGGTGACGGAGCCCTATCTGTCGGTCCATATTGCGGCATCCTGCCTCCATTATGGGCAGGCGGCTTTTGAGGGGATGAAGGCTTTCCGGTGTAAGGATGGCAAAATTCGCGTCTTCCGTCCTCAGGAAAATGCCTTCCGTTTGGCGACGACCTCGCGTCGTATCTGTATGCCCGTGGTGCCAGAAGCGATGTTTCTGGATGCCCTTTCACGAGTGATCAAGGCGAATGAGGCGTATGTACCTCCTTACGGGACGGGTGGCTCGCTCTATTTGCGTCCCTTGCTCATCGGCACGGGAGCCCAGATTGGTGTCGCGCCAGGGCTGGAGTACACGTTTATAGTTTTGGTTGTGCCGGTGGGTCCCTATTACAAGGGTGGGCTGCAGCCAGTGAAAGCGGTCATTTATGATGAGTTTGACCGTGCGGCACCCTTGGGCGTGGGCCATGTGAAGGTGAGCGGAAACTATGCGGCCAGTCTCTTTGCGCATGAGAAGGCCAAACATGAGGGGTATCCCGTCGAGCTGTATCTGGATGCGAAGGAGCATAAATATATCGAGGAGTTTGCAACCTCGAACTTTATCGGCATTAAGAATCAGACGTATGTCACGCCGGAGTCCCCCTCGATCCTTCCGAGTGTCACGAACAAGACCTTGAAGCAGATTGCTGTAGATATGGGACTGAAGGTTGAGGTCCGGCCTGTGCCTTTTGAAGAACTAGGCTCTTTCTCTGAAATTGGAGCCTGCGGAACCGCTGTGGTGGTCACCCCAGTCTGTGAGATCAGGCGGGGTGCGACCGTGGTGCGTATCGGTTCGGAAACGGGGTGCGGTCCCGTGTTGCAGAAGCTCTACGAACGGGTTCAAAGCATTCAATACGGGGAACTCCCCGATCAGCATGGCTGGTGCTGGGAAATCTAATCATCCATCATGTCAGGCGTCTCACTTAGTCTTGTGCAGCAGCAGCGTCAAATCATGACGATGGTGCCGCAGTTGCGTCAATCGCTGGAGTTGTTGCAGAAGCCGATTCTTGAGTTGCAGCAAGTGCTCAAGGCGGAGATGGCGACAAATCCCGTGATCGAAGAGATTGTTTATCCGAATGAGATTCCGATGTCCACCGTGCTGCCCAATCCCGAAGTGAAGCATACGACGGACGAGGGACTTGATTTTGATCCTAAGGTGGATGCTATTCTTCAGCAGGACGACGAGTGGCGCGACTACTTTTTGCAGGGGATGGAGAATGCGCCCTGCAATTCGGATGATGAGGAGAGACGCCAGTTCTTTTATGACTCCATCCCTCAGCAGGTCTCCTTGCAGGAGCATCTCACACAGCAACTCACCCTTGTCTCTCTCTCGGAGGAGAATATGGGGCTTGCGCACCTGATGGTTGGCTATGTCAATGATGATGGCTATTTTGAAGGGAGTCTTCCAGATCTGATGATGGTTACGGGGCGGTCGGAGTCTGACCTGCTCAGGATTCTTAAGATGATTCAGTCTTTCGATCCTGTCGGTGTCGGGGCGCGTAATCTTCAGGAGTGTCTCCTGTTGCAACTCAATGAGGTGGAGGACTCCCCGTGGGAGGATGAGGCGCGCCTCCTGATTGAGAAATATTTGGAGCGGTTGGCTGCGCATGATGAAAAGTTTCTTTGCAAAGCTCTCTCCTTGGAACCTCACGAACTCAAACAACTGACTTCTTTTATCCAGACCTTTAATCCGCGTCCGGGGCGTGACTTTGAGCCCACCTCTGTGCAGCAGTATGTAGTGCCGGAAGTTTTTATCGTCCGCAAGCAGGGAAGATATGTGGTTGAGCTGGACAATAAATTGCTGCCGCATATTCGTATTAGCAAACATTATCGAGAGATGCTGGGCAATCCATCCGTTTCTGCAAAGGACAAGTCTTATATTCGAGAGCGTATTCGCTCAGCAGCTTTTTTTATCAATAGCAAATATCAACGCCAAGAGACGATCCGAAAGATCTCGCAGGTGATTGTGGATACGCAGACGCCCTTCTTCGACAAGGGTGTTTCGGCCTTGCGTCCCTTGACGATGTCTGAGGTGGCCACGAAGGTGAGTATGCATGAGACGACGGTCAGCCGAACCGTCTCTGGAAAATATATCCAGACGCCACGGGGTCTCTTCGAGTTAAAGTATTTCTTTATGGCAGGACTTAAGACCACAGATGGCGGGTCAGTGTCAAACAAGTCCATTCAAGATCAGATCAAGCAGATGGTGGAGGCGGAGGATCCCTCAGAGCCACTCTCGGATCAGGCGATTGAGGCGAAGCTGAAGGAAAAGGGAATGACCGTCGCCCGCCGCACCATTGCTAAATATCGCGGGATCCTCAAGATCGCAGCATCACATCAGCGTAGGCGAGGGTAGGGGACGATTCACTGGTGTGTGGCTTTGTGTTTCAGCGGTACAGAATGCGCCATCATAATGACGATTAACAGAATGGAACTTATGAGAACATTGAAATCGTGGATACAAGCGCCCCCTCAAATACCACTTACAACAGTCTGGTTGCTCAACGATCTTGCTGAATATCGGGGCAAGCAGGAGCTTTACACGCGGCAAGCGCCACAAAAACTTGAAAAATTGCGTGAGCATGCGCTGATTGAAAGTGCAGTAGCATCCAACCGCATCGAGGGTGTCGAGATTGATCAGAAGCGTGTGGGCACCGTCATTTTCGGCAAAACGCATCTTCAGGATCGCAACGAGGAGGAAGTTCGCGGCTATCAGACAGCCCTGTCGTGGATACACGCCGCTCATGCCTCCATACCCTTCTCCACCGTGACAGTTCTCCGTCTGCATGCCATGACCCGTCCCGATACCTGGGATGCAGGAGCGTTCAAGAAAGAGGACGGCGAAATCATCGAGAAGCATACAGATGGTCGCGTGACCATCCGCTTTCGCCCCGTTAGCGCTAAGGAGACACCCGACGCACTGCTTAAACTTTGCGATCTATCTGAGCGTATCCTCGTTGAGAAACAGGTGCCGCCGCTGATCCTCTGGGCGGCTCAAAATCTTGATTTTCTCTGTATCCATCCCTTCAGGGACGGTAACGGACGCGTCTCACGTCTGTTGCTGCTTCTTTCACTCTATCGCTTAGGGTTCATGGGCGGACGTTACATCAGCATGGAACGCCTGATCGAAAGGAGCAAGGATCGCTATTACGAGACGCTCAGGATAGGGTCGCAAGGATGGCACGATGGCAAGCATGACCCATGGCCTTATATCAACTATTTGCTGTTTACCCTCAAGAACCTTTATCAGGAGTTTGAGGGCCGCTATGAGAACACCTCCCTGCCGCTGGGCGAAAAGACCGAAACAGTTCGCCTAGCTGTTTTTCGGTTCCAAGAGGCCTTTCACATCGCAGAGCTACACAAGCAGTGTCCTGAAGTGAGCTTGGACATGATCCGGAAAGTCCTGAAGGAGATGCGCCAGAACCGGGAAATCGAATGCCTTGGACGGGGCAAGCACGCCCGCTGGCGGCAATTAGGTAATGGGTAATGGATATGGGTAATTTATTAGGTACTCTCAAAAATGGAATAGCCAATATCCAACACGGAATATCCAAGTAAAAGGTCACATTTCCAATGGTTTTTGATCATTCCGCCTGTCCGCCGTCTTGTCCGCCATAGCTTTAGCGTAGGAGGAATGCATCGCGAAGGCGGAAACCGTGGCCGCGTTTCCGTTGTCGCATAAAATAGTATGAATATTCGACATGACAAGTGTTGAGGATTATGAGAGAATAAAAGAACAAACGTTAACAACATTATTAACAAACAGTACACCTATGAAAACGATAAAACTCACGTTTCTCATCTCGGGCCGCTTGATCGCGGCGGCTATCATCAGCATGTTTCTGACCGGGGCCCACGCCAAGCCCTTGACCCCTATCAACACAAAGGATCCCGGTGCCAAGGCGACTTCACTTTCGTCATCCCTTACGAAGGTCAAGGGTGTTCCTGATGTGTGGCCCCCTGCGGACGAAAAGCGATATGCCGGCGCGAGACTGGAGGCTGGTTTAGCGTCGGATTTGAAAGCAGTTAAAGCGGAAATTCTCCGCGCGCTACCCAAGGTCGGCGGCAAAGAAGTAGCAGGTCTTGAGAGTGTTGTCAATGCAAGCGGCGCCGCAGAGGACAAGGCTGCGGCCGCGCAGAAGGAGTTGGGCCAGATCGCCGCCGCCAAGGCACTAATCGACCACGCCAAGGGCAAGTGGATTGGAGGCGCGAACAAAAACATCGCGGCTGCTCAGGCGGCGCTGAAAAATGCCAAAACCTCAGCGGAAAAGGAGGCCGCTCAAAATCAACTCGCCGCTGCGCAGAAAAATCTCGCCGAGGGCGAGGCCGCCCTCAAGGAACGCACGGCGCTCTATGAACAAGCCAAGGCTAAGGAGGCCGCGCTCAAGCGTGCCAACGATCAGGCCCAGACCGCACTGTCTCAGGCCAAAACGCGCGAGGCCGATACCGCCAAGGGCTTGATGGGATCCATGGGTTCCTTTCTCGCCAGCGAAAAACTAGATGGGAAGCTTGCCAAGGCCACTATACTCGCTTCGGCCACCCCGCGTGGACTCGCTGAGTTCGGCGAGCTCAGCGTTGAAAAGGCCGCGCTGGTGAAGCAACTGCTTGCCAACGCGGCTCTTATGAAGGATATGGTAGAAGCCGGGGGTGCAAGTTTCGAAAAATACGGCCAGGCAATGGAGATTTTCAGCACCATCCTTAAGGTCAGTCCCCAGGCGAAAGAAGGGGTGTTGTACCGCCTCGCGCTGGCCACCAGCCTTGAGCACGCCAATCCGATCGGTCAGGGAAACTGTGCCAATATCCCAAACCAATCCCCCACGGTGCATCCTGTAAAACGCTATCTGCATTACGAGAAGGCATATTTGGCCGGTGAACTGGATCCTGCCTTCAAGAGCCTCACCACGTGGGAGATGCGCCATGTGGTGAACTGCGATGCGCCAGATGAGGTCCTCAGTTGGGGACGTGAAATGCTCCGCACTTACCGCCCGGATTATATGACGGGCGATTACGGTTGGCGCTATGTCTGCAGCGTGAAGGGCGAGGTGCCCTATGGCTCGCGGAACGCACAGTATGACGATCCTGCCAATCATAAATATCAGAATATTATCCGCAATGGCGGTGTCTGCGGACGCCGCGCGTTTTATGGCCGCTTTATCCTGCGCTCCTTTGGTATCCCAACCTGGGGGGTCACTCAACAATCTCACGCCGCCCTCAGCCATTGGACACCGAAAGGCTGGGTGGTCAACCTCGGTGCAGGCTTCCAATTCAGTTGGTGGGACAAGGGCGATGTGCGTCTCAGCGGTAACCAGTTTCTCCTCGAAACCAAAGCTCGCGCCCACGGAAAAGAGTACATGAAAGTGTTGCGTGCGGAAATGGTCGGCACCATTCTCGGTGAACCCGCCTACAACGAACGTAACAATGTGCAGGGGGGCTTCTGGAGCAATGTGGCGCTCCAACAGGCTCGCACGCTAGCCGCCAACGCTGCCGAACTCGGAGCGCTCGGACAGGAACTCGGCGAGGCGAACGAGAAGAATCAGAAACTCCAGTCTGAGACCGCCGCCAAGGCTGATCGTGAAGTCTTGGAAAAGGACGGTCGGATCACGATCCCAGCCGTCGCACACGAAAATGCCTCCGGTAAAGCGGCTACAATGCGCTCATTTGATGGCGGTATGCAAATACACGCCTTTGGCGGCTTCAAAACAGAGTATAAAATCAGAGCCCCTCGAACAGGGGATTACCTGTTGACTGTAAAGGTCGCCACTGCACAGACCGGCCAGAAATTCCTGTTGGGCGCTAACGGTGGGGAGACAGTGGAACAACCCGTGCCCTATACGATTGGCGTTTGGAAAAATTCCGAAGGCATCCCAGTCAAACTCAAGAATGGAATGAATACCCTGCAGTTCGAAATCGCTCAGGGCAGCCGAGGTGTGACCATCAAAAGCTTCACGTTCACACCGGTGAAATAACCCGCAGACTATTTCAAAAAATAGAAGGGAAAACACAATGCATACACTGACAAAACAGGTCTCCGTTTGTGTCGCCACATGGGGTGTTGCGACAGGACTCGCGCTTGCGGCCAGCCAAATTCCAGATCCACTCCCTCGTTCGGATGGAAAGCCAGCAGATATGAGTAAGCCAGTAAAGGTTTTCATACTGCTCGGACAATCTAACATGCTCGGCTTCGGCAAGATCAACGGCGGTGAGGGTTCCCTTGATAATGCGGTGAAGAACAAGGGTAAATATGCCTACCTCGTTGACGCCACTGGTGCCTGGGTGGAGCGAAAGGATGTCCGGTTTGCGCGGTATATGTCTGGCAGAGGGCCGCTCGCCAATGAATGGATGGGCATCAAGGGCGGCAACATAGGTCCTGAGATCGGAATTGGATTTATACTTGGGACTCAAATCGATGCTCCGGTGCTGATCCTCAAGTGCTGTATCGGAAATCGGAGTCTTGGCTGGGATCTTCTGCCTCCAGGCAGTGAGCCTTATGATGGGCAGCCGGGGTATCGCGGTACGCCCCAGGATCTTAAGGGTAACGGCGAGATTCCTGCAGGGGCCGGCTGGTATGCCGGCAAGCAGTGGGATGATGATACCGGCGATGCTAAGAGAGCGCTTGCCGACCTTGCAACACACTATCCTGAGGCGAAGAAGTATGAGGTAACCGGATTCTTCCTGTGGCAGGGTGAGAAGGACGGCGGAAACCCGGTCCATGCCGCTAATTACGAGAAGAACCTCGTTGCCTTCATCAAGGCCCTCCGCAAGGAGTTCAATGTTCCTCAGGCGAAATTCGTCTGCGCGACTATGGGAGAAGCCACGAAGGGCAGCGGCAACAAGGTCATGGAAGGCCAGTTAGCGGTCGACGGAAAGGAAGGCAAGTATCCAGAGTTTAAGGGCAATGTGGCGACCGTCTATTCGAATCCGTTGTCGATGGGCGGCGGCGGCAACGGACACTACGGCGGTAATGCTGAGACGTACATGAACGTCGGTGAAGCCATGGGGCGCGCCATGGCGGAGTTGGTGGCGCAGGATGGACCCAAGGGCAGTCTCATGAGCAAGGGAGGGAAGGCCGGCGCCGCAGCACCTGTACCCGAACTGCGGAAAGCCCGCAAGCTGGCCGCAGGAAAGGAATCGGAGCTTAACCAGCGTTTACTGAAGACCCTAGTCACATTAAGCGAGGCGAAACTGTTGAAAGCGCTGCCGATTCCGTTGAGTGTGACCCAGGCCAAGGTTTCGCTGGTGTCGGCAAAAGCCGACAAAACCCTGACCTTCCGTTCGGATAACGGGAAAACGGCGGATTTGAAATTCGACACACTCAAGACAATTGATTACGCCAACCTTGCGATTTTAGCCTCACTACTGAAGCCGGACAACGATGTCACTGCGCTCTCGGGTGTATACCTCGAATGCGCTGGACGCGTAGAGGCCGCTGATAAGAAGTATGTGGAAGCCGGAGAGAAAGCAACGCAGAGCCTGCAAGCCTACTTCGAATGAAGGAACAAGAGAAATGAATAAGCAATGCGCAAGTGTCGTAGCTGTGCTCGCGGGTTTCATGTGTAGTATGGCCTGGACGTTGTGCGCGGCTGAGCAGGAAAAACCTGCGGACGACTACACCGAAAAGCCATTATACCAGACCCGCCCGAACCCGGCCAGCGAGAGGCATTTCGGAGTCATCGGCACGACGGGTCTCAAGCCGAGGGTCTATCCGGGCGTGGTCCTCAAGGTCGAGGAAATGATGCCCGCCTCCCCATGCGAGGGCAAATTTGCAAAGGGAGAGATCCTCACCGGAATCAATGGCACCGACCTCAAAGGGCACGACCCGTTCGTCGTGATGGGTAACGCACTCACGAAGGCCGAGGCCACGGACGGAAAAATGGTTTTCGATGTGACCTCCGCCGACGGCAAGACTCGGCGCAAGGAAACCG
>CAYWNP010000086.1:4561-11519 GCA_964459675.1 uncultured Akkermansia sp. | reverse complement strand
AGTCTTTGTACGGAGGCAGATGAAAAGATCTACCGTCCGTATAAAAACATGCTGACTGAACGGACGAAGCTGTTAAAGCAACGTCCCACCAAAAAGCGTGACCAGCAACTTCAGGATATCTCCACACGGGTCACTGCGATTGAACATGAATTCGCAATGGACCCCAACGAGTTCATGACGAAATTCGAGTCGTTGCGCGAAATCCTACGCAACGGCCAGAAGGCACGTACTGAGATGGTCGAAGCCAACCTTCGACTCGTGATCAGTATTGTTAAGAAATACATGAATCGTGGGCTTTCATTCCTTGACCTGATCCAAGAAGGAAACACGGGTCTGATGAAAGCCGTCGAGAAGTTCGAATACCGCCGTGGCTACAAGTTCAGCACGTATGCCACGTGGTGGATCCGTCAGGCAGCGACACGTGCAATCGCAGATCAAGCCCGCACGATTCGCATCCCTGTTCACATGATTGAGACCATCAACAAGCTGCTCCGCGTCCAAAAGAAGTTGGTGCAGGAACTGGGACGTGAACCGACGCCTGAAGAAGCCGCAGAAGAAATGGATATTCCCGTCGACCGTGTGCGCGCGGTATACCGCATGGCACAGCAACCCATCTCCTTACAGAGTCCGGTTGGCGACGGGGATGACGCTTATTTTGGCGATTTCATTGAAGATAAATCCGCAGAGAGCCCTTCAGAGATGACCGCATATAGCATGCTGAAGGAACGTCTGCAGGAGGTGCTGACAACCCTTGCCGACCGTGAACGACAGGTACTGGATTATCGCTTCGGTCTGACCGACGGGTACTCCCGTACGCTGGAGGAAGTTGGCAAGCAGTTTAATGTGACGCGTGAACGTATCCGTCAGATCGAGGCGAAAGCGCTCCGTAAACTGAGACATCCCACCCGTATGCGTAAACTGGAAGGTTTCTTGGAAACGCGTTAAGCATGACCTTCCTTATCCAACACACAAACATCAAGGAAAACTCTTGAGTATGAATCAACTCATCACCACATTGACCGAAATGGTCAAAGACCCTATCTCGGCCGGAATCTTGGCCGCAACAGGCCTCATCGGCATCCTTCTCGGTATCCTCATCACGAAAGTAGGCAGCGGCAGTCGTCGCAGGAGCAGCAGAGGTTCAGGCGAAAGCTACGGGGACGGCTCTTGCGTCGAAATCTATGTCGGCAACCTGAGCTATGACATGACGGAAGCCCAGATGCGCAAGGAGTTTGAACGCTTTGGCGAAGTCAAATCCGCTCGCATCATCACCAACCGTTTCAACAGTAAATCCAAGGGATATGGTTTCGTTGAGATGCCGAACCGTCCTGAAGCTGAAGCCGCCATTAAGTCGCTTCACGACAAGGACAGTTTTGGACGCAAGCTTCGTATCAACGAAGCTAAGAATAAATCACACGAATAATGTCCACGGACGCCAATCTTCCGAATTCCCGAATCTTGCGTCTTGATTTCCCTCCAAGTGAAATCGAGACAAAGCCTACGCAAACAAAGGTTTCAAGGTTGAGAGTTCGGAGTGTTTGGCGTCTTCATTCAAACGAACGAAGCACGCCCTTTTTTAAGTTACTGGAGAGCGTGTATGATGCGGTCTTCATTACAGACCTTGACGGAAAAATTCTGGAGTGCAACCATCGCGCTTCGGAATTTTTTCTTCTCTCTTCTCTCGAACTGCTCGACCAGTCGATCGTTCGGCTGATCTCGGGTGCGACCCCTTCGTTGATCAAAACAGTTCAGGACAATTTGGCGGACCAAAAATATACGCTCGTCGAGGCCAATTGTAAGCGAGCAGACAACACGTCCTTCCCTGCTGAAATTGCGATCAACAAGGTGGACCTTGACGCCAAAGGCCAACTTTGCTTCTTCATTCGCGACATGACCGTGCGTCACAATGCGCTCTGCGCCTTGCAGAATGCCAACGAACGTCTCCAAGCCCATGACCGTGCGCGCCTTGAGTTCGTCTCGAATGTCTCTCATGAGCTCCGCACCCCTTTGACCTCTATGGTCTATGCCGTCAACAACATGATCCGGGGTGTGGCGGGAACCATGCCTGAAAAAGCTATCAGCTATCTTGAACGCTTACAGTCCGACTGCCAAAGACTTTTAGCGACAATCAATGATATTCTGGATATCAGCCAAATCGAGAATAAGAGCCTCGTGCTCACCAAACAAGTTGTCCCGCTGAGTGCGGTCATTCACGAGGGCGTCAACCCGGTTCAGATTCAAGCCGAGGCGAAGCACATTGCTCTTCAATTCAACCTCATGCCCCCTGAACTCTTTTGTCACTGTGATACCCAAAAAATGGAACGTGTGATCCTGAACATCGTGGGCAATGCAATCAAGTTCACACCTGAAAAAGGGGTCATCTCAATCTCGCTTCAACAGGCGCTCGGCAAAACCAACACGGCCCTCCTCTCGTTCTGCGACACAGGCACGGGCGTCTCCCCCGAGTTGCTCCCCAAACTCACCCAACGTTTTGTTCGAGCAGGCGACCATGTCGCGGGAACAGGCCTCGGGTTGGCGATTTCTCGCGAGATTATCGAGCTTCATGGTGGTACCATCACCTTCGAGAGTCCTGTAAAAGGAACAACCTGTGGAACCGCGGTTCATGTCGAACTTCCACTGACACCGCCCCCGCTCATCCTTGCGTTCTCGGCTGACGCCCCTATCAGAACCTTCCTGTGTGAACACATTCAGAAACTAGGCTATGGCTTAACGTTTTTTGAGCAGACAAGGGGCATAGAAGAGGCATGTGTCAAACAGTCACCTTCCCTGCTCATCCTTGACGGACGGAGCACCGAGGGCGATATCCGTGAACTACTGATGCAACTTCGGGAAAATCAAAAGACCAAGCGGCTTCCCATCATTGTCTTTGGAACCGTAGCGCTCTCACGCTCAGATCTCGAGTTCTATCGCCATCACGCTATTTTTTACTTTACCCTGCCCTGGACAGAGACCGATCTCGCAAAGACCCTCTCTCTGGCGGTCCGCGGGAAGCTCCGATAACTAGCGCAAAAACATTTGCAAGAAATATAAATCAAGGTTGACGGAAGGCAGGCTGTTTGAAATACTTTGCAGATGTTTTTTTGACACACGACTGTGTCAGGAGTGAAAACGCGAGGAACAATGAAAAAATACACTCTTATTGTTTTAGGTCTCTTCGTTCTCTTGACCGCATCACTCAATCTGTTTAAGACGGAGGGGAGCGCGTTAGATCGAATCAAGAAACGCGGTTCGCTGATCTGGGGATTGGACGCCAGCGGGGGTGCGCCCTTGGCCTTTCCGGATCCGAATGATTCGAGGCGCCTCATCGGTTTTGAAGTTGATATTGTCGAGACCATCGCCGCAAAACTAGGTGTTAAGGTGGAATACGGGCAGAACGCCTGGGACAGCTTAATACCCTCTCTGGAGCGCGGTGATTTTGATATCGCGATGAACGGCATCGAGATCACTGATCAACGCAAGGAGAAAATCCTCTTTTCAAAACCGTACTATGTCTATGTTGAACAGTTGGTGGTCCGCAAGGAAGAGGAGGCCATCCGGAATGTCTCGGATCTGAAAGGGAAAAAGGTCGGAACCCTTTCCGGAACGGTCGCACAAACGATTCTCCAGGACCTCGGCGGTGTTGACGTGCGAATCTATCCCGGACCGGTTGAACCTTACGCCGATCTGGCAATCGGGAGACTTGACGGGGTGCTTCTGGATCTGCCGATCGCTGCGTATTATGGCAAGAATAATCCCAAGCTGAAATATGCCGGGGACCCGATGGGCGAGGGCTTATACGGAATCTGCATCCGCCAGAAGGATGAGGACTTGAAAATCGCAATTGACGCGGCTCTGATAGAACTCCTTCAATCCGGCGAGTTGAAGAAAATTTGCGAAAAATGGGACATCTGGAACGAGACGCAAAATAAACTGGTCGACCTGATGCGTGCTGAGGCAAGTGGTCATGTGGCCGCTGAAAAGAGCCGTCAGAGTTCGATCACCAGCTTTCTGCCTTCCTTACTGAAAGGCGCAGGCATTACAATCATCATTTCGGCCATCTCCATGGCCTTCGCAGTCACGCTGGGTATATTCATCACGGTTCTCCGTCTGTACGGCCGTCCGCCCTTCACCACCCTGGCAGCCGGGTATGTCGAACTCTATCGCGGCACACCGCTCTTAATCCAATTGTACATCCTCTATTACGGCTTGCCGAATATTGGCATCTCTTTGAGTCCGTTTCTGGCGGCGATCATCGGCTTAGGGATGAATTATGCGGCCTACGAGGCGGAGCTGTACAGGGCGGGCATCTCCGCGATATCCAAAGGACAGATGGAGGCCGCGGTCTCGCTGGGCATGTCCCGCAACCTAGCGCTCAGACGAATCATTTTTCCCCAGGCTCTGCGGATCGCTTTGCCCGGAATTACAAACGATTTTATCGCATTGTTCAAAGATTCATCGCTTGTTTCAGTGATTGCGATGGTGGAATTGACAAAGACGTACAGTATTCACGCGGCGACCTCCTTGCGCTTCTTTGAACTGGGATTGATCACGGCGGCACTCTATTTTGGAATGAGTTATCCCCTGTCCATCATGGCGCGAAGACTGGAAGAGCGATTAAAGAGAAGAAAATAATATGATCACCGTAAAAAACTTGCATAAATCATATGGCCAGCATCATCTTTTTAAAGGCGTAAGTTTAGACGTCAACAAAGGTGAAGTCGTTGTTTTTATCGGTCCGTCCGGGAGCGGGAAGAGCACGTTTATCAGGTGCATTAATGGACTGGAATTCTTTCAGGAGGGTGAAATCATTGTTGACGGAATTGAACTTCATTCGATCAACCGTGTCAATCCGACAAAAGAAGATCTAGAAGCTATACGTAACATACGGTTGAAGGTCGGCATGGTCTTTCAGCAATTTAATTTGTTCCCGCACATGACGGTTATGGAAAACATCATTGAAGCTCCTGTCCGGGTTCTGGGAATCAATAAAGAGACTGCCACAGAACATGCCTTAACCCTGTTGCGCCGGATCAATCTCGAAAACAAAGTGAACTGCCATCCGGAAGATCTCTCCGGCGGGGAGCAACAACGCATCGCCATTGTCAGGGCTCTGGCAATGAAACCGGAGGCAATGCTCTTTGATGAACCGACGTCCTCCCTTGATCCGGAAATGGTCGGTGAGGTCCTTTCGGTTATCAAAGATTTGGTCAACGGGGGGATGACCACATTGATCGTCACCCACCTCATGCATTTTGCCCGCGAAGTGGCTGACCGTGTCGTGGTTTTTGACAAAGGGGCTATTATTGAATCTGGCACGCCCGAAGAAATATTCACAAATCCCAAAACCGAGCGCACGAAATTATTCCTGAGCCGGATGATTAATTGATGCTGTTCACTTCAGCCATCGTTCCACGGGCACCTCAAAGCCAAGGCCGAGCATGTAGTTGTAAAGCGCGGCACGGAGGCCTTGTCCTACACGGTCGTAATCAGGGGCTCGTGTGACGGTGTAGGGAATCTCATTTAAAGCAAAACAACGTGCGCCTTTGGAGTGTGCAGTGAGGGTTTCAAGCGTCAACACCTTGCACCCGTGCGCAGGCGGAACCCTCGCCACTGCTTCAGAAATGCTCACGCCGAACGTCTTGGGATCTCTCGCAATAGGACTATGGATCGTCAATGCGAAGCGGTGCCAATAAGCAGACTGGATGGTGCCCTTTTCAAAAAGACCTCGCACGTAATCCAGCGCTTCCAAAATCTCCTTCCTCGTCTGAGTCGGGAATCCATACATGAGATAGACATGCACAAGAATCCCTGCTGTTGAAAAAGCCTTGCAGGCCGTGGCCGCGCCTTTACAGGTGACCCCCTTCTTCATCAGTGTTAACAGACGATCATTTGCACATTCGAGTCCGCCTGTTACGGCAATACAGCCTGCATCAGCCATGCGGTGCGCCAGTTCAGGCGAAAAGGCCTTTTCAAAGCGTATGTTGCCCCACCATGTTATCTTTAGCTTACGCCGGAGTAGCTCTTCACTCAGTTGACGTAAAAAAGCTGGCGCCAACGCCTCGTCTGTAAAGTGAAACCCCGTTTGTCCCGTCTCACGAACCATCCGCTCCATCTGATCAACAAGGTCCTCAACTTTTGGCGCTCGATAATGGCCAATATAATCAAGCCCTACATCGCAAAAGGTGCACTGATGCCAATAACAACCATTCGCAGCCTGTAACTTGAGCCACTTGCCATACGACCAAATCCGGTGCATCGGGTTGGTCGTCTCCATCACGTTAATATAGCGCGTGAAATCAATTCCCTGATAAACAGGCTTATGACTCCACATCTCTTGACAGGGGATCGCTTGAGACGGACCTGACGGCAGAACATACCCTTGCTTCTGAAGGATCTGCTCCCATGCTGAAAAACCCTCATCAAAACAGAGATCATCCACGAACTGAAAAACGCGTTCATCCGTCAGGTTTCGCAATTCCGTATTCACATATCCGCCCCCCATGACGATACGTGTTTTGGGAAGGAGATGACGGACCTGCTGTGCAATACGGAACGCGCCATAGACTGTCCCAGGGAAGGGCAAGGTCAGCCCCACAATATCAGGCTTGTGATTGCGAAGCACTTCATGCGTCAGCGCGTCAATCATCTCACCCACGAGCGAGCGTGGAGCTTTTAGTTTTTTGAGCATCGGCCCAAAGGTTGGCATGGCAACACCTAAGCGTTCTGCGTAACGTGAAAATCCAAAATCAGCGTCAACACCCTCTCGAATCACATCTGCGAGATCATCCAGATAGAGGGAGGCTAAAAAGCTCGCTCGCTCCGTGACATCAAGCCCATCGGCCAAAAAAGCCCAGGCGTCCTCAGCCGAGAGACCTGAACCTGAGGTCATGGCCTCAAGGCGCGGACCTTCAGGCAGGAAGGAACGTTGCGCAATACGCGTGGCGAGGTGAGGTGCCTG
>CAYWNP010000086.1:0-4461 GCA_964459675.1 uncultured Akkermansia sp. | reverse complement strand
CCTAAAACAATCCCATATTCTCCTCTCCCGTGCAAGCCTTTCTTCATGAGATTGTCCACCCCTGATGAGGAAGTGAACGACGAAGCAATATTTTCACCTTGTGAACGTTTAACTCAACAGGCGCATATAGACGGTAGCGGATCTTGACGGCATCGTCAAAATAACGTACTGTAATAAGCACCAATAGCTCTCTTAGGAAGGAGCCTGTTATGAATAGGATTCTCGCAACCCTTTTGATCGCATGTGTGTTTTCCCTCCCTGCTGGAGCAAAACGGAATGAAGGGGGAAGCAAAGAGTCCACGCGTAACGGCGCTGTCACTCCGAGCGGGTCCCTCGAGGCAACAACGCCCACAGCGATACAGACCATTCCCGCGCCAACCTATCGCTCACCGTCGGCCACACGGACGGAAGCAATTCCTTTTGCCGCACCAACGACGACACGCACCTACGTACCTTCTACTCCGGCGTATCGAAGCGAGACCTTCAAAGGACGTTCGGAGCAGAGTCCGTCGCAGTCGCAACGGCAAACGACTCGAGAGGTCACCCCAACAGGGGCCTCCTCCACCGTTCAGGACAGAACACCCATTACGCCCCCGACGACTCCTGCAACATCCGTTTCAGCAGAGCCTGTCCGTCGGGAGAGCCGTCGCGTAACAAGCACGAGGGAACGTAATGAGTCGCTCGCTCAACCAGCGCGCACTGGCACGACACCCAGCGAAGAGAACCACAACACTTTTAGGACAAGAGAACGAAAAGACTCCCTTCGCGAGCCAACGCAGCCAGGCACTGTGCAGCAGGATATCACTCCGAACACATGGACTAAAAGGAATAGTCAGGAGAGCGCCGTAAAACACACAACGACGCGAGACGTTCGTACAGAGACAACGACACAACGTGAGAGCGAACGTGTCCCACGAGAGCGAACTGCACGTACTGAGCAACCTCAACGCGTACAAATCACACCTCCGAGTCGAACAGCGCCACGCCCAACAGTGAAAGTGAGTACTCCTTTCGTCAACAACGAACGTTCTTCAACGCAACCGGAGCCCACCAGGAGGGTCTCTTCTATGCAGCATGACCGTCCGCAGTACGAACTCAACACACAGCGGCATCCTGAGCCTGTCCGTACAACCTATCACCCCCCAGACACGCACAACTACCATTCGCGCCATTACCCAACGCATCAATACAATACCTACCGTCCGGCGACCTGTTACTCAGGACGCGACGCGTTCTGGAACGCCTTCAGTTTTGCACTCGTAGCCCCCTTCGTGGCTCCGCTCTACGTCGCGCAGGTGGTCGATCCATTCCCTGTCAGAACAGTCACCACCACGTGGCAAAGTGGATCTGTCGCCGTCTCGGTTTCAAGCCGTTCGACATACCCAGTTTACACCTATAGCCCCTATTATTGCTCCTCAGCGTGGGGTCATCATGATGGGTGGCAGCACTCGAATGTCTACTACGGTGGCTGGCGTTCGAGCTGGTATGGCGGATTTTCCTATATGTTCAACCCCTATCCTGTCTACCGCTCATACTACCTGTACGAGGAACCGCAAACCATCGTAATCCAGCAACCCGCGCAACAGGTCGTGTATATCAATCAGCCGGTCCAGCCAGTTGCGCCTGTTCAAGGATCCTTGGGAATATTCGAACCTCAGCAACAGCCTGTCGCAACACCTCCCCCTGCAGAGGCGAAACAGGTCGAAGCTGCCCCGGAGCCTTGCTTCTGCGCCTGTAAATGTAACAGGCGCGTTCCCTGCATCTGTGAATATGCGTGTGGAAGCGAATTCAACTATTCGCCTGAGGCTTACACCTTGGTTGATTTCATATCCTATTCAGAGTCCCTGAATGCCGAGCTGATCTGGAGCTCGTATGCTGAACTGGATCGCCCCGAAGCTACTGACGTCGTAGCAGAGGCGGGGAATTAATGATTCTTCAAACATCCTCGAAAGAATCCTTCAACATCGACTGGGACATTTGGAAGCCCGTCGATGTTGCTACATTATGCTTTATCCGCAAAAAGGGGAAACTGCTCCTCATTCACAAGAAGCGCGGCTTGGGCAAAGGCAAAATCAATGCGCCTGGCGGGCGGCAGGAGAAGGGCGAGACCCTCGAACAGACTGCGGTCCGCGAGTGTCAAGAAGAGGTTGGGCTGACTCCTCTCGGACTTGTTTTTGCAGGTCGCCTAGACTTCGCCTTCACGGACGGCTACTCCCTGCAAGCCCATGTCTTCACGGCAAGTGACTGTTCGAGCGAGATGCACGAGACCGAGGAAGCCGTCCCCTTCTGGTGCGATGAGAACGCGATTCCCTATGAGCAGATGTGGAGCGATGATCGTCTCTGGATACCGTTGATGCTTGACGGGAAGCGCTTTGAAGCGCAGTTTGTCTTTGAGGGCGAGCAAATGCTCTGGCATCGTCTAATGTGCCTGTAGGGTGGCGCAGACATTCCTGTCTGCGGTCTCCAAGGTGGGGTAGAATTGACGCTTCGCTCCCATAGCAAGCACGGGCTCTGCCGAATACGGCGGTCCCTGTCTGACATGATAGCGCAGACAAGCATGTCTGCGCCACCTTTCCCTCAGTCCAAGACTTCGACGTAATCGGACTCTATTTCAACTGCCGTGGCTTGACCGATCATATCAATATTGAGAACAATTTTCATCTTCGCTGTTATGCGTGCCACGCGGCCTTCAATACCTAAGAAGGGACCTGAGATGATGCGCACCAGACGACCCTTTGTCAGAGGTTTGGCAGGCGCCAAGGCTGGGTTGGCACGAAGTGCCCGCCGGACCATGATGAGATCACGTAACATCTTGCGTGGATTCGACGGCTCCAAAATACGGACGAGCAGGTTGGTTTGTTGAAGTTGCAGCTTCTGTGCCGACAGCAGACGAACAAACACATAGCCTGAAAAGAGTGGCATCAGCACCGAAATCTTGCGACGCTGTATCACGCGCGTACTTTCCCGCATCGGAAGATAGACATCAATGCCGTAGAGCTTGCAATACTCTGCAACCTTTTTCTCTGTCCGAGGCTTTACAAATAATACTTTCCAGTGTTTCATCTTAATTCATCAAACTGTGAATCGGTGCTGGTATCTGTCCTCCGCGGCGCACAAAGCACTCCGCGCCTTCAGGACTCGCTGGATTCATAATCACACCCGAGCCAAAAAGACCACCAAAGTTTATAAAATCGCCTGGCTTTGCCCCTGGCACAGGAATAACGCGCACGCCTGTGGTTTTCCGGTTGGTAATACCGATGGCCGCCTCATCAAGAATGATACCCGCAATCGTTTCTGCTGTGGTGGTCCCTGGCAGAAGAATCATGTCGAGACCTACGGAACAGACTGCGGTCATGGCTTCGAGCTTCTCCAGTGTCAGCGTCCCGTCGGTAACCGCTTTGGAGAGCGCATGGTCTTCCATCACGGGAATAAAGGCACCGGAAAGTCCGCCCACCGAACTTGAGGCAAACGCGCCACCCTTTTTAACCGCGTCATTCAGTAGCATCACAGCCGCAGTGGTTCCCGGCGCGCCAATCAAACGAATGCCCATGCTCTGGTAAATCTCGCCGACGGAATCGCCCACGCGCGGGGTAGGCGCCAGAGAGAGATCCACCACGCCAAAGGGAATCTTTAGACGGTTAGCCACTTCGCGGCCAATGAGTTCCCCTGTACGCGTCACACGGAAGGCGGTGTGCTTAATCTCCTCCGCAATCTCATTGAGCGTCGCATTCGGGGAGTCCTGTACCAACCGATCAATCGCACGCTTGACCACCCCTGGACCGCTGACACCCACATTGATAACACACTCTGCTTCACCCGATCCCAGCATGGCACCTGCCATAAAGGGGTTATCCTCTGGCATATTAGCAAAAACAACGATCTTGGCGCAACCAAAGCCCTTCGTATCGGACGTTGCCTCGGCAGTCTCAATAATCTTCTGGGCAAGGAGATTCGTGGCATCCACATTGATGCCTGCCTTGGTTGTCCCCACATTAAAGGAGGCACAAACTCTCTTTGTAGCTGTCAAGGCTTGGGGCAAGGAGTTTATGAGGGTCCGCTCTCCAGGTGTCATCCCCTTCTGGACAAGTGCGGAATAACCACCGAGCAGATCAACTTTTACAGCCTCAGCCGCTTGATCCAGCGCCTTGCAGACGCGGATGGCTGTCTCGACCGTATGTCCCTCCAAAAGGATGCTGACAGGGGAAACAGCGATACGCTTGTTGACGATTGGCAGACCATACTTCACGCTCACTTCATCGCAGAAACGCACCAGATGCTGTGCTTTGTCCACAATACGGGCGTAAACAGCTTTGACCAACTGGTCTGGATCTGGATTGGCACAGATGTTGAGGTTGACCCCCAATGTCACCGCGCGAACATCCAGATTCTCCTCTCGCACCATTCGAATCGTCGAAAGAACATTTTGCTGAGTTATCACAGTTTCTCCTCAAATCTAAAATC
>CAYWNP010000085.1:4010-11683 GCA_964459675.1 uncultured Akkermansia sp. | reverse complement strand
GAAACACAAGAGCTGGAGGCGCGCCGAATGGCGCACCTCCGTGCATCTCGCTTCTGCAATAAAACTTTGGCGGTTTTCTGTAGAAGCGTAAATGCGCGTAAGCGCAAAATCAAATCGTTCATCAAACAAAGGTGTAACTTTACTTGATTTGTAGTACTGTATCCTCTTCCAATTCTGATTTCAAGGTATAAATTCGGTTTTTATTCAGAAAAAATCGCCTTTGTTTTAGCCCTCATTCAGCGTATAATAAAACCTCAATTTTAGAGAGTACCCACGTATGGCATTAACAAAACGTACACTTGAAATCACGATCCAGGCAATCCATGTCCCTGTGACAGGAGCTGGCTTACTGGACACGACCTCCCATCTGCTGTCCGCTGAGCTGATCTGGCCTCGCGTCGGCATTGCCCAAAAAGCAACCTCTCAGCCCTGCCAACTCGAAAAGGGCGAGGCTGACTTTGAAAAGGCGCACTGGGGCAACCGTATCCTCTTCAAAGAGAACGTGGAGGGCACGTTTGCACTGCGGATCGCCTTGACCGAGGTACTCGACGACGAGGAGCTTGAAAAATTTCTCAGAGCGTTCAGTGGCGCTGCCCTAGGATTCGGAGCCGATGTTCTTGCGCCTCTCTATCCACCGTTTGGAAAGTTGGTGGCAACCCCGATTGATTATCTCGCCAAAGACATTGAAAAATATCCAGGCCCGACACGGCTGGTCGAGGGGCTTGTCGAATTGAACGCCGGAGATTTTCCTGAGAACAGCGAAGAGTCCCTGACCATTCGCCTCGCGACAACACGTTCCATTCTTAAGCCTGTCACGCGGCGAGTCGCAGGGCGTACCCGTCATGAAAAGAAGACGCTCCTCTCAAAAGGGGAGCCGAACGGCGACATCACACTCCTGATCCGCACGCTTTCAACCTAACTTCACATTCTATCCAGACATTAATCTCAACTATGAACATCACGCTCCTCTACATTCTTTCTGGGTTCACGGCTTATCTTCTCGGCTCAATCCCCTTTGGGTTCCTCATTGCCAAAACAAAGGGTATTGATATCCGAACGGTCGGCAGTGGCAATATCGGAGCGACAAACGTCTTCCGCTCTGTCAGTAAAAAACTCGGGGTCATCACCTTTGCACTCGATTTTCTCAAAGGATGTTGTGGCGCTGCGCTCTTGCCCCTTCTAGCGGACAAGCTCGCCCCGGACCTATTGACAGGTCTCGCCAAGGAAATACTGCCTGTCTTTTGCGGCGCCCTGACCATTGCCGGACACAACTGGACCTGCTTTCTCGGTTTTAAAGGTGGCAAGGGTGTTGCGACCAGCGCGGGGATGCTGATCGGCCTCTCGCCGATTGCCGTCACCCTCGGTCTGACCGTTTGGGTTGTCATCTTCTTTACAACGCGCTATGTTTCCGTGGCGTCCATCTGCGCAGCCCTTACACTGGCCATTGTTGTATGGCCCCTACACCTGATCTATCTGAAATCACATGGGGTCTGGTTCCCTGCTGTACTGACCTGTTTGGCGCTCTTGGCAATCTGGAAACATCGTTCCAACATTGCACGCCTCCGCGCAGGCACCGAGAGCCGCTTTGAATTTGGGAAAAAAGGACGTTCATGAAAATAACCATTATTGGTGACGGCGGCTGGGGAACAGCCATTGCACTCTTGCTCAACAAAAATGGACACGCCCTGACCCTGTGGGGACCCTTCGAGGATTACCTGAAGGAGATCAGGACGACAGGCGAAAACAGTCGTTATCTCAAAGGGGTCAAGCTCCCCTCCTGCCTGACCTGGACCAGTGATCCTCAGACAGCGATGACGGGTGCGGAGCTGGTCGTCCTCGCGATGCCCTCTAAGTTTTTTGCAGATGTCTGCAAACGGTTTACAGGACTCATCCCTCCGACAACACCTGTTGTGAGCCTCACCAAAGGGCTCTGCGAAGCCACCCATTGCCGCATGAGCGAGCTGGCACAGGAGATTCTCCACATTCCTCACGTCGTCGTTCTCTCAGGCCCCAGTCATGCAGAGGAAGTCGCGCGAAACATCCCGACTGCTGTGGTTGCCGCCTGCGAAGATGAAACACGTGCTCAGCAGATTCAAAAGATCTTTACCGCCCCCTTCTTCCGCGTCTACACCTCCACAGATCCGGTGGGCGTCGAGATCGGCGGCGCGGTCAAAAACGTGATCGCCATTGCGGTCGGCGCCTCGGACGGACTAGGCTTCGGGGACAACACCCGCGCAGCGCTCATCACCCGTGGACTCGCTGAGATTACGCGCTTTGGAATCGCCTTAGGAGCAAAGCCCGAAACGCTTTCAGGACTCAGTGGTGTCGGGGATCTTATCGTGACCTGCACCAGCCAGCACAGTCGCAACCATACCGTGGGAGAACGCCTGGGCAAGGGAGAGAAGATTAACGATATCCTTGCCAGCATGACCATGGTCGCAGAAGGCGTCTGGAATGCAAAGGTCATCTATGCGCTGGCCAAACTCAACAATGTCTCCATGCCGATCACCGAGACCGTCTATAACCTCTGTTACGAAGACCTCTCGGTCCGGGAGGCCGTCGCGCGGCTCATCTCCCGTGATGCAAAACCCGAACACTCCTAAAATGGATCCTTCATGAGCAACAGAATCGAGCGTGCTGATTTCTTTATTGTCGGCAGTGGTATTGCCGGGCTCATGAGCGCCTTGCACCTCGCGAACCATGGGCGCGTCCTCTTGGTCACCAAGAAGCGTCTGAGTGACTGCAACACGAATCAGGCCCAAGGCGGCATTGCCTGCGTGATGGATGGCGCCGACAGCTTTGATCAGCATATCAAGGATACCCTCATTGCGGGTGCTGGGCTGTGTGATGAAAAAGTTGTCCGCGATGTGGTTTCAAAGGGGCCTGAACGCATCCAAGAGTTGATTCAACTTGGCGTTGAATTTCACCGGAAAGCGGACGGTTCACAGGAGTTTGATCTCGGACGCGAGGGTGGCCACTCCCAACGCCGTGTCCTACATGCAGGGGATATCACAGGCCAGCGAATCGAATCCGCGCTCGTGGCCAGCGTCCTTGCCCATCCAAACATCCAGACCCTTGAGCACACCATGGTGATCGACCTCATCACCACACGTTGGCTGAAACACACGGACTCTGAAAATCGTTGCGTAGGCGCTTATGTGCTCAACCAGTTGACGGGTGAGATTTATGCAATTCATGCCCCTACCACATTACTGGCTACAGGCGGATGCGGGAAGGCTTATCTCTATACCTGCAATCCTGATATTGCAACAGGTGACGGCGTCGCGCTCGCGTGGCGTGCGGGAGCGCGCATCGCTAACATGGAGTTCATCCAGTTTCATCCGACATGCCTCTATCATCCGCAAGCCAAACGTTTCCTGATCAGCGAGGCGGTGCGTGGAGAGGGCGCGGAACTCGTTGACCTTGAAGGACGCCCCTTCATGAAGAAGTATGACCCACGGGGCTCCCTTGCTCCGCGCGATATTGTGGCGCGCGCCATCGACTCCGAGATCAAGCGCACAGGTGCCCCTTATTGCTGCCTCGACATCCGCCATAAGACCCCGAGTTATCTGAAAGAACGTTTCCCGAAAATTTATGATACCTGCTCAAAATTCGGCATTGATATGGCGACGGACTTGATTCCCATCGTACCCTCGGCTCACTACTGCTGCGGTGGCATACAGGCCACGCTTGATGGCGTCACCTCCCTTCCAGGGCTCTATGCTGTCGGAGAGACCGCCTGCACGGGTCTGCATGGCGCAAACCGCCTGGCGAGCAACTCGCTACTCGAAGCTGTTGTGGGCGCGTATGAAACAGCAGATCGTATTGTCAACAGCCCGCTCAAGCTCATAGACAATCTCAAAATCCCCGCCTGGGAATATGGCACAGCCGTCGCCAGCGATGAAGCGGTCATGGTTGCCCACAACTGGATGGAGGTTCGCACCTGCATGTGGGACTATGTGGGCATCGTGCGCACCAACAAACGATTGATGCGCGCCCGCAATCGAATCCGTAACTTGCGTCAGGAAATTCGCGCCTATTACTTTGATTACTTGGTCACGCCTGATACACTTGAACTGCGCAACCTTGCGCTGGTCGGAGAACTAATCATCCGCAGCGCGATGCGCCGCCATGAAAGCCGTGGACTTCACTACACGCTGGATTATCCAGAGCTATTGGATCACCCTCACAACACCATCCTTCCTGGAGGCAAGCACTAACGCATCATGACTGCCCCTCTTCGCAAGGAATGGTTTCAACTGGCCTCGCTCACACTCGCCCATGCTGTTGCCGATACGTTTGTCGGGATCATCTCGCCTGTATTGGTCCCGCTCTGTTCCCACTACCAAGTCTCCCTCTCATTACTTATTTTCGCCTCTTCCATCCTCGCCTTTTCCTCGAACATCTTCCAGATTCCCATCGGCCATTTGCATGCAAAGCTGACCTCCCCTATTTTGATTATTGGAGGCGTCCTCTTGTCGGGAACGTCCGTGTTTATGACTCAACTCCCCCTGACAGGGACGCTCAGCGTGGTCTGTATGTCACTGCTGGCCATCGTTGCGGGCTTGGGTGTCGCGACGGTCCATCCGGAAGGGTTAAGGGCTGTGCACGGACTGAAACTCATTCCCTCCTCCCTTTCAACAGCTGTCTTCATGGTTGCAGGCTTTTTTGGATTCGCTAGCGGTGCCCTTCTCTCTTCCTCTCTCGTAGATGGTTTCGGCATGGGGAGTCTTGTTTATCTTTATGTTCTAGCACCTCTTTCCGTGATTCCGCTCTATCTGTGTAAGATACGCCTCCCGATTGAGGCAGAGATGGCTCAAGAGCCTACAGCGGCAAACGACACGATGCCGAAAGTGCCCTTCATTCCCCTCCTCATCATCGCCTCCATCCTCGCAATCTGTTCGCAAATACAAGCGTCGCTTCTGCCATCCTACTTGCAAAAAGAGGCTGGCTACTCACTTTCGTTCGGAGGACTCTCCTTTACGCTCTATGGATTGGGAGGCATGGTCGGTGCTGTGACCTGGGGAGCGCTCGCACCGCGACTCGGCCATCTAAAGATCTTAATTACTGTGACCTTACTCGGAGCGCCCTTGACGCTCCTCTATCTGCTCTGGGCGCCCCACAGCAAATGGGCAGTCGCCTTCCTGGCCTTTACCGGATTTATTGTCTACACAGGCTTCCCGCTCTGCATCACGCTGGCACGTTACTCCGTGTCATCCTTGCGTTTTGGACAGCGCATGGGCTTAGCCAGCGGCGGCACCTGGGGTGTTGCCGCCATGACACTCTGGTGTCTGGCGCCCCTCTCAGACTATACAGGCCTCGGCCCCCTGCTCCACCTCATCTGGGTCGGCTATATTATTGCCGGCCTGCTCGCATTGTATGTCGCCCGGCGAGCAGAATAGATACAGTGGGCAGTACCAGTCGGCAGTAGGCAGTAGACATTTTAAAACTTCCTGCTATGACTTTCTCCAAACTGCTGACTGCCAACTGCTACTGCCAACTTTCCCCTACTGCTACTGCAAGAGAATGAGGCTCGGCAAAAGAGGCAATAAACTGTACCATTTTTAGCAGATACGATCCCACTGGTCTTGTGCCAGTGGTGAAGAAAGTTAGTGAGGTGATGTACCCCCTCTAAACGTTTGCCTTCCACCTACGCTAAAGCTACGGCGGACAGGCCACCGACACCAGGTCGGTGGGCGGCTGCCACTTATTTTGTCTCTTCTGTGGGCATGCGCTTGAGCGCAAGGACCACGGCCCCACCCAACACGACTGCAACGAGAACGACGGCAGCCGAGAGAACCCACTGCATATTAATTTTGGGTCCTTTTTTAGGGCCTTTTCCGTCTTGCACGATCGGCCCCAGTCCTGCCTTCACAGGCGAGATACCTCTGTTGAGCAAAGCCCTCACATGGTCGGCGTTATACCCAGCCGTCCCTTTCATTTCGGGGCTGTTACAAACGAGCAGGATCGAATCGCCTACACCGCACGGGAAGACCGCACGGTAGTCAGGGCCTTCACAGGAGGCAAGGGCTAAATCTTTAACCTCTGTCTGCTCAGGAATGACGAGGCAATATTTTGAGGCCCGCTTTTCAGAGAAGCAGACCTGAAGCTCTTCTTTCAGGAAGCCACGAAAGGCCAGACGGTGCAACGAGGCGGCAGCTATTCTTGCCCAACTGTTCTCTCCTGGCTGAACCTCTTCGCGTTCTACAAGAAGCTGGCACTCAACACGGAACATACGTGCGGCTGACTTGATCGTCACACGTTCGAGAGGAGCTCTGCCTGCTTCGAAGAAAATGAAGGATGCTTTCGGAAAACGGCGTTGTAACTCGCTATCTCGTGGATCTTCAAGCAGTTTGAATTCCCGTGAAACAAGGGGGCGAGCATCGTGAACCCACTCTTCCCTCTGCACCCAGCCCGTGACATGTTCAATGCGGAAGGGACGTTTTGCCTCCACAAATTGACGTTCGATATTGTTAAGAGTGCCCTTTGCATCCGCGGACGTCTTCACCGTCTCTGTCAGCCGCATCTGCTGGGAAAACATCTGGTCCACAGTCAAACGCACATAGCGCTGGGTAACGTCAGGCAGTTTAATCTCCGTCTCACGAAAATCAGCAAAAGCCGTCACGTCAAAGATACGCGCAGCCTCCACCACGGTCTGCCAGGATAGATTGTCCGAGGAGACCTCCACCTTGATCGTGCGTTCAAAATCACGCAAGGGCGTATGGATCATAAGGCCCTTAAGTGGATTTTTCACGAAATGGGCTGTGTCCTCTTTCTGTCCCCTTGAAAGCACGACTTGGAGTCTCTCCCCCTCCAGTTCAGCGGCCCCCAGAAGTTGGAGCGAGACCGTTTCACGGGAAAGTACGCACCGTTTCTTTGTCACATGTTCCAGCAAGAAAGGCAAGGGTGTCACACGATCACTCCGCATGATTCGGAGATCCGCTAGGTTATCTTGTGTCAGCGCATAAACAGGCTGAGGCACGATCAGCTCTGCGAGTTCCTCCTGCGTGAGAACAGGGAGTTGAACTGCCGCCGAGTGGCTGAAGGATTGTTCGCCCGCGAGGAGAACAGAGGTTGTCAACAAAGTCGTAAGTACAAATCCCGCCAATACGTGATTGATTCGATTATTCATGAGTTGTCCCTTTCTTCTGTTCCGGACGTTTAAAGGTGTCCTGCTTTTTCAGATAGGCATACGCTGCCAGCAGGAATACGATACCGACAAGACCAAAGGCGATCAACCGGAAGAGGGCGGAAGACCCCTCCAAATCAACAAGGAATATCTTGAAGATCGTAATGGCAAAGAGGAGCAAGCCCGTCATCCGCAACTCCTTCTTCGCAAAGTGGAGTCCACCCAGCAGCAGGCTTAACCCATAGCAGCCCCAGACAATGCTGACGGCCCACCGACGGAAGCCCAGAACATAGACATCGCAGAAGGTGGCTGCCTCAAAGGTCAGATAGAAGAACCCAAGAGCGAGCACCGTATAGAGCGCCACAGGCGTAATCGCCTCTGCCTCCTCTGCGTCGTCACTCTTAAACACCTGCCAGACAGCCAGCAATGCCGCTCCGCAGAGCACGGTTGACATCAAGCGTGGAAGCGCCGTCGCCGTGGAGAAGGGGTCATGATGACAGAGCTTATGGAGATGAACAAACTCCAACCCCGTCCAGCCGCAAAG
>CAYWNP010000085.1:352-3910 GCA_964459675.1 uncultured Akkermansia sp. | reverse complement strand
AAGCATAGAGTTTAGACGACGTGAAGGTCTCCAGCGAGAGATAGACAATAAAGGCCGCATAGAACCCTGCCAATGCAATCCACCGCTCTGTCCGAAATGCATCCGCCTCACGTAACCCACTATCCCCAATCTTATGCTGGAGTGCGGCAGGCAAGCGATGGAAACAACGTCCTGCAAGGAAGATCGAGAGGATCGGGAACAGGAACTCCGTGACACGATCTTTGAGCCCTTGGATATAAACGCTTTGCGTTCCTGCAACAAAGGAGTGAGGATCCACAAAGCCGATGACAAGCCTCACCAGCACGACCATATAGAGACAGATAGCGCCCCAGATAAACATTCTGCTCTCCAGCTTGCCCCCCAGCCAGAGGAAAGCCAGCGCTTGCAATGCCAGGACAGTAGACAGAATATTTCCCGTAAAGAGCAACGGAAGCGCAACGCCGATCAGAATGACAGTCAAAGCGATAAACGTGGAGAGGATGCCTCGATCAAAGTTTCGCTTAAACAGCAGGACCCAAATGTGCGCCACATAAAAGGCCGCCATTCCAAGGGACAAATAGGCGAGAAAGATACGCGGATGGTCTCCGATATGCATAATCCGCCACGCCCAGCCCACCGTGATCAGGACATTGATAAAGAGGGGGATAATTTCGAGGGGCGTCACCTTGATCTTCCTGAAGACGGGATAGATGAAGAATGCAGTCGAATAGAGGGCAAAGAAGAGCATGACATAAACTGTCTCCACTGTCCCGCCGGTCCCATACTTGTACATTGCGGCACTGAAGATCGCGGTGTTCAGGGCAATGCTGATCCATGTCAGCAGCGGCCACTGACGCCAGATTGCCACGGCAAGGATACCCAATCCCAACAGGAGCAGATAAGCGCTAAGCCCGGGAATATTTCCGGTCGAAGTCCGAATCATGATCGGCGTCAAATATCCACCGACAGCCCCGAGAGCTGCTATTGAGAGCGCGTTAAACCGCACCGCGATCACCACCGCGGCCGCAGTCACGCCGATCATACATCCAAAGGCGACTTCGATCGGCATATACTCAAGCTTATACCTCATCGAACCGGCAAAGAAGGCGAAGTAAAACATGGCGAGTCCGCCGCCGATAAATCCCTGCCCCAGCAGTGCCAGCTTCTTGGTCATGTTGCGCAATCCCAACGCGACAAAGGCGGAACCGCAGAGCAAGGCCAGCGCCACGCGGCCGGTGGGGCCCAAGAGACCTGAACTGATGGATAACTGCAGACCAAAGCCCACAGCCATGACCACAATGATGATTCCGAAACGGACCAACCACGCTGTGGCAATCGCAAACTCAGCCGGCACCTCAGGTCTCCGATATTCTTCGGCCACGACAATCCAGTCCCAAATCTTTTTAAGAATCCGATCCACGGCAGTCTCTTGACGGGGAATAACTGGTTGTGGAGGCTTAACTGCTGTCGGCGCGCTTGGAACCACAGGTACAGGAGTCAAGGGTGGCTGTAGCGGAAGCGTACTTGCAACGCCACCTGACTTCAAGCTCGCCTCTAGCTGTGTAGCCGCCTTGATGTTTTGAATGTAAGGGGAGACGGGAGTCTGCGCAGGAAGGGCCAGAGGTGAGGCCTCTGCGGCAACAACCCGGCCAGCCACAAAGGGCGGCACAGCATCGACAGGTGCGGGTTTAGGAGCCACAAGAGGCTGGAGAGGTGGCGGTACAGAACCTGCGCCAACCTGTTGACCATTTGCCTTCTTAAGCTCATTTTGCAGGGCTTTAAGCTGCCGTGTCAGCGACTCCTCAAGTCGCTCAAGCTTCACGCTCAGCGTCGAGAGCGTTGAAAGCATCACAATGACGAGCACAAAAATAATAAACACACCTAATAGTAAAATACCTTCCATGTCGCACATCCTTCTTTTAAAAACCTAAGATGACCCTTAACATTAATGGGGATACTATACCCCAAATAGCCCTCTTTTGTCCACCCTACAACTACGCCTCCATGAATCCTTGTAGACGCGTCATGAGTGCAGGTGCATAGCTGTCGGTAAGAGAGGATACCTCAATCTCGAGGAGCGGCAAGTCTGAGAGTGTCGCAAGCATCGAAGCTTCAAAGGCGCAATGGCTCGCCCCTGGAATACGAGAGACGATAACTCCCTTCGCTCCGCACTGCTTCGCCTCCTCTAGGCAACTCTTCATCCGCGCACGCGTCGTTCCTGCCATGGGATCGGACAACGCCATGCGCGCAAGGGTATCAAAGGGATCCCCCGTCTCCGCCAAAGGCGAAAGGGCGTGACCGAACATGAAATCCGTTCCGCAGAGCCGTCCGCCCGCCTCTTCCAAGAAGTTCATCACTCGGACATCCGCGACAGGATTGATCCAGAAGATCGGCTTCAGCGCGGGATCGGGCGTCAACGTCTCCGCCTCCTCTGCAACCCGCGACAGGACCGCTTCACACATCTCGTAATCTGAACAGTAGTGGATCGCCATCATCTCGCAAACAAGCCGTTCCAGACTCGGCAAGGCGCTCGCACGGATGCGTGCAAGCAAGTGGCGTACACGATTTGAACGGTGAATCGCAGAACGGAGCTTCTCCTCATCCAGAAGCTCGCCTGTATGTTCGCTGAGCCTCCGGGCAATCGTGCGTAGTTCGTCCTTCACAATATCACAGAGTAGTTGTGGCACACGAAGTCCAGACGCCAACTCGAGAGAATCCTCATCAGGCTGCGCTTCACGCACATGGGGGATCTCCCAGAAATGAATGGGGTGTCCACGTTCGACGAGTCGTTGCGCAAGAGCCTTGAAGTCATCACAGATCGCGCCAGTACTGCAAAAAAGTAGATTAGGAATCGGAAAATGACAACCCAATTCAAAGGCCGCCAGCATTGCACGTACTGGACAAAGCCCCTCCCCAGCACCCAATGCCTCAGCCACAGGCAAGAGATCCGTGCGTTGCTCTTTAAAGCAGGGCAACCACCAAGCGCCATCCGGATAGAAGGCAACAGCATTTTGATAGGCATTCACCAAAACAGGAATGGTTCCGAGGTCTTTCAACGCGCCGATGATGGCCTTGCCTGAACGCCTCAACTCCTTGAGTCGCTCCTCCTCGGTCATTAAGAAATTCCAGAGATCGTGCGTTGCGGGAGAGAGATGAAAGGCCAGATGGAGCAATCGCAGGTCTCCCCCAACAGCATGACGTTGCAACGGGCCTTGATACGCACGTGGCAAACAGGACTCTTTCGGCGCATAGGCGTCAAATAGCGCGAGCGGCCCCTTCATGGTGCCTCCTGACGTTGTGCCTGCAGGAGTTCACAAAACGCCTCTAGACGAGTTCTACTGGCGCCATCCGGGAAGAGATGCCCATGGCACTGCCCATCCATCACCCATTCAAGAACAGGAAGATTCAGTACTTCATGTAAACGCACGCCGGCCAGCCGCCAAAGATCACACCATGTGGTGCGCACAACAATGATCCCCGCTAAACGACGCTGCCTAACAAGGGTTTTGATGTGCTCATAAAAAGCATCGTTTGGGCGTTGCGCCACGTCGCCCACGCTTTCACCACCCTCACAGCCCC
>CAYWNP010000085.1:0-342 GCA_964459675.1 uncultured Akkermansia sp. | reverse complement strand
CCAGGCTAACACCCCTCTGAGCGAAAAAGGACTCAACCGCTTGCCGATCTCCACAAAAGTGGCCACCAATAATCCCAATAGAGAGGTCCACTCTGTTTTTTTCGCGCCTTGTGTTCTGCCGCTCTTCTATCCGTTCACCGATCACGCAAACCGTGTTTTGCTGTCCCTTTACACTCCTCAACTTTAATTGTGCCACCCACCCTTTGAGCCGCGCTTTTTCAGCATTAATCAGACGTTTCTGATGAAGCGTCGAGGGGTAGTTAAATAAAAAGATTCGATCATCCGCATCAAGCCACTCAGCCGCGCGACGCATCTGATCGCAGGTGGTGGTCAAGACCAAGC
>CAYWNP010000084.1:0-11758 GCA_964459675.1 uncultured Akkermansia sp. | reverse complement strand
TATAATGTGACTGATCGCCAAGTGGCGAAGGACGTCAGCTTTGTGTTGAAGCGCGGAAAGACGATTGCGGTCGTGGGGTCGACAGGTTCTGGGAAGACAACATTAGCAAATCTTTTGGCTCGTTTCTATGATCCGACAGGAGGCCGCATTTGTATGGATGGTGTCGAATTGCGCGATATTGAGATCGGAGATTTACGCAAATTAATAGGAGTTGTCACGCAAGAAACCATTCTATTTAATACCACAATCGCAGATAATATTGCATATGGCACTCCAGGCGCGACCCAAGACCAAATCGAAGCCGCAGCTAAAATGGCGAATGCGCATCCGTTTATCCTGCAGCATCCTGATGGTTATAAGCGTGTGGTTGGAGATAAAGGCTTTGTCTTGAGCGGTGGTGAGCGGCAGCGGGTTGCTATTGCACGCGCGATCTTAAAGAATCCGCCAATCCTGATCTTGGACGAGGCAACCAGTGCACTGGATACTGCGACGGAACAGCAGGTGCAGGAGGCTATCTCCCACCTGATGGAGAACCGAACCGTGTTTGTCATTGCCCATCGCCTTAGCACGATTAAACATGCCGATTTAATCCTGGTCATGGATCAGGGTCAGATTATTGAGAGCGGAAATCATGATGAGCTGTATGCCAAAGGTGGGGTTTATCACGGACTTTGCAATGTTCGGAAATAACGAATAGAAGACGGTAAAAAAAGGCGAGGGCATCTGCCCTCGCCTTTTTTATTTATGATAAAAGATGATAAGGCATCCCTTGTTTTTTGAGCAGGTTCTGATACAATATAGGCTTATGAAAGACTTGATATGAGAAGTTTTATTGCCATTGCCATTCCTGATGCGGTAAAAGCCCAGTTGTCTGCTGCGGTAAAACGTTTGACTCCCCAAGCAGTAGATGTCACGTGGTGCACGAAAGATCAGTTTCATTTGACGCTTGCGTTTATGGGGGAGACCTCGCCTGCCATTCTGCCACATGTTTACGAAAAGCTCTCACAGCTCTGCGCTACCATTCAACCCTTTAAGTGTAGGGCGTATGGGTATGGGTTTTTTGGCACCAAGCGCAACCCCAAGACGATCTGGGTGGGTGCAGAGCCGGTACAGGAGTTGGGGGCGTTGAATGAAGCTTTGTGCGAGATTCTCAAACGGTTTGGCTTTAAATTGGAGTCGGACGCTTTTCGTCCACATATTACGTTGGGGCGTTGCGTAGAGCGCGCCAGGAATCATCCACTCGTGTTGGCAATGGATGAAGAGCAGCAACTCGACTTTGGTTCATGGCCAGCAGAGGGCTTGACTCTATACGAGAGCCGCTTAACGCCTAAGGGCTCAATTTACGTAAAGCTGAATCGCTTCCCCTTTAGTGGCTAAAGCATGTGAATTAAATGTGTAGTCTCTCACAGAGGCACAGAGAGCACAGAGAAATAGGTATTCCGAATGAATGATAAAGAACTTTTATGTTGCCCTGTTTTATAGATGATTGACACTTCAACTGGATTTCTCCGTGAACTCTGTGGGCTCTGTGAGAAAAAAATAGCTACACCTTTTAAGAAAATGCGCTAGCTCTTGAAAATCAAGAATTTCCGTGTGGCGTAATTGATCAGCAAGGCACAGATGATGTTGGCGCCAAAAGCGTAGGTGGTCTGTATGCCGAAGGATCCGATGAGCAGGGTCTGGATGCTTGTGGAAACGACTTGGCTGATGGCGGAGACACCGAAGAAGAGGAGAAATTCGAGGATGATGGGGTGTTTGCCTGGTTTGAAGACGAAGAGACGGTTGAGGAAGTAGCAGAAGACGTTTGAAATTGTAAAGCCAATGACGGTACAAAAGAGGGCGTTCAGGGCGCGAACGCCATCGCTCATCGGTTCGACCGACAGGCTCAGGAGTTTCACGGCTGGATCGTTTTCCGTCAAACAGGGAAAGAGTAACCAGGCGACGAGAAAGAAGGTGACCGCATGGAGACCTGTGGACATGCCGCCGACAATGCCGTACTTGATAAACTGAACAAGCGGATGAACATCATGGGAAAGCTGTTTTTTGATAAACGATTTCATGGCGCAAAAGTATAGCAGATTGCCTGACTGAAAGGAAAGAAGAAGAGATGAAGCCGACATTGGTGATTTTAGCTGCAGGAATGGGAAGCCGTTATGGAGGGCTCAAGCAGGTGGACCCTGTGGGCCCCGCTGGCGAGACGATTATGGATTACTCGATCTATGATGCGGAGCGTGCAGGTTTTGACCGTGTTGTCTTTGTGATTCGGCGTGATTTTGAGGCTGTTTTTAAGGAGACCATTGGCGCGAAATATAAGAATTTGGTCGAGGTCGATTATGCGTATCAAGAGATGGGTGATCTTCCGATCGGTTACTCTGTGCCCCACGATCGCGTGAAGCCTTGGGGTACGGCTCATGCCATCTATGCGGCGCGTCACACGGTGGAAGGATCCTTTGCGGCCATCAATGCAGATGACTTTTATGGACAAGAGGCCTTCTTGAAGTTGGGCGCATTTCTAAGCCGCGAGCCTGTCGCCCACGAACCGCTTGATTTTGCAATGGTGGGTTATCTGTTAGAACAGACGCTTTCGGAAAATGGCTCGGTGGCAAGGGGCGTTTGTACCCTTGGGGCTCAAGATTCTCTTAAAGGTGTGACAGAGATGACGCGCCTGGTACGTGTGGAGGGGGGCATCGAAAACCAGGAAGCCCCCGATTCACCGCAACGTTTAACAGGCAAAGAGCGCGTCTCAATGAATATGTGGGGCTTTCGACCTGAACTTTTTGATGTACTTAAAAACCTTTTCCCGTTGTGGCTGGAGAGGAATGCAGGCAATGTGAAAGCGGAATGGTACATCCCGTTTGTGGTAGATGAATTGGTAAAAGAGGGACTTGCAACGGTCTCCGTGCTGCCGACGGAGGGCCGTTGGTTTGGGGTCACCTATCGTGAAGATAAACCGAAGGTGGTTGAGGCGATTTCGAAACTTGTCGAAGAGGGGGTCTACCCGGAGCGGCTCTTGGGTTGACCAAGGAGGGCACGTTATGACGACCTTAAAAACAGTGCAGAGAAACGAAGTCCCGCCGCCCCATCAAGCGGCGGTGGCGGAGGAATCTTCTTTAGACGTGATGTTGGAGCCAGTTGCGCGGATGTATTGTCCTGTCTGTAACCAAAAGATGAATACCTCCTCGGTAAAAGCTTTTTCCACGGGACGTTGTCCATCCTGTGGTGAGAATGTCGTTGTGCACGGAAAGATCGGCGCGTATCGCGTGCTGAGGGTACTGGGGCAAGGCGGGATGGGGATCGTCTATGAAGGGTATGATGAGGGGCTCGGACGCAAGGTCGCGATCAAGGTGACCCAAATTGATGTGACGCAGGACAAAGAGATGCTGGCGACCTTCAAGCGCGAAGCCCAAATAGTGGCACGGCTCAACCATCCGAATGTCGTGCAGGTTTATGCTTTTGGTGAAGAGAAGGGGCATCCGTATCTCGTCATGGAACTGTTATCTTCTGGCAGTCTGATGGACCTTATAAAAGAGACAGAGCCTATTGGGGAGGCCTTCCTGATGGGGGTAGCCTTTGAGATTGCAGAAGGGTTGAATGCTGCGCAGGACGCAGGGCTCCTGCATGGAGACATCAAACCTGAGAATATTCTTTTTGACGAGAAGATGCGTGCTAAGCTTGTGGATTTTGGAATTGCCGCCATGCAGGTGTCAAAGGATAGCCATGAAGTCTGGGGGACTCCCTATTATATTGCCCCTGAAAAGGTCTTGGAGCGGAAATCCAACCACAAAGGGGATATTTATAGTCTTGGTGCAACCCTCTATCACGCGGTGGCGAAAAACCCGCCCTTTAATGGAACAGACCCGACCGTGGTTATCAAAGCAGCGATCAAAGGCGATGCGCCACCCCTTTCAACGATTCGTCCAAACATCAATCCCGAGGTTGAGGCGATCATCAGTCGTATGATGGAGAAGGATGTAGCTCTTCGTTATCCAAACTATAAATCGATCATCGCGGACATTAAAAAATATCTCGCGTCTGTTCCACGTGATCGCTTGCGTCGAACCTCGCGTATCGTGGTGAGTACGTCTAAGAAAATAAAGGCGGGAACCCAGAATCTTTTGATACCAAAAGGTGCTCCGACGTCCTCAATCACAACGGCCAGTCAACCTCTGCAAAGTGTCTTGCCTGACCAGACAAAATGTTTTTTTAAGACGTGTTACCCGAAAATTCTGTTGCTGGCAGGATGTTTAGCGCTCATCGCTGGCGTTATGTGCCACAAGTGTAATTGCAAAAGGGATGAGCCAAACACCCTGTATCTGCAGGCTTGGACAGTGGATAAACAGTATGTTAAAGAATTTGGAGCTATGGAGGATTCATTAAAGGACCTTGAAGAACTTTGCAACGAGGCTCAACGGACGATGAAATCCCTGCAAGCGCGAGCAGTCACGGGGGAGGGGGTAACGCCAAATGGCGAAGGGCTTAAAAAGGACGAAGACTTCGGAGACTATCAGAAGAAGTTTGAGGGATTGCTTCAAGACGCAGTTGCGTTGCGTAATCAAGCGGAAATCGCTAAGTTAGAGCCATTTAATCGCGAAGAAATAGATGCGCAGTATGTCTCGCGACTGGAAAAAGGACTGGAGTCTCAAAAAACGTATGCTACGTCTATAGAAAGGAACGCTACCGAAGCCGAGCGTTTACTCTCTGAGATGATGAGTAAAATGGCTCTTTTTGATCCGGCATCCACAAATAGCCAGACACTTGCACAAATGGCTCCGAATCTGAAAGCAACGAAGGAGTTAGCTAGCGGAGCCGGCAAGGATGCGATGACTATTGATTTAGGAAAAGAGAAGGGGCTTCAGAATTTTAAAATGCAAAATGGTGAATCTTTAATTATCGCAATGTGGAATCCGCAGCCCGGGATGGAAGGAGGAGGAGAGGTCAAACCGCTGCTGATCACGCGGACAGATGGGACAAAAGCTTATTTTTCACATACATCCTGGATCACAGCATTAGGACTTGTCTCCTTTAAAGGGATTTCGAAACGAAGCAGGTTTCCTGTGATTGAAAAGGTGGAGTCCGGGCAACCCGGAAGCAACGCGGAGGAGTATCTTGTGCCAAAAATGGAGGGGCTTAGTTTCCGTTTGGATAAAGCAACGGGCATTTGGAGGCTCCATGCAGCGGGTGTGCGCAGGAAGATTGCTGCCGGCAGGATGGAGTCTGCTCCAGCCTTGGTGGTTAAAGTCAACCGAGACGACACCTATTCGATGACTGGCCAGCTTGTCTTGCGTGCCTCCGATCCAGAGGCGAACATCTTGTGGATGGTATGGACGGCCAAGCTGGATTAGCCCCTTCCCTCAAGAGACGTCGACCATAAAAAAGATAGTCTAAAAGGCTATTTTTCATCGACTTTGACTCTAAAATAGTCAATACTATAAACCTTTTAAAAAAAGACATCTCAGCTTTTTGACGGGCTAAGCAGTTCAGGTGTTCTTTAATTCTATCTCTTTGACTTTGTTGATGTTATGAAAAACTTTTTGACGATTGATGGCGGTGTGACGGCAGCCAAAGGTTTCAGGGCGTGCGGTGTCGAAGCAGGCATTAAGTACCAGAACCGGCGGGACGTGGCCATGGTCGTGGCGGATCAGCCTGTGACGGTAGCTGCGGTTTACACGACAAATAAGGTTGCTGCAGCACCTGTCCAGATTGACCGGGAACGGACCGTTTCAGGTCGTGCCCAGGCGGTTGTCATCAATAGCGGGTGTGCGAATGCGTGTACCGGCGAAACAGGTTTGAAGAACGCGCGCGAGATGGCGCGGTTGGCCGGTGAGGCGTTGTGCATTGAAGAGTCGCTTGTTCTCATCTGTTCGACCGGTGTGATTGGTGTGAACTTGCCGATGGAACGTATCGCCTCGGGCGTGAAGCTGGCGGCTGGCGCATTAAGCCCCACAGGCGGCAATGATGCAGCTCATGCGATTATGACGACCGATACGGTGGACAAGCAATATGCGGCTTCCTTGGAGATTGATGGAAAGGTTGTCTGTATCGGTGGCATGTGCAAGGGCTCCGGAATGATCGAGCCGAACATGGCGACCATGCTGGGCTTTGTGACAACCGATGCCGCTGTTGACGCGAAAGCACTCGACACGGCGTTACGCTTTGCTACTAATAAGAGTTTCAATCGTGTGGTTGTGGATGGCGACATGAGCACCAATGACACGGTCATGGTCTTTGCGAGCGGTGTGGCCGGGAATGCGACGCTGAATGAGAAACATCCCCAGTGGCAAGATTTTGTTGATGCGCTTACGACCGTCTGTATTGAACTCGGCAAGAAGATGGTGATGGATGGCGAAGGCGCGACGAAGTTTGTGACGGTGCGTGTCAAAGGGGCGTTGACTGACAGCGATGCACAGAAGGCTGCACGTGCGATCTCGAAGTCCGCTCTCGTCAAGACCTCATGGTTCGGACTCGATCCCAACTGGGGACGCGTGATTGCCGCAACCGGTTATTCCGGTGCCCAGGTGGATGACCAGAAGGCGCAGATCTATTATGGCGACATATGTGCTTATGATCAAGGTCGCGTGGCGGACAAGGCCCTGCTCAAGGCGATGCAGGATGTGATGCGCAACCGCGCGTTTGACGTGACAGTCAATTTGAATTTAGGGGCAGGGGAGGACACGGTCTACACCTGCGACTTCTCTTATGACTATGTAAAGATTAATGCGGAGTATACCACCTGACATGAAAGAAGCCGTTGACAAAGCCGCGGTCCTGATTGAGGCCCTGCCGTATATCGAAGACTTCAGAGGATCAGTCATTCTCGTGAAGGTCGGTGGCAGTGTCATGGAGGTGCCTGAAAATCTGGACTGCCTGCTCTCCGACATTGCGTTCTTGAATGTTGTCGGGATTAAAACGATTTTGGTGCATGGCGGGGGCAAGGCAATCTCCAGAGGCATGGAGAAGGCCGGGATTCCGCCTCTCTTTGTCATGGGGTTGCGCGTCACCACCGAAGAGACGGTGCGGGTTGTGGAGCAGGTCCTCAAAAACGAAGTGAACGCGAATGTGGTTCGGCTGTTGCAGAAACACAAGGCTTTGGCGAGACCGCTTCATGGCGACTGGATTTTTTCGGTTGCTAAGAAGACAGGGAAAAATCCAGAGACCGGGGAGGTCGTGGACTGGGGATATGTGGGTGATCCTGTTTCGGTTGAGACGCGTCCGGTGCAAGAGATGCTCGATGCCGGGATTGTACCGGTCATCACCCCGCTTGGAACTGGTGTTGAGGACGGCAAGACATACAATGTCAATGCCGATACTGCTGCGGCCGCGCTGGCCAAGGCGATGAAGGTGCGGAAGCTGGCGTTTATCTCGGATGTGCCGGGATTGCTCATGGATGTCAATGATCCAAAGAGTTTGCTGGCGACGCTTAAGATCGGTAGCGTGCAGAGGCTTAAAGGCGAAGGTATCGTCGGTGGCGGCATGTTGCCCAAGTTAGACAGTTGCGTGGAGGCGATCCGCGCCGGAGTGGGCAAGGTCCATCTGATTGATGGGCGTATGCCGCACTCGTTGCTGTTGGAAATTTTCACAAAACAAGGTGTAGGAACGGAGATTATAGCAGATGAGTAAGAGTACGGATATTGCCGCGTTGTTTGACCAGTATGTGATGCATACCTATTCGCCGACCGCAGTGTTGGTGGACGGGAGCGGATGCAAAGTCCACAATCCCGAGAAGAATACCTTCTTGGACTTCACGTCGGGCATCGCTGTCCACAATGTGGGTCATTGCCATCCCAAAGTGGTCAAGGCGATCCAAACGCAGGTCGCAACCCTCGGGCACACCTCGAATTTGTTCTATACGACTGGGCATGCGCTCCTCGCTCAACGTCTTTCAAAGCTCTCCTTAAATGGAAAATGTTTCTTCTGTAACTCAGGGGGAGAAGCGAACGAGGCAATGATTAAACTGGCGCGTGCCTGGGGGCATGAGAAGGGCAAGTACGAGATTATCTCGATGCAGAACTCCTTCCATGGTCGTACGCTGGCGACGTTGACAGCAACGGGCCAGGCTAAAGTGCAGAAGGGTTTCGATCCTTTGCCCATCGGTTTCGCGTATGCGGAGTTTAACAATCTTGATTCTGTTAAGGCTGCTATCAACGAACATACCGCTGCGGTGTTGATCGAAGCCGTACAGGGCGAAGGTGGCGTGATTCCTGCCACAGAGGAATTTGTTGTGGGTCTGCGTAAGCTTTGCGACGAGAAGGGGTTGCTCTTGTTGTGCGATGAAGTGCAATGCGGCATGGGACGTACGGGCAAGTGGTTTGGCTGGCAGAATTATCCTGTTAAGCCAGATGCTTTCACCCTGGCGAAGTCCTTGGCGGATGGCATTCCGATGGGAGCCTTGGTGGCGACGCCCGCTTTGTCGGACGTTTTCAAGCCAGGCATGCATGCGTCAACCTTTGGTGGCAATCCAGTCTCCTGTGCTGCTGCCTTAGCGGTCTTGGATGTGATTGAGGAAGAAGGATTGCTCGAGCACACCAGCAAGATGAGCGAGCTTTTTGTTGAAGGACTCACTGTTTTCGTTGAAAAGTATGAGCAGGTTCTGGAGGTCCGTGCGAAAGGACTGATGGTCGGCTTGGTTGTTGAAGGAAGCGCCAAGGAGATCGTGGATGCTTGTCGCGACAATGGCTTACTCTGCTGTGTTGCGGGCGAGCATGTTGTTCGCTTTCTCCCACCCTTGAACGTTAAAGAGACCAATATCGAAGAGGCTCTTGAAATGTTGGGTGATGCGCTGGATTCAGTTTATGGCGGTGAAGAAGCCGCTGAATAGAGCGCATGAAGATCTTGGATATATCTGGGTTTGTCAAAAGACATGCTAAGAAGTTTGTCTTAATCGGCGGGTGGATATTGGCGGCCGCATTACTCTATGTGCGGACGCCGATCGCCCAGAATATCCACGAGGACGAAAAGGCGACTGATAATTGGGCTCGTCTGGTGTTGGAGGATCAGCGTTATCTTAAAGTCGTTGGGTACACGACTAAGGCACGCATTCAGCATGCTAAAGAACGACTGGATCAGTACGACACGCTGCTGGATGGCCTTCGCCAAAAAACATCTGCCTATTCCTTCATGCTGAACAGCTACGAAGACCGCGATGATGTCTTTGAGCTGATGCTCTGTTGCCGTCAGATTTCCTCTTTAAAGGTAGAGCATGAGACGCTGAAGGGGCAGGTTACGCGGTTACAAGATATTATTCTCCGGACCAATACGTTGAATCGCGTGATTCAGACGTTGGAGGAAGAAAAGTCGCGTCATACCGCTCTCGGACTTGTTTCCGCAATTGATCAGAACATTGCCGAACGTCGCGCAAACTTGGAACAGATTATCTCGCTTCAACAGCCCTTGCAGACCTTTGTCGAGAAGATGGATCGCTTGGGGGTCGTCGTGGATGAGCTCTACGAGCGATCCAATATGAAGAGGGACGCTGCGATTCAAGGTATGTTTCTCGTGCGTACGGTGGATGCGCGGCGCGGGGTTACCTCGTTTGTGCGTTACTTGCCTCTCTGGCAGGTTAAAGTGTCCGGATGGTGGAGGACTCAGTTTCCTCAGACACTGGATTTCTGGCTACGGTTCCTTGTGCTTCTTGCACTGATGACCTCTCTTTTCACCTTCCTGAAAGCCCGTTGGGTCAAGCCTTTCCTGCTTCGCTCTGCCTTAGTGGCGAATGAGCCCTCGGCGTTGACGCTTTTCTCTTTCGGTTATGGATTGTTGACGCTGGCCGTGGTCTTTTACCTGTGTGTTTTGTCAGGGTGGGTGTCAGAGGGCGCGGCAAACGCCTTTACACAGATCTATCAGGTACTTTTCTCAACAGGTGTGCTCTTGCTGGCCATGTTGATGAGGAATACAACCTCCCGTGAGACGCGGGGTGTCATTCGTTTCGTGATGCCAGTTATCGTCCAGCATCTCCTCTGCGCCACACTCTACATCACCCTTGTTCCGCGTATTCCTCTGTTGGTGATTCTGCCGGTCGTCAATTTGTTAGTTGCCTTATGGTTGATCCATTGTCTGATGTCGGAACGACACGACACCTTCACCTTCTTGGTCGGGGCGCTCACCATCTTGCAATCCTTGGTCTCCACGTGGATGGCCCTTTCAGGTTTTGTCTACTTTGCCTTTACAATCACGCTCGGTTGGCAGGTCTTGGTCGCGCAAGTGATGTTGGCGATTGTCGTTTCTCTGAATATCTATCATTTGATTTCGCGAGAAGCGACGCGTCCGTTCCGGATTGTCCTCTTGAATCGCTTGGTTCTTCCATTGGTCTGGGTGGTGCTGTTGGCATCCCTCTTTGCTTGGTTGACACAAACCTATCATCTTCAGGATTATTTTGGAAAGCTCTTCCGTACGCCCTTGCCCTTTGGTGAGGTGGCCGTCATCACCATGAATAAGATGTTGCTGATTGCACTCCTAGCGTTGCTTTTGCAGTTTGCTGTTAAGTTTGTTTCTGAACAGGTAAGGAATCGCCTGCGTGACAAGGACGAATCGGATGTGGCCCTCTATACCTCGACCTTGACGATTGGGCGGTATCTCTCCTGGGGGCTCTTCGTGATTGTGGCCTGCGTGATCTGCCAGATCAATGCGAAGAGCATGGTCGTGATGCTCGGAGGGTTTGGCTTGGGGTTGGGGTTGGCACTCAAAGGAGTTGCGGAAAATTTCTTCTCTGGCATTACGCTTCTTGTGGGCCAAGAGATTCGGCCAGGAGACCTCGTTGAAATTGGTGGAGGACAGTTTGCGACCGTGCAGAAGATCAACTTCAGTCGAACGATTGTCGAAACAACCGATGGGGCGGTTATTACGTATCCCAATGCGGTGGTCACCTCAAAAGAATTTAGAAATTGGACACGAAATGATAAGTATCGTCGTTATGATATCGCGATGGATGTCGCATACGGGACAGACCTCGAGCTTGTCAAACGGGTGCTGTTGCAGGCGACTGTGGAGCAGGAGAATATTGCGCGTGATTCTCTTCGTAAGCCAATGGTCTTTATACAAGGTTTCCAAGAGAGTGCGATCCGCTTCATCGTTCGGATATGGATTGAAATGCCGGTGTATGCCGAAGTTTCAACGCAACTTCAAATTAGAATGTATACTCTTTTGAATCAGAATAAAATTGCGATTCCCTTTCCTCAACTCGATGTGTATCTTAAGAATTCCCCTTTAAATTTAGGGGAATGAGGTGAGCGTGAAATAAAATTAGTGCGTGTGCGTGACGCGCTGTTTTTTGCGAGAGAAAAATATTTTTTTATTTTTTTAAAAAAGCTCTTGCAACTTCTCACAAAAAATATTACATTACTAATCAAACAACGGATTGATATACATTATGTAGTGTGTCAAGAGAGTTGTTGATTCATTATCAACGAAAGGATAAAGTCATGGCTACAGCAAAGAAAGCAGCTCCTAAGAAAGCAGTCGCGAAGAAAGCTCCTGCAAAGAAGGCTCCTGCTAAGAAGGCTCCTGCTAAGAAGGCTCCTGCTAAGAAAGCAGCAAAGAAGTAGATCGCCTTTTTTAGTCGTAATGACAATAAAAAACACTTCCGCCTTGCGGAAGTGTTTTTTTTGTGTGAAGCATGGGAAGAAATGAAAGGATACTTTTTTAGCATCCGAATGGCGCGAACCCCACGAATGAGAAAAACTAGGCGCAGAGGATGTGATTGACTTGGAGTGCGGCGGCAAACGGAATTCCGAGCGACGCCGCTTTTACGAAGCAAAGAAAACCG
>CAYWNP010000083.1:2159-11891 GCA_964459675.1 uncultured Akkermansia sp. | reverse complement strand
CGCGCCTCGCGGCGTTGACGTTTCAGACGTTTGCGTAATTGTTGTCCCATAAGAGTCGCACACATTATCAAAGCGGGGCTCTGTTTGTCAACGAGAAACTTGTAAATAATTGAACTTTTGCGTATTGAGTGGCGCCGAGTTTAATACAGGGTCTTAAATATGTTTCATCAATAAAACCTCTTTAATTGAGTTAAATAGACTCAAAAGTACAAATTAACAAACAAGTTAGATTTGACTAACATTTCTCTTGATTCCCTTCTGTTCTTCTGGCAAACTACTGCGCCATTCAAAGACCGCTTGGGTCTTCGTAAGGCTACGAAGCATACGGTCTCCATACGGAACAGAAAGGATGCAACAGATGAAGACGACACCTTGGATCACCATTATACTGAGTCTCAGCCTGGTGGGCACCGCGTTTGCAGGAGAGCGCCGCTTTGCTTACCTCTATGACACTGAGACGCTCTCGGCAGGTACGTGGGAGTATGAACAATGGGTGACGTGGAAACATTATTCAACAAAGAATCGCTATGACTTCCGCCATGAGATGGAATATGGCCTTACGGACCGCTTGCAAGTGGGGCTCTATGTCGCGGACTGGCGGTATGAGAAGATCGAAAAAAAGGAAGACAGGGTTGATTATCGCGATACTGCAGTGGAATTAATTTATCAGCTCAGCGATCCCAACGCGTATTTTCTGGGAAGCGCGCTTTATGGCGAAGTCGCCGTGGGAGATCAAAAGGTCGAGCTGGAGGGGAAGTTCCTGCTCCAAAAAAATATCGGCCCGGTCTCGCTGGTCTATAACCTCATTCTTGAAGCAGAGTGGGAGGGTGAGAACTTGGAAAATTTGGATGAAAAGACCGGGGTCTGGGGAAACTCCCTTGGCATCAGTACAGCAATCGGAGAGACTGGTTTATCCGTGGGTCTTGAGGCGTTGCATGAACAGGAGTTTGCGGATTGGCGCGGTACGGATAATCATCTTTTCTATGCCGGCCCCAATCTGGCGTACCGGCTAAATCGTTTCTTTGGTGTTGTCGCGGGACTTACCCAGCTCAGCCAGGAAGAAGGGGAAGCCGATCACCAAATCCGTTTGATTGTCGGATTTGACTTTTAACTGGGAAACTAGGTATGCGATTTCCAAAAAAAGTTGCACAGTCTAGAATTGACAAGGGCTTGAGAGTTGATGTAAAGTGAACGGCCAAGACGAAGAGTATTGGAAGCACGGTGAAAGTCCGTCACGGTCCCGCCGCCGTAACCAGGGACGAAAACCGCAAGAGACACTGTCCGAGAGGATGGGAAGTCGCGGTGAGTAGGGTGATCTGGAAGTCGGAATACTTGCTTTTCGCGTTAGTAATGTACTGTTCCTCGTGGAAAGGGAACATGACATTATAGCTTTGTCTTTTGGGATTGAAAACGGAATCCCCTGACGCATGAAAATGTGTCAGGGGTTTCGTTTTTTTGTTTGCAGGGGATCGGGCGCCTCCTCTTCAAACGACAAACAAGAGTGCCCGGGTGTAAAAGGAGAGAACAAATGAACGAAGAAACAAGCATCATTGCTTATCGGCGGTGTTGTTCCATTGACGGTACGGGATTATCCCATTTTATTCTGATGGAAAATGAATAAAGCCACGGTGTGGCTTTGTTGGAATGGTGGACATCATTCCACCATTCCAACATTTCAGGTTGAAGCTATAGTTAAGGATTAGAACAAGATGAACAAAATAAAAAATCTCTCATCGAATGGAACGCATTTTAATACAGGCGCTGGTCCAACGTTTTTACCGGTTGATATTGGTCACACGAAGTATATGGGCCTCCTGGAGCCGGACACGGCATTCTGGTCGCTGATTGAAAAAGATAAACTGGGTCATGTACTGTGCGACGGTAAGTTACTTGAGCAGTTTAATGCAAAGGCGGAGCTCTTCGCAAAAGAGATGCAGAAGTTGCGTTTTGGCCTTGTGCCGTCCGCAGTCTATTTTAACCCAACGGATCGTTGCAATCTGAACTGTGCCTACTGTTACATTCCTGAAGAGATGAGGCAGCAGGGTGTTCACATGAGCTCCGAGCGACTCTGCGAAGCACTCGGAATACTCAAGGAATACTTCCTTAAGACCCTGCCTAAAGGGCGTAAAGCGCAGGTCGTTTTTCATGGCGCGGAGCCACTGACGAACAAGGAGGCAGTCTTTGCGGGAATTGAGGCTTATAAAAATGATTTTCGTTTTGGTGTCCAGACGAATGGGACATTGCTGGATGACGAAGCCTTGGCCTTCCTGACAGAGCGAAATATCGGCATTGGTATTTCTATTGATGGTCCGGACGCGACTGTAGCCGACCAGAATCGGAAAACATGGGATGGCAAGGGTGTGTTTGCCGAGATCTCCGCATTGCTTCAAAAACTGAAGGGGTATCCGAACTACAATGTGATCTCAACCGTAACCCAAAAGAACATGGCGACCCTCTCGAAGACCATAGACTACTTTCATGCGAACGAGGTGCCTGTCTGCATGTTAAACCCTGTACGTTGCACACGACAAGGGGCTCGCGATGTCAAACCCAAGGATCACGAATTGGTTCCACACTATCTGAAGGCCCTCGAGCGCACATACGAACTCTTTGAAAAGACAGGTCGAAAAATCGTCGTGGCCAATTTTGCAAACATCATTCTGGGTGTTGTCGCCCCCACGGCTCGCAAGTTGATGTGTGATATTTCACCGTGCGGAGGTGGAAGGGCATTCTTTGCCGTCTCGGCAAACGGGGACCTTTTCCCGTGTAGCGAATTTGTGGGTGTTTCAACCTTTAACGGGGGTAACCTTTTTAATGGAGAGCTGCAACAGGCCCTCAAGAGCACCGCTTTTGAAGGGTGTACCCAACGCAAAGTAGAGAATATCGACGGTTGTAATCGCTGTGCCGTGCGCCATTTCTGCGGCTCTCCGTGTCCGGCTGAAGCGCACGAGATGAATGGGGGAATGAACCAGCCAGGGGCTTTCTGTGAACTCTATGAGGAGCAAGTCCGTTACGCCTTGCGCCTTATTGCAGATCGCAAGGAGAACGCCTTCTTACTTGACGGCTGGGATGCAAATACCGAATTAATGGTAGACATAACGCATCTTTAACTCGGTCGCTGCTGTCTTCTAAAATGACCTCGTCACGGGATGAATTGTTTGTTATCCTCTACACAACCTAATGTGGAGGGATAACATGACAGATAAGGGACAAGAGAGTCTTTCGGTTTTGAAGGCCAATCTGGGGCGTGTCATTCGCGGAAAAGAGCAGGTTATCGAGCAACTGCTCGTGGCATTGCTGGCGGAGGGGCATGTCTTAATTGAGGATGTGCCGGGCACCGGGAAGACGACCTTGGCAAAAGCCTTAGCACTCTCGTTGAAGGTTAAATTCTCGCGCATCCAGTTTACACCTGATTTGCTACCCACAGACATTGTGGGTGGCATGATCTATTCACCAGCAAATGGTAGTTTTACCTTCCGCCCCGGACCTATCCACGCGAACATTGTGCTGGCTGATGAAATCAATCGTGCATCACCCCGTACCCAGTCTGCCTTGCTCGAGGCGATGAGCGAGCGGCAAGTGACGACAGAGGGTGAGTCGCGCATGCTACCCCAACCTTTTTTAGTCCTGGCCACACAGAACCCGATTGAACACAATGGAACTTATCCCCTTCCAGAGGCGCAGTTGGATCGCTTTTGTATGAAGATCTCCTTGGGGTATCCGCTTCATGAGGATGAACTGCGGCTCTTGACGGATCAGGTGCATGAACATCCACTCCATGCTGTTCAACCTGTTTTGGAGGTTCAGCAGTTAATCGAATTGCAGGAGCGGGTGAAGCGTGTCGACGTAGAGGCCTCTGTCTTGGATTATATTGTGCGGGTGGTCGCGCACACCCGACTGGACTCCCGGTTGCGTCTGGGGGCGAGTCCGCGTGGGGCCTTGGACCTACGCCGTTGTGCTCAGGCATTGGCCTTGCTGAAGGGACGTGACCATGTCCGTCCGAATGATGTCCAGCAGATGGCCATCCCTGTGCTCGCCCATCGTCTTCTTGTTGATTTGAAGGCGCGCCATGGCGGTCTCGCGGGAGAGACGGTTGTCGCGGAAATCCTGCGTTCTGAGTCTGTTCCGGGTTGATAAACCTGAGGGGATTTGACACCGTATGCGTCAAAGCCGCAAACCGCCGGTTGGGTATTTACAAGGTCGCCAGACGCTGGCGATCGAGCGTTTCCCATGGTTGCACTGGGTCTACTATTGGATTGTCGCGCATTTGACCGTTCGCCTCTTTTTCATCGGCATGATCGGCATATCCCCGTTGGTTTTTATTTTGCTCACGGGGTTTGAGGATCGCTCATTTCAGGTGAGTTACCTGTTGATCGCCTGGATCCTGGCCTGCATGGTTGTTGGGTATCTTAGGCTCCCGCGTTTGCAGGTCGAGGCCTTTTTGCCGCATCGAGTTGAGGCTGGGAGTACCTTTGCAACACGCTATCGGATTCAGAATGTGGGAAGGCGTATTGCACGGAGTGTGGATGTGGATACTATCATCTACTCAGCCATCACCTATCTGGTCTTCCGGCGCGCCCATTGTCCACTCCTTTTCCCCGGCGAGAGTATGATGGTGAGTGGGGTCGGGGTTGCTCGTGTACGCGGAATCTATCAGTTGCCGAATCTGCGCTGGGACACGGATTATCCCTGTGGGCTTTGGCGGTGGGGAGAGACCCATTCGATGGCTCGGAGCTTGGTGGTCTATCCGAAATATACGCGACTGGAGGAGCTGGATATTCCGTTGGGAAATCGTAACCGTATGGAGTTGGCCGCCTCTCAGGATCGCTCACGGGAGGCCTACGAGTTCCATGGGTGTCGGGAGTTTCGTGATGGCGATTCGTTGCGGCATATTCATCCGCGCTCCTCGGCACGTCTCGGCGAGCCTGTGATCAAGGAGTACCAAGCCGAGGGTCGTTCGCGGACTGCCTTGCTCGTGGATACCCGTGCCACGTGGTGGCGGGTGAATAGCATCCGAGAGCTTCTGAGACGGGATGATCCGGTTGAGGCGGCGCTCTCGCTCGCCGCCTCGATTGCCGATTCACTCTCGGTAACGGATCGTGTCTTGGAGTTGCTGGTGGCAGGTCCTAATCTCTTTCGTTTCGTGAGTTCGGGACGTATTGGCTATTTGGAGGAGGTGTTAGACATCCTCTCCGGCATTGAAGCAAGCACGGAGGATCCGCTCTCCACGCTCAGTCCTGTGCTCTTTGAGGAGATTCAATTGATTCAGAGCGTCTGCCTCCTCTTTACGGTCTGGGATTCCCAACGTGCGGAACTTGTCAAGAACTTGGAAATGTGGGGCGTGGGTCTCAAGCCGATCTTAATCACGCCGAATGGGGTGCGCCCCCAGGATCTTCCCCTAGAGGTCGTATGCCTCAGTGCGCGGGCGATTTTGCGTGGGGAGATGACGAAACTTTAAGCAATGAAAACTGGGCAAAAAAATCTGCTGATGAGTCTGGAGCGTCGTAGCCGTTGGATTGTGGCAACGGCCGCGCTTCTCATGGCTTGGCCTGCCTGGTGGTATTGCAGAGGGGGGAACCAAGGTCTTTTCATCATGACTTTAGTTCTCGCAGGACTGGCCATACTTCTGCCCTGCGCTCTTCCTCGTTTGACCCGCTGGGTGATCTGGAGCTGGGTCGGTGTGACCGTCATTCTCTTTGCTGCAAATGTCACAAGGCTGATGCCCCCGGAGCAGGCGAGCTTTTATTATGAACATATCATGGACCGACTTATTACGGCCTTTTATGCAGTAGGGGTTACGTCACTCTTTTTTAGAATAGCGACCACAGGAGTCTCCACCCTCATTATCAGTGTCTTGCCCATGCTGATGTTGACCCTGAGTCGTTCAGAAGGCAATGCCGAATGGTTGAACGGACAATGGAATATTCCCTTGGTTGGCTTTGTAGTACTGGCGGTGACGCTGGATCAGGTCAGTCAGTTACTGCGTAAACCCGAGGAGAATCAGCCACCTGCTCCCTTCTGGCGTGAAATGGTTTGGCGCTATGGCTTGTTATTACTCATGGTCATTCTGGTGGTCACCCTTCGCAAGCCAGTGGAACAGAGTGTCGTCTTTGTTCAGAAGCAGGTGTTGGGTCTGGTGACACGCGCGCTACGGTCAAACAGCCGAGATACGGAGCTCTCGCTGTCGCGTTCCTTGCCTCGGGACTTTGGGCATCGAACACGGATCTTGATGGTCATCGATGGGCAAGATCCCCCAGGATATCTTCGTGAAGTGGCCTATACCAATTATCAGAGGGGAAGTTGGCTCTTACCAAAGCAGACAAAGAAACTCCTCTTGAATTCCGTTGGGGATGGAATGGCTAAGCGCGGAAACTATCGGCTTGTGCCAGAACAGATGGGAGATCTGTTGTCGAATAAGCATTGGAAGGTGGAAGTACTTGCACCTCAACTGCTGAATGGTCTCCCATTGCCTGGTCATGCACAAATGATTACGATTGATAAGCGCGAGTATGCTACTGATGACAATGGGGTGATCGCCTCAGAGAACATCCTGCCGGAACGATATGAGGTGTGGTTGCCTCTGCAGCGTGTTTCAAACAAGGCCTTTCCATTGCCTATTGAAACAGAGTTTGATGCTTATCTTACAATCCCCTCTGGCGTGACAAATGCGGTCCATCAGTGGAACGCCCAGTGCGAGGGTTTTTTGGAGACGCCAGAACCCCTTCTGGCGGCACGTATTCTGGAACGCTATTTCCAGCATCACTTCGCCTATAATCTGGAATTTCAGACGAAGGGTAGAAAAGATCCACTCATCTATTTTATGGAGCAACGTGAAGGCTTCTGTATCCATTTTGCAAGTGCGGCGGCGCTCATGCTTCGCGCCCGGGGTATTCCGACCCGTGTAATCTCTGGTTTTGCCTCCTTTGGTCATGATCCGTGGCTGAAGCGATGGGTGGTGCGGGAGCGCGAAAGACATGCGTGGGTTGAGCTCTGGGATGAAAAAGAAAAGAAGTGGTTTTTGCTCGATCCAACGCCCTTGGAGGGACGTCCCTCTGCCCATGACAAGGTCTCGCTCGTTCGACGGTGCACCGATTTTCTGGTCACAGCCTGGAAAAGGTTTATTTTTTGGTTGAAGTCGGCCAACTTTCTCTTGGTGATTGCTGAGGCAGGGATCTGGTGTTTTGAACTAATCTATCACTTTATCCGAACCCCGCTTGCGTGGGCCATGCTCATGCTCGTCTGTGGAGGAATCTGGTGGCGTCGTCGGCTTCGGTTCTTAAGGCTTTCGGCGGACGAGCGGTACAAGCACTTGCTGGTCAAGCGGATGCAACGGTCTATTCGCAGGAAGATTCCGGCGGCCTTGCGGCGTTTAGAGAGTGAGAGCTGGGATGTGTGGCTCGTCAGAATCAAAGGCAAGATCCCGGAACAGGCCTATCTGGAGGTTGCGGGTGAGGTGGAGTCGTATCAACAGCTTCGCTATCGCACACATCACCTTTGATCGTTATTTGCCATTGCGCATTCTTGACTTTGGGGTGTAAAAAAAGGATAATGAATCCGCCTTTTTCATAAAGGGATGGATTTCACTCTGTATCGGTTAGCGCTAAGACAGATAATCAGCAGTCTTAAAACAAGGAAACGTACCATGATGGATGCACGCGAGACTAAATTGGCAGAGATTCGGCAACGACTGAAGGAGCTGTTGGTTGAGAATTTGAATCTTCAAGATGTGACGGTTGATCAGATCAAAGATGATGCACCTCTGTTTGGGGGGGATATCGGTTTGGATTCGCTGGATGCTGTTGAAATTGTAGTGATTCTTCAACGTCACTTTGGTGTGGAAATCAAGGATATGGATATCGGACGCCGCGTCTTTCAGTCGATTCGTGTCTTGGCGGAGTATATTTACGAAAAGACCAATCCATAAAAATGGGCATGCGTGAACGAGTGATACTATCTGGACTTGGAGTGCTCTCCGCCGCAGGTGATGACGTTGTGTCATCACTTGCGACATTTAAGGGGCTTGCGCGTCCACGGACGATTCAAGGAAATCTTGCTGGGGTCGAAGCCCCCTTTCCGTTATTCGCAGTAACCTCCGATGTTCCCGATGTGGATCGCACGTATCATCTCGCGCTGACGGCGACGCGTCAGGCACTTGTGGAAGCTCGGCTTGAGCAGCTGCCCATGGGTTTCCGCTTGGGAGTCTGCGTCGGGACAACAGTTGCCTGCCAATTAAATGATATTCCCTTCTATCGGAGTTATCGAGAGACAGGCCAGCCTCCCTTAGAGCCAGTCTATCGCTTTCTCGCAGGAAGCTTGGCGGAACGTCTGGCAGAGGCCACCCACGCGGAGGGCCCCGTGTTAACGGTGGTGAATGCGTGTTCTTCAGGGACAGATGCCGCTGGCGTAGCCTGCTCGTGGTTACGGGCTAATCTCTGTGATGCCGTGATCGTGGGCGGTGCGGATGAACTGAGCAAGATCCCCTCCAGTGGCTTTTATTCGCTCAGCGTGAAGAGTCCTTCACTCTGCAAACCCTTTGATCGTGATCGCCAAGGATTGAATTTAGGCGAGGGCGCTGGCATTGCGATATTTGAACGCCAAGACTCTGCTGAGAGACGAGGCATTTCTTCGACACTTGAGGTCGTTGGCTTTGGTGCTGCGGCGGATGGACACCATTTGACCGCACCTCATCCGGAAGGGTTGGGCATTGAACAGGCCATTCGACTCGCTCTCGGAGATGCAGCGATTACGGCTGAGCAAATTGATTTTATAAATGCGCATGGTACGGCAACGCGTGAAAATGACCGTATTGAAGGCAATGCACTTGCGCGGGTCTTTGGTCCTCAACTTCGTGTCGTCTCGACAAAGGGTTATACCGGTCATACTTTGGGCGCTGCGGGAGGGATTGAGCTGGTCTTTACAGCCCTTGCATTGCGCGAAGGGTGGATCCCCTCGAATATCGGCTTTGAAAATCAAGATCCTGAGATTCCCTTCACGCCTTTACAGCAGGTCACGCCTCTGAAGAAAAACTATGCCCTTTCAACCTCCCTTGCCTTTGGCGGCAATAATGCGGCTGTGGTTTTGTGCCGTCGAGAGGAGAAGGTATGATTATCACAGGCGTTGGCGTGGTGAGCCCAGCTGGCTCAGGCATGGAGGCATTGAAGAGCCTCTTGCAGGCGGACACGCCACCTCGGCCCATGCCCATGGGAACGAGAGAGAAGTTGCCGGTATTACAAGTACCTGCGGAAGTCTTTAAAAATCCACTTCTCTCCCCTGTGCGGCGCGCAGACCGTTTTTCGAAAATGTCATTGTTGGCCGCGTTGGAGGCTTGGCAGGGGACTGTAGCAGACCCCGCACGCGTGGGGATTATCTTAGCATCAGCCTGCGGACCCCATGCAACGGTCTTCAAGTTTGTCAATGATTTGTTGGAGTTTGGAGAGTCGCAATCTTCCCCCACGGTCTTTTCACAATCCGTTCATGCGGCTGCAGCTTCGATGATCACTTCTGCAATCAAATCGCATGGCCCTGTTCTTAACGTAGCAGATCTGCGTTTCCCGTTTGAATCGGCTCTTGAGTTGGCGGAGGCGTGGTTGAACGAAGGACGGTGTGATGTGGTTCTCGTCGGGGCGACAGAGGAGTGCTCGGAGGTCTATATCCATGCGATTTCGCGCATGTGGGGCGATCGTTTTGTGCCGGGCGAGGGGTCTTTCTTCTTCCGCTGTGAGCGCGAAGGGC
>CAYWNP010000083.1:0-2059 GCA_964459675.1 uncultured Akkermansia sp. | reverse complement strand
GATCGTTTTGTGCCGGGCGAGGGGTCTTTCTTCTTCCGCTGTGAGCGCGAAGGGCAGGGGCCCTCTGTGCGTGTACAAAAGACACTTCTGGATGTTCCCGCGTGTTCTCTTGAAAACGGTCTCTCGCTTGGAGAATCCGCTCCAAGAGAAGCACAGGAACCCTCTCTGGTGCGCTATTCAGGAAGTCTGCGCATCGGCGGCGCTTTCTTATTGGCCGTGGCGGAGTGGCTCCGGCGTGGTGAACGTTTTGAATCTATCGAAAAACCCGTTTCTTCTAGCCCGACTCAAATTATTTCCAAGTGTGGAAATTCTCAACGTGTGATTGTGTATGGTGAAGGATGACCTATTATGAATACTGACGATGTCGTGGCGCAATTGAAGGAGCGTATTGCCTTTCTGCTGGAGAAGGATCCTTCGGCGATCTCTGCGGACCAACCGTTGCATGAGATGGGGTTGGATTCGATTGCTTTTGTAGATTTGTTAGTCTTTATCGAGAAGCAGTTTAAGCTTGCCCTTGCCTCCTCAGGCTTGGCTCAGGAAGATTTTAAATCACTGAACTGTCTCGCGCAACGGATTGCGCGTTCGGCTCCGCTATGAGGATTCCTAGCTCCCCCCATAAACGGTATCTCAATGGTGCGGATTGGTGTCTGCGCGCCCTTGCGGTGGGTACAAAGAAACAGACAGGCCGTCGGCTTGTCTTCGCTGTCTCTACCTGTCTGGAGGGCGTGCCAGATCCCGAGCAACTCAAGCGCACCTTCATTCTCTTTTCCCAACAGTTCCCCGTCTTGCGTGGACGTGACGCGCGGTGTTGGTGTTTGGCACCCTACTGGAAGTATTCGGCCTCATTACCGCCGCGTGTCCCCGAAGAGATCCGTGTGGGTGGTGCGATGCTCTCCCAAGACGAGGGTTTGCTCGATCCTGTGAAGGTTGTCGAAGAGACCATGAATCGTTATTCCGCGACACCTGGCTGGCGGATTGCAATGGAGGTTTTTCAATCTCAGGCGAACGCCAAGAGCGTCCTTGTCTTTCTCTTTGACCATGCGCTCTTTGATGCCAAAGGGGCTGATGCCTTTATACACCTCTTTTTTCAGCAGGTGAATGGTGACCAGCCACAGCTCTCCGAAGCTGAGAGAGCGCCACGCGCAGATGCCCAGCTGGAAAACTGGGGGAAGCGCTTCAAGGATGGCCAGCAGGCGAACCGGTGCATCTTGAAGTTGATGAATGAACAGACGGCCTATCTGCCCCTGCCGCCAGAGCTGACCACATGTCCGATTCGTCTCTATGAGCTCTGTTTTACGCCTGAAGAGGCAAAACGGATCCAGGAGCGCGCCTTTGCTGTTGCCGGGTATCTGATGTTCGCACCGTATGCGCTGGCAACGGCCGCCTCAGCCTTCTATCCCGTGTTTAATCGTCCAGAGATGGCGGATTTCGATTTTGTCATCTCAACCTCTACTGACAAACAACGGGCTGCCACGCGGAAGCGCCATATCTTTTTCAATGACCTCTCGTTTCTCTTTTTCCAGTTCCCCGTAAGAGCTGCTGTTCAGCGTGATCTGTTGGCGGGTGTTCTGCGTGATCAATTGGTTCAGCAGGCTCGGGATGGTCTGCCTGCCATTCTGGAAGAGGGAAATTTACTGATGCGTATTTTCCCTGCCAAGTGGCTCTGGACTTTCTTGATGAAGTTTTATCGCAATCGAATGTCCTCTTTTGCCTTTACCTCGTTGGGTGAACCGCAAATGACGATTTCCGAGGTTGCGGGCTGTCGTGTCTCCGACTATATCCATTTCCCCGTCATTCCGACGCCGCCTGGCCTTGGGATGATCTTGTGTCAGCATGCAGGCAAGTTGCATGCGGTACTCTCCTGTTTCGAGGGTGTGATTTCCGAAGAGGAGGCAAAGGCTGTCCTTGCGCGCTTCCGCGAGCAGGCACTTGCCTAACAACCCATGGGTACGCCATACGATATTGTTGTTGTCGGCGGAGGTGCCGCAGGCATTTCAGCCGCCTGGTCCGCAGCGCATCAGGGTGCCCGCGTGGCACTGGTCGAGGCGTCTCCCGCATG
>CAYWNP010000082.1:7775-11924 GCA_964459675.1 uncultured Akkermansia sp. | reverse complement strand
AAAAAAGGCCTGTAAACATTGGCTTTCGCCGCTGTTTACAGGCCCCAACAATGGTAGGGGTGCACGGACTCGAACCGTGGACCCAGTGATTAAGAGTCACTTGCTCTACCAACTGAGCTACACCCCCATTAGAAAAAAAATGGAGCGAGCTAAGGGAGTCGAACCCTCGACAACCACCTTGGCAAGGTGGCGCTCTACCAACTGAGCTAAGCTCGCTTTAGAAGTTAGAAATTTATCAAAATGTGACTGCCAATGCAAGTGGGAATTTAACTTATTTTAACGTTAAGTAAATTACTGCGAATGTTCAAACGTTTGTGATGGCAAGTCATGCGGGAACAACCCGAAATATGACGGGTAAGACCTTATTTAGAATGTTTTACGCTAAGATCGCTATGAGAGGTGCTTGCACGGAAAGCCCCCGCAAGCGGCTGACTACCCGCCTTCGCGAATACGACTACGGCGGGCATGCAGCCGGGGCTTATCTCGTGCAAGCACCTGCGTGTCATTGTTTATCGGATACTGGGTGAAATTGTTCGGAGTACCGCCTTTAGGCGGAATTTCATAGACCGTACATTTTTGCTTCCGCCTAAAGGCGGGACTCCAAACGCTTAGTAGTGTATAACCGCTTACAGGACGCTACTTGCGATCTTAGCGAAAAAGCATTTATGTGCCACATGTAGTTCGACTCAAACATGTTTTTTTGCCTAGTCTGGAACACTACCTTGTATTAGAGGCCGTTTTTTAGTAATTTATTACTACATTTTTACTGCTTATTGGATTGAACAATAGCGAGGAGGACAACGATGCATCGAGAAATTGTTCCTGGTGTTGATTGGGTTGGATATACGGATTGGACGGTCCGGGATTTTCATGGCTACCGTACGGAAGCAGGATCGACCTATAATGCCTATCTTATTCGTGATACGAAGGTTGCTTTGATTGATACTGTCAAGCATGCCTATTATCGTTATTTACTGGATAATGTGGCTGGGCTGACCCCGTTCGCCAAGGTTGACTATGTGGTTTGTCAGCACGCGGAACCGGATCACTCAAGCTCTCTGCCTTCGATCATGATGGCGTGCCCCCAGGCGGAACTGGTCTGTACGGCCAAGTGTAAGGATGCCCTCGCGTTCCATTTCGACATTGCCAAGTGGAAGTTTAAGATTGTCAAGGATGGCGAGGAGCTGTCACTCGGCAAGAAGACGCTGCAGTTCTTTGAAACACCCATGGTCCATTGGCCGGAGTCTACTGCTACCTTTTTGAAGGAGGATGGTATTCTCTTCTCGATGGATGCTTTTGGTCAGCACTATGCGACCTCGTCGCGCTTCGATGATGAAGTGCCCTTCGAGGAGCTCATGCGCCACCTGAAGACCTATTATGCCAACATCGTGATGCCCTTTGGTGTTCCGGTCGCTAAGGCGCTGGCGCGCCTGGGCACGCTTCCGATCAAGCAGATCTGCCCCAGTCACGGCATCTGCTGGCGCAGCCGTATTCCTGAGCTCTTGAAGGCGTATACCGGCTATACAACGTGTGCTGCTGAAAAGAAAAAAGTTGTTGTTGTCTTTGCCTCGATGTGGGATAGCACGCGGAAGATGGCAGAGGCCATTGCCGCGGGCGTTGCGGAGACAGGAGTTGACTATCGCCTGATTGATGTCAATGCCTCGCATGACACGCAGATTGTCACGGAGATCTTTGATTGCACGGCCCTTGCTGTTGGGTCGCCAACGCTCAATATGGGCATGATGCCGACCATGGCCCAACTGTTGACGTACCTGAAAGGATTGCATCCAACCGGGAAGAGCGGACTTGCTTTCGGCTCCTTCGGCTGGGCGCAGAAGGGTGCCAGCGAGGTGGAGGCGTTCTTGACCGCCACACATATCAATCTTGTCCAGCCTGCCATTACGTGCAGGTTTAAGCCAACAGACGAGGTCATCGCAGCCTGCCGTGAGGCAGGGAAGCGACTGGCTGCCGTCTAGAGTCCACTCTTTTTCTATTGCCGCGTCCGGTGAAGAACTTTAGAGTATGTAATTAAATGTGTCTCTCACAGAGGCACAGAGAGCACAGAGAAATAGGTGTTTCGAATGAATGATAAAGGCCTTTGTTGCTCTGTTTCATAGATGATTGATATTTCAATTGGATTCCTCCGTGAACTCTGTGGGCTCTGTGAGAAAAAATTGCTACACTTTTAAGAAAATGCTTTAGTTATGGCACAATTTGCACATGGCGGCGATGTTAGGGCGTTGGCGACGCGCCTCGGCTGTGAGGTTTCAGATATACTTGATTTCAGTGCAAATCTGAATCCGCTCGGACCTCCAGATATTCTGCGCCAAGTCGTCTCCCGAAATCTTTCTGATGTGGTGCACTATCCTGATCCTCAGTGCACGGCCTTGCGTGAGGCGATAGCGCATCTTTACTCCCTCCCGGTTGATTCGATTGTCTGTGGCAATGGATCTACCGAGCTTCTCTTTGCCCTTCCTGCGTGCCTTGGCGTTAAGCGCGCGCTGATCCCTGTGCCGAGTTATGCTGATTATGAGACGGCTTCGCGACGGGCTGGTTTATCGGTGAAGAAGGTGGTCTATCCGGTCGAAACAGGTATTGACTGGTCCCTCATCGAAACGGAATGTCAAGGTGACGAACTGGTGATCGTGGGTCAACCAGGAAATCCGGTTGGCTATCTCTTTGATCGCGATCTCATTCGTGCGGTCGCATTGCGCCATCCCGAGACATTCTTTCTGATTGATGAGGCCTTCGCGGATTTTGTGGAGGACTACGAGAGCGTCGCACGTTTTGAATTGCCAAATGTGCTGGTGTTGCGGTCGATGACGAAATTTTATGCAATCCCGGGCATCCGTCTGGGTTATCTGATTGCGCCTGCAGAGCTGGCGCAGAAGATCCGTGACGATCTGCCGCCCTGGTCCGTCGGGAGCTTGGCACAGGCTGTGGGTGTTGCGCTTCTGGAGGAGACGGCGTATGCCGCGCAGACACGTCATTGCGTGGCGCAACTACGCGCAGGTCTAAAAGAACGGCTGGAAGCATTCGGACTCTTCCGTGTCTTCCCCTCTGTTGCGAATTATCTCCTGGTGCGTATTGAGAAAGCGGGGTTGGACGCGAAGGAACTTGCGGACCGTCTCTTGCGTCAATTCCGTATCCCAATCCGCGTGTGTTCCAATTACGCCGGACTCGATGGCCGTTATTTCCGCGTTGCGGTGCGAACCGAAGAGGAGAACAATCGACTGATTGATGCAATAGCCAAGGTGTGGCAGCCCAAGGTGGGGCAGACATTCTTGTCTGCCGAAGGTGGGACAAGCCAAGGTGGGGCAGACATTCTTGTCTGCCATAGAAACGCAGACAGGAATGTCTGCGCCACCTTACAATGCGCCACCTTGCTAAGAGCGCAGACAGGAATGTCTGCGCCACCTTCTAATGCGCCACCTTGTAAAGAGACACCTTGTAAAGAGCAACCTCGCAATAAGCCACCATTGCGTACTTTTGAGCCGCCGGTCTTGTTGCCATCCATTCAGCAGCGGCGGCTTCCGCATTGGCACGCCTCAGGGGCAGTCTATTGGATCGCATTTAGGCTGATTGATTCCATACCTCAAGATAAATTAAACAGATGGAAAAATGATCGCGAAATTTGGATGCGAGATAATCCAACGCCTTGGACTGAGGAGCAATGGCGGGAGTATGATGAGGTTTTTGGTGAAAAGCTAGACGCATGGCTTGATGCTGGCATGGGATCACGTGCGCTTGCTCGACCGGATGTGCGGAAGTGTGTAATAGACAGTATCTTGCGATTTGATGGAACGAAGCTTGCTGTTCATGCGGCGGTGATCATGCCAACGCATGTGCATTTATTGATCGAACCGTTTGCGAAGCAAGGGGAAGAGCTTTCGCTGATTTTAAAAGGCATAAAAGGTTCAAGTGCATGTGCTGCAAATAAGATTCTGGGGTTGTCTGGTAGCTTTTGGCTTGATGAATCGTATGATCATATTGTCCGAAGCGAAAAACAGTATCGGCATTTTTTAAATTATATTGAACAGAATCCGATCAAGGCTAAACTCAAAGAAGGTGAATACTGGCTGTATGCGCCGGAAAGCAAGGAGAACCAAGGTGGGGCAGACCAAGGTGGGGCAGCCCAAGGTGGGGCAG
>CAYWNP010000082.1:1202-7675 GCA_964459675.1 uncultured Akkermansia sp. | reverse complement strand
CGCAGACAGGAATGTCTGCGGCACCTTGAATAGCGCAGACAGGAATGTCTGCGCCACCTTTAAATGCGCCACCTTGCCAAGAGCGCAGACAGGAATGTCTGCGCCACCTTTAAATGCGCCACCTTGTAAGAAGCGCACTCCGGCCATCATGTTCCAAGGCACTTCGTCGAATGCGGGTAAGAGCGTGCTGACTGCGGCCTTCTGCCGGATACTCCTGCAGGATGGTTATCGCGTCGCACCCTTTAAGGCGCAGAATATGTCGCTGAATTCGTACGTTACGCTGGATGGGGGTGAGATGGGCCGTGCCCAGGTTCTCCAAGCGCAGGCGTGCAGGCTCGCACCGGATGTGCGCATGAACCCCATTTTGCTGAAGCCCAACTCCGAAACCGGTTCCCAGGTGATCCTCAACGGGAAACCTGTGGGCAATATGGATGTTGAGGCCTATATCCGTTACAAGCCACAGGCGTTCGAGGTGGCCCAGCGCGCGTATGATTCCCTGGCGAGCGAGGTGGATGTCATGGTCCTGGAAGGTGCTGGAAGTCCGGGGGAGGTTAATCTCAAGCGGCATGACATTGTCAACATGGCGATGGCTGAGTATGCAAAGGCGCCTGTCGTCATTGTCGGGGACATTGACCGCGGAGGTGTTTTCGCCTCGTTCATTGGTACCTTGGAGGTGCTCTCGGAAAAAGAGCGTGGCTGTGTTGCCGGCTTTATTGTCAATCGCTTCAGAGGACGACAGGAGCTGTTGGCGGATGCACTCTCCTATGTGTGGGATCATACTGGCTTGCCGACTTTTGGTGTGGTGCCCTATTTGCGTAATCTGGGGTTGCCTGAAGAGGACTCTGTCACCTTCAAGGAAATTCCGGAATGTCCACCCCCGAGTGACTCCAGGCTGTTGGATGTCGTTGTCATTGATCTGCCACATATCTCAAACTTTACCGACATTGATGCCTTGCGGATCGAGCCGGATGTCGCCGTCCGCATTGTGCGCAAGCCTGAACTCCTGGGCAAGCCGGATGCGGTGATCCTGCCCGGCAGCAAGAATGTGATCGGGGATCTTCAGGCGTTGAAGGATCGCGGACTCGCGGAGCCGCTTTTAAAGCTCGCGCAGGAAGGTCAGACGCGGATCATCGGGTTGTGCGGCGGATTTCAGATGCTGGGGAGATCTATCGCAGATCCGACAGGTCTCGAGTCTGCCCAGCAAAAAATTCCCGGACTCGGACTTCTCCCGGTCGAGACCGTGTTGCTACCGGAAAAGACGCTCAAGGCAGTCAAGGCAACGCATTCATCCACAGGGCTCTCTTTGCAGGGGTATGAGATTCATCATGGCGTGACAACAGTCTGCGCAGGGGAGACTCAGCGCACGGGCTCGAAGGTTGCTGTTGTTCGCGAAGACGGTGAGCCCATCGGATTTTCATCTGGTGATGGGATGATCCTCGGCACGTACCTGCATGGATTCTTTGATGCCGATGCCTTCCGTCGCTATTTCCTGGACGAGTTACGTCAGGCGCGAGGTTGGCCGCAACTCAAGCAGGTGCAGGCTGTTTTTGATGTCGAACCTGCGTTGGATCGTCTTGCCGATGTTGTCCGGGCGAACCTGGATGTCCAGGCGCTCTATAAAAAGATGGGGTTAGCCCCGTCGCTCAGGTAATTTTATGGATGGTCATGTTTTTGTTTTTGAAGATCTTTTGCTCATCAGTAACCTGGTGAAGTGGATCTTTGCTGCGTTGCTCCTTGATTTTATCGTGGGGGATCCCCGTTGGCTACCCCATCCTGTTCAGTTCATCGGGCGTGCGGCCATGGCCCTTGAGAAACCCCTGCGCAAAAGGATCGCTAATCCGAAAATGGCAGGCATCGTCGCGGCTGCTCTGATCATCGGTGGAACCGCGCTTCTCTCGATTGGTCTTCTCTTAGGTGCAGAGAAGATTCATCCCATCGTCGGTGATCTGACTGCCATACTCATGCTCTATACGACCTTTGCCGCCCGCGGATTAGCCTCGCACAGCATGGCGGTCTACAAGGCCTTGAAGGCGGGAGACATTCCTTTGGCACGCCGGCAAGTTGCGAAGGTGGTCGGACGTGATACGGAAGCGCTGGATGAACAAGGTGTTGTACGTGCAACAGTGGAGAGTGTAGCTGAGAATTCGGTTGATGGTGTGGTTGCGCCACTCTTCTATGCGTTTTTGTTAGGTCCAGTAGGGGCGATGACCTATAAGGCAATCAGTACGCTGGACTCCACCTTTGGCTACAAGAATGAACAGTATATTAATTTTGGCTGGGCCTCTGCCAAGATTGATGATCTGGCGAATTTTATTCCTGCGCGGTTAAGTCTGCTTCTCATTCCCCTTGCGGCGATCTTCATGGATGCATCGCCGTCTGGGGCCTTGCGGATCTGCTGGCGGGATCATCGCAAACATGCCAGTCCTAATTCCGGTTTTCCTGAGGCGGCCTTTGCCGGCGCGTTAGGCGTGCAGTTGGGCGGTCCTCTTTTCCGTAAAGGCATTCCATCCGCCACGCCGTTTCTGGGTGAGCCGCTCCAGCCGTTGGAACGCAAACACATTGTAAAGGCGAATATTCTCTTATTCGTCTTTACTTTGATGGCAGCCTTCGCCTTTGATGCTGGGTATTTTCTTTTCCAAGTCATATCAACTTTATAACAGGGTATTCGATTGAGTCAAAAACCTAGACTGATGATTGCCGGGGTGCAGAGTGGCAGCGGAAAAACAACGCTGACGCTTGGGCTTGTCGCTGCCTTGCGGAGTCGCGGACTGAAGGTGCAAACTTTCAAAGTCGGCCCTGACTACCTTGATCCAAGCTGGCTGGCCCTGGCATCAGGGCGTCCCTGCTATAATCTGGATGGCTGGATGTGCGGCCGCGAATATGTGGAAGCACTTTTTCAGCGCGTGACGGCGGATGCTGACATTGCGGTGATTGAAGGTGTGATGGGACTCTTTGACGGTGCGGAGTCATCAGGCTTGTCCGGTAGCAGCGCTGAAATCGCCGCGTGGCTCAAGGCGCCTGTTATTCTGACGGTCAATGCGCATGGCATGGGACGCAGTATTGCGCCCGTGGTGTCCGGCTTTTCACATTTCGCGCCTGGCGTGCAGATTGCGGGCGTTATCGCCAATCAGTGTGGAAGCGAAACGCATCGCGCGTTGCTTGCAGAAGCACTTAGTGCCGCTCAGTTGCCGCCTCTTGTCGGGGCTGTCCCGCGCATGGGGTTCCCTGAATTGCGCAGCAGGCACCTGGGATTGGTGACCGCTAGCGCGACGACCTGTACACCGGAAACGTTGAACGCCTTTGAAAAGGCTGCTGAAGCCTATCTGGATGTCGACGCGCTTCTCCAGTGTGCGGAAAAGGGGCGAGAGGCTGTTCCGAATCCCTCCTCTTCATCCGTGCGTGTAAATTCCGTCCAAAGTTTTAATTTAGCGGTGGCGAGAGATGAGGCCTTTCATTTTTATTATCCGGATCTGTTGGATGAGCTGAAAGCACGCGGAGCACGGATTCTCTTTTTCTCGCCGCTTCACGACTCCACATTGCCTGCCGAGGCGGATGCTCTCTATCTAGGGGGCGGTTATCCAGAGGTGTTTGCCAAGACGCTCTCTGAAAATACAGCGATGCTGGAGTCGATTCGAGCCTTTGGAGCGCGCGGGGGTGTGATCTATGCGGAATGTGGTGGACTGATCACGTTGACGCAATCCATCCTCACGCGCGAAGGGGTTGATTTCCCCTTGGCAGGACTCGTGCCTGCAAAGACCGTGATGACGGATCAACGGGTACGGCTCGGCTATGTGGAGGTCACACTGAAGGCGGACTCGCTCTGGGGCAAGGCAGGGACTATTTTGAGGGGCCACGAGTTTCATTATGGTAAGCTCCTGTCTGATCCATCGCAGGCTGAATCTTCAGGCTGGAGTACGGTTTACGCGCGTCGGCGGCAGAATGGCCAGCCTGAAACAGACGAGGGATTTCAATCTTCAAACAGCCGGATCTTGGCCAGTTTTGTCCATCTCCATCTCGCGAGTCAGCCAGAGGCCTTGGAGCACTTTGTTGACCTCTGTATTCAAGCATCTGCGAATCGAGCAAAGATATAACCTGCTTGGTGCTTTGTAAACTTTGTTCCGCCTGTCTTTCAGGTGATTTATTTTAACCACAAAGAACACAAAGATCGCAAAGATCAAATTCTAAATGCTTTTCATTGGGGCTTATCTCTTTTCTTTGAGTTCTCTGCGTTCTTTGCGGTTAATATTGGCTCAGAATTGCATGCGGCAAAAAAATAAATTAAATTGGTGATTGACATTCGGGTCTCAAAGCCTCAAAGTACATGACGCGACTACATCAGTAGTAGCGTATCCGGGCTTCCTATCTCGTGTTATGGTGGAGGACTCCGCATAACTCAGTTATATGACACAAGATTAAGGTTACACACTATGGATATCTACGTTGGCAATCTGCCTTACGACGCTTCAGACAGTGATCTGCAGCAGCTCTTCTCGAAATATGGAACCGTCGCATCCGCACGCGTGGTCGCTGACCGCGCAACGGGTCGCGCCAAGGGTTTCGGATTTGTCGAGATGCCTGATCGTGCGGAGGCTGAAAAGGCCATCGCCGGTACAAACGGCGCTGACATGAACGGTCGCCCACTGCGCGTGAACGAATCCCAACCTAAGCCCCGCGAAGAGCGTGGCGGCGGCGGAGGAGGCGGACGCTGGTAGTACCGGCTCTCGCTTATAAATGCAAAAACCTGTCGCAGCGATGCGACAGGTTTTTTTTGTTTATGATGGCCAGCCAAGGGTTTGGTGTGATAGAATTTTTAACCATTCCATTATTCATCTCAAGTTGTTTATTCGTGCCTTTCGCGCTTTTCGGATGCTAAAAAAGTTAAACTAAAGGAAAAATCATGAAACGCATTCATTTCTCATTAATCTTTGCTTCGATTCTTGCTTCAACCTCTTGGTCACAACCTGCCGATGGCGTGGTTGGCTCGTTAGAGCATCAGGTGTTAGCCCTGGGGAGCGGACGTGTCTGCCTCTATGAAAAAGACGGTACTGTAGTCCGTACGGCCAAAACCGGCAACAATACAGATGCTTGGTATCTGGAAAATGGAAATATTCTTTTTGCAGATGGCAAGGTCACCGAAGTGGATAAAGAGGGGAAGATTGTCTGGGAGTACAAGCCAGACTGCAAGCGTGCTGACGGTGCGATGTCCTGTCAGCGTCTTGCCAATGGAAATACCGTTGTTGGCGAAAATGGTAATGAGCAGGTGACAGAGGTAGACAAGGCGGGCAAGGTCGCCTTCACCCTCAAAATCAAACCACAAGTTAAGAAGAATCCGCATCATGTCATGCGGATGTGCCGCAAACTGGAGAATGGTCATTATCTGGTCTGTCACTCGGGGGATGGAGTTGTCCGCGAGTATACACCAGACGGAACAGTCGTTTTTGAATATCAATGCAAAGGGATTGCCTTTGCTGCGGTTCGTCTTCCCAACAAGAATACGATGATCTCCTCGCTGAATCAAGTTCAGGAGGTGACCCCGAAGGGCGAAGTCGTCTGGGAGTTCAAGGCCACGGATTTGCCGGATTTGAATATTCGCAACATGACAGGCATGCATGTACTGAAGAGTGGCAACATGATCATCGGCAACTACTCGGCATACGACAAGAAGGCTAAAACAGGGGTCGGCATGTTCGAGATCACCCGTGACAAGAAGTGTGTCTGGACGTATGTCTCTCCTGAATTTAAGGATTCAAGCATGATGGCGGTACAGAAGTTGGATGGCGACTTTAATCCGTTGCGGTAGCAATGAAAGCTTCATTTTCAACTTTTTATATCTTCTGTCTTTTCACCTCCGCACTGTTGGCGGCACCGACGTTCCGGACGGATCGAGAATATCCGAATTTGGGACTCAAGTGCCGGGTGATCGGGGGTGGGGACCCAGAACCACTGGCCCAGCCCAAGGTTTACACCTACACCTTTAAACAAGGAACAGAGACGATCCGCAAAGATCTCTTTGATGGACGCGAACTGTGGTATGGCGCGCAGCATGCCGGTCAGTGGTGCGATGAGAATGGAAACACATTCATCATCGGGCGTGTGCTTCAAAAGTTGCCCGCGTTTAATACGGGTCGCATGAAGCATATTCCTCGGGAGGAAGTGGCAAAAGCGCTTGCTGAGCCGGCCAATCAAATTGATCCGGAAAAGAACGAAGACCTCCTCACCTGGATTAAGGATTTTACAGGTGAGGTCCCCCTTGAGTTTGAAACGCTTAAAGTCTCCGGCATGGGACTTGCACAAGCCCTCTTTGTGAAGATGTCTTCTGAGCAGAGTCCGCTCGTCTATCTCTTCCGTGTTAAGACGCGTCTTCCCAATGGAAACCCGACGAAATCAGAGTGGTACGCGGCGATTCTGAAGATTGCCGACAAGACGCCGCCTTCAAAAGTCAGGAAAGATTTTGAAGCTAATTTTTTGACTGC
>CAYWNP010000082.1:0-1102 GCA_964459675.1 uncultured Akkermansia sp. | reverse complement strand
ATTCGTCATGAAGCGTTCCATCAATATCTCTTCTACGCTTCCGGGATGAAGGATCACGCCGTTTGGTTCAATGAAGGACATGCGACTTTTCTAGAGGAGAGCAAGCCTTTGCAAACTGGCAAAGGGCTCGACATTCCTGAGTCATCTCGGATCAAATTTGTGGTGGAACACCTGGAGTTGACAGCCCAGAACCTCGAAAAGGTTATAGGCAGTTCCTATCAGTCTTTTTACAGCGGGAGTCAAGAGCAACGCTCCCTGAACTACTCAACTGCCTGTGCGCTGGTTTATTTCTTGCGCAAAGGGGTTCCGTCGAGCAAGCTGACGCCCTACGCGAAAATTCTGGAAACATACCAAGCCACCTTGGTGGAAACAGGGAATGGTTCGCTTGCCACACAGAAGGCGTTTCAAGGTGTGGACATGACAAAGTTTAAAGCGGACTTTATCAAGTTTTGGAAGTTCGGCCGCGGAGCAGCCCGGAAATATAATCCCGCGTAACTTCCAGCCAGCGTCGCTCACGGCGTCGCATGGCACTCCGTTGCCGAGGGGTTGCATCATCCGCACCGGTCAAATGGTCAAAGCCATGCGCTAAATAGAGTGCGAGTTCTTGCTGTCTTGTCCATCCTTTCGCACGCGGAATCGTGCAGGCGCGCTCGACATTGATAAAGAGTTCGCCGATCAAGCCTTCAGGTTCCCCAGGCGTGGAGTCATAACGCTGGGTGATGACGTCTGTCGGCCCCTCGTGCTGCATGATCGCCTGATTGATGGGCGCAATCGTCTCGTCGGTTAGAAGGTGTATTGTCACCTCCTGCCACAGCTCCTCTGGCGTCCGTTTCTGTGCGAGCGTAGCAAGCTGATTCGCCAAGACCGACAATGCCTTGGCGTCTACGGGATAGGTTCGTTGATGATTACGTATGGTGAGAGTCATGAGGTAGTGGAGTATTTAACCACAAAGAACACAAAGAGCACAAAGATTTTTTTAGAATATATTATTCGGGTTCTTCGTATAATTTTGTGGATTTTAACCACAGAGGGCACCCGCCTTCGCGAATACGCTACGGCGCGGCAGGCTGAGACACAGAGATTCAAAGAACAAAACGTTTCA
>CAYWNP010000081.1:0-12069 GCA_964459675.1 uncultured Akkermansia sp. | reverse complement strand
TGATTATTGGCGCAGGAGTGGGTATTGGAATGGTCTTTTTCTCAGGCCTCCAATCAATCGCACGTCAGCCTGAACTGCAGTCTAAGTTGCAGACCCAGATGATTATTGGCGCGGCCTTTATCGAAGGTACGGCGCTCTTCGCGTTGGTCATCTGTTTGATGAAGGGCTAGGGAGAATGGGGAAGTGGCAGTGGGCAGGTGCAGTTGGCAGTAGGCAGCAGCATTCCCATATTCCACCATTCCATTATTCCAGTGAAGTGAAGGAGTTCTATTGTGAGCGAAAATCAAGAGACGCATGCGGTCGTGAGTGTCCCGGGCATTCCCCAGGTCATCCAGCAATTGCCGTCGGATGTCATGAAGGTCTCCGGACAGATGGTGGTTCTGACCTGGATCGCCTTCTTGATCGCGGCGATCTGCCTGCATAAGCTCCTTTGGAAGCCGATTCTCAAGGCTGTTGGCGAGCGCGAGAAGAGCATTTCGGACGCGCTCGAGGGCGCTGAGCAGGCGAGAACAGAGATTGCCACGTCCGAAGCGCAGTGCAAGGTGCAGGTCCGACAAGCGGAAGAGGAGTCGCGTTTGATCGCCGAGCAGGCGAAAAGAAACGCGACGGTTATTGTGGGCAAGGCGGACGATGATGCGCGTCTTGTAGCTGACCAACGCCGCAGAGATGCGGAACGTCAGATCGAGGTGGAGTATCGAAAATCGTTTGAAGCCTTACGCCTGGATGCTGCCTCCCGCATCACCGATACGCTCGAGCAGATGATGCGGTTGACCTTGACGGCTGAGCAGAAAAAAGCCTATCAGTCTCAACTCGTGAGTGAGGTCAAGGTGTGAGTGTTGACCCCTCTAACTATGCACGCGCCTACGCACGCGCCCTCTACCTTTCGGCTGTTGAACGGCAGGAACTGGAGGGCGTTGTCTCGGATATGAATGCGCTGGCCGCCCAGTGGCGTGAATCACAGGAGCTCCGTGTTTTTTGTAAGCAATATCATCGGGGCAATACCCGCAGCCATGAGCAGTGGGTGGACACCCTTTGGGGAACGACGTTCTCAGTTCCACTTCTCGTTTTGTTGCGCGCGCTCGCGCATCGCGGACAACTTGAGTTGATTCCCTCGATTCTCGAACAGTTTCATGAGCGCTATGACCGGGAACGTCATTGTGCGCATGTCTCGCTCACGTTTGCTGAGCCGCCGACGGACGACATGGTGGATCAGATGCGCGATAAGATCTTGAAGGTGCACGGGGGCACCCTGCAGATGCAGGTGGCGGTGGACCCCGAGTTGATTGCAGGTTTCGTGATGACGATGAATGACCAGCGGATTGATGCCAGTATGTCCGGACGTTTAAACAGGCTTCGATTGGGACTTCAGAAGCCAGGAGCTTAGGGTGGAGGTTTTTAGGCTATAGGGGTTTAGGCTGTAGGGAAATTATGAATATTCAATTAAAACCAGATGAGATTTCGGCGTTACTTCGGCGCCAGATGCAGGCGATTGACAAGCCGATCGATGTGATGGAATTCGGAACCGTCCTGAGTGTCGGAGACGGTATCGCGCGCGTCGACGGACTCTCCAATGTCATGTTCAACGAGTTGTTGGAGTCGGAACATGGGGTCGCGGGGTTGGCCTTAAACTTGGAAGAGGATTCCGTGGGCGTCGCGATTTTAGATGATGACACGCTGGTGCGTGAAGGAGATATTTTCAAGCGTACCCAACGCGTTGTCTCTGTGCCGGTCGGTCCAGCCTTGGTGGGTCGTGTGGTGGACGCTCTCGGACGTCCAATCGATGGAAAAGGACCTATTGTTTCTGACACCTATCTGCCGGTCGAAGCACCCTCTCCCTCTATTATTGAGCGTAAAAACGTTTGTGAACCCATGCAGACCGGCATCTTGGCGATTGATGCGCTGACGCCGATTGGACGGGGTCAACGCGAACTCATCATTGGTGATCGTAAGACGGGAAAGACCACGCTTGCCATTGATGCGATTCTCAATCAAGCCAGCTCTGGCGTTCAGTGCATCTACGTGGCGATCGGACAGAAGCTTTCCACTATCGCCTCGCTTCACAAACTACTTGAACAGCATGGCGCGATGGCGTATACGACACTGGTGGTTGCCAATGCTTCGGAGCCTGCGCCTCTGCAGTACCTCGCCCCGTATACCGGCTGTGCGATGGCGGAATACTGGCGCGATCGCGGAGGCCACACGCTGGTCATTTATGATGATCTGACCAAGCATGCACAAGCCTATCGCCAAATGTCGCTCCTGCTCCGCCGTCCGCCTGGCCGCGAAGCGTTTCCTGGCGACATCTTTTATCTCCATAGCCGTTTGCTCGAACGCGCGGCCAAGCTCTCAGATGCGAAGGGTGGGGGAAGCCTGACAGCCCTCCCGATCGTCGAGACCCAGGCCAATGATATCTCGGCGTATATCCCTACAAACGTGATCTCCATCACGGACGGACAGATCTTTTTAGAAGCCGGTCTCTTCCATTCGGGGCAGCGTCCGGCGATCAACCCTGGCATCTCGGTCTCACGTGTCGGTGGCGATGCGCAACTCAAGGCCATGAAGCAGGTTGCTGGTCCTCTGCGTGTCCAGCTGGCCCAGTTCCGTGAGCTGGAGGCATTCATGCGCTTCTCCTCCGATCTGGACCCCAGCACCCTCGATCAGCTCGATGTCGGGCGTGCCCTCATGGGTGTGTTACGTCAGTTGCCCAACCACCCTGTGCCTGCCCACAAGCAGGTTGCCGCCTTGTATGCGGGTTCGAACAAGGGCTTTTTAGGTATTCCAGACAGCCGTTTTCCAGAGGCCATTCGGGCGCTTTACGAGGCTCTGGATAATACGGAGGCAGGGCGCGCCTACACGGAACGCTTCAAAGCAAAGCCTGTGATGGATGAGGAGCTGAAGGGACTAATTGATCCCTTGATTCGGGCGACACTCCATCCCTTTAGGAGTCATTAAATAAGAGAAAATTGCCTTATTGCGTTATTGCCTTATTTTTTTTACTGACACTGCTTAGACTTACTGACACTTACTGACACTTTTTAGACTTACTGACACTTCTTAATATGCCAAATTACAGAGAGTTTAGTGTACGCTTAAATGCGATGAGCGGCATGCGCCGCGTGACCTCCACCATGAAGATGGTGGCGGCCTCGCACCTGCATCGTGCACAGAACGAGCTCTCCTTCCCGATCCCTTTTAACAAGGAGTTGAGAAAGCTGACAGCACTGGCCTCTCAACTTTCAGGAGCGCACAAACATCGGCTCTGCTTGCCACCCTCCCGAGGTCCTGCGAAAGTGCTTTTGCTGGTGATGAGTTCTGATCGCGGACTGTGTGGAGCCTTTAACAATCTGATTGTTCACGAAGTTCGTGACTGGGTCGCGGAGCAGCGCGCCAAACGCGAGTTGACGATCGATGTAATCTATGTTGGACAGAAGGGGCACCGAGCTTTGCATCGTGAATTGCCAGCCTGTATGGACCCCTTTGATCTCTCTGCGCATCCGAATTTTCAGGAGACAAGCCACATCTCCACCTATGCGATGGATAAATTCATGGATGGAACTTATACGGAAGTCTGGATTACGGGCAGTCGCTTTGTCAATACGCTGAAGCATGATCCCGAGACCCGACGGATGCTTCCGATTGATCGGGTTGCAGAATGTCAGGAGAGTGGGCAGATCGCCGTGATGCCGATCCTTGAGCCCGCAGATGACCGGATCTTGGTGGCGATCGCACGGCAGCTTGTGCATTATCAGGTTTATCATGCCCAGCTTCATCGCGCGGCAAGTGAGCAAGCATCTCGTGTGATGGCGATGGAGAGCGCAACGACCAATTTGAAAATGATGGAGAAGGCTTTGACCCTTCAACGCAATCGTGCGCGTCAGGCAACGATTACGAACGAGTTGACGGAAATTGTCAGCGGGGCAGAGACCCTGGCATAAGGAGAAAAAAGATGGCTGAACAAAAAATACTGAGAACAGGGCGCGTCATCCAAGTGTTGGGTGCTGTTGTGGATGTGGAGTTCCCAGATGGGTACCGTCCGCGCCTGCTTCACGCCTTGACGACGACGAATCCCTTGCTCAACGATCAACCTGGCAATCTGGTTCTTGAAGTGGCTCAGCATCTTGGGGACTGCCGAATCCGCGCGATTGCTATGGACTCCACCATCGGGTTGGTGCGTAACGCCGAGGTCGTGGATACAGGGGAATCCATCTCTATGCCAGTTGGCAAGCCGACGCTCGGTCGTGTGATGAACCTGCTGGGGCGTCCTGTCGATGGCAAAGGGCCTGTTGAAGCAGACGTCCATTTGCCGATTCACCGTAATCCTCCCCCGTTCATTGATCAAGACCCCAATACGCAAATTTTGGTGACGGGTATTAAGGTCATTGACCTGCTTACGCCCTATCGCAAGGGAGGCAAGATCGGACTCTTTGGGGGTGCAGGTGTCGGCAAGACCGTGCTCATCCAAGAGCTGATCAACAACATTGCCCATGAACATGGCGGTTACTCGGTCTTCGCCGGTGTGGGCGAGCGTACGCGCGAAGGAACGGCCCTCTACCAAGAGATGGCGAGTGCGGGCGTGTTGGATAAGACCTCGATGATTTTTGGGCAGATGAACGAACCTCCAGGCGCGCGTTCAAGGGTCGCCCTCTCCGCATTGACGGTTGCCGAGTATTTCCGGGATACGATGCATCAAGACGTGCTCCTCTTTATTGACAATATCTTTCGCTTTACCCAGGCTGGCGCGGAAGTCTCGGCTCTGCTGGGACGCATCCCGTCAGCGGCCGGTTATCAGCCTTCGCTGGGTACGGAGATGGGTGAGTTGCAAGAGCGTATTACCTCCACGAAGGATGGGTCCATCACCTCGGTGCAGGCCGTCTATGTGCCTGCAGACGACTATACCGATCCCGCGCCAGCCGCGACCTTCTCGCACTTAGACGCCACAACCGAGCTGTCGCGCGCGATTGTGGAGCAGGGTATCTACCCAGCCGTGGATCCGCTCACTTCGAGCTCCTCCCTGCTGACGATAGACGTTGTCGGCGAAGAGCATCTGCGCGTGGCACACGGCGTACAAGAGATCCTGCAACGTTACAAAGAGTTGCGCGACATCATCGCCATTCTCGGCATGGATGAACTCTCAGAAGCCGACAAGTTAAGCGTCGCTCGTGCCCGGAAAATTCAGAAGCTCCTCTCACAGCCCTTCCACGTTGCGGAAACGTTTACAGGCATGAAGGGGGTCTATGTGAAGCTTGAAGACACGATCCGTTCTTTTGCTGCCATTCTAGACGGTAAATGCGACGAGCTCCCCGAACAGGCTTTCTACATGGTCGGTACGATTGATGATGTTTTTGCCAAGGTCGAGACACTTAAGAAGTAATCGTATGGAACACAAAACATTTCCCTTTCGTCTTCTTGCTCTTGGAGGCGAGGTCCTCAGTGGCGAAATCACGCAGCTTGAGGTGAAGACCTTTGAGGGATCTCTCGGCATCATGGCGGGCCACGAACCCTTGGTGGCCGCCTGCCCAGCAGGCATCATCCGAATTGAACAGGATGAAACCTGGGTGCGCTTCAAGGCCGAAGAATTCGTGCTCACGGTCGATGGCAAAAGCGCGACCATTCTGACACCCTTCGCGAAGTATGCTGGCCAAATATAGGGGTAACAGGGAGACAAATATACAGGATCTCCCTGTTGCAGTAAAAAGAAGGTTGACTCTTCTTTCTTCTAACAGCATAATAACAACATTCAGTAGTTTATCCATCACATGGTGATGGTGCGTTTAGGTGTCATATTTGACATCTTGGATCCATAGGCTGACAGGAGTGTTCGATGTTTCAGAAGAGCTGGCGCGTTTTATTATTTTCCATTTTGTTTTTGGTGTGTGGACACCTTGGAGCTTGGGAACTGCCAGCTCCTTTGAAAGAGCGTCAGCCTGCCTTGTCGTTACTGGGCTCCTCCACGCTTCACTGGTTTGGACTTCATGTCTATGAGGTTGCGCTCTATACGGAGGGGATGCCCTATACGACAAACACGACAACGGTCTTAAGCTTGAAATATGCGATATCGATCAAGCACAAAAAGTTGCAGGAGACGACGTTGCAGGAGTGGAAGCGGCTCAAACAGGGCACGCCTGAACAACAGGAGAAGTGGATCGCCCAACTGGATAAGCTCTGGCCAGATATCAAGGCAGGCGACAGTCTCTCAGCGTTTTGTCAGAAAGATGGGCTCACCACGTTTTACTTTGGAGATCGCCTGCTTGGAGAGGTGTCGGATGCCTCGTTCGGTCCTGCCTTTTTCGCGATTTGGCTGGATGAAGGCTGTCGCTATCCAAAGGTGCGAAAAGGACTTTTGAACGAAAAGGATAAAGAGAAGAAAGGCAAGTAATTACATGAAACGTCGTTTTTATATGATGGGGGCAGGAATGCTTGTTTGCTTAACGGCAATTGGAATGTTTCTCTGCCAGGGGTGCTCCTCGATTGATCCAAAGCTGTATGCAAAGGAAACTCCTGTCCTGGATCTCGCGCAGTATCTCAAGGGTCCGCTTGAGGCTCAGGGCATGTTCCAAAACAGGAAGGGTGAGGTCGTGAAGCGATTTCACGTCAAAATGATCGGCATCTGGAGTAACAATGTCGGCAGGCTTGAGGAGGATTTCGTCTACTCGGACGGTACGACGCAGCGTCGCGTCTGGACGATCACGAAGGTTGACGAGCATACGTATACAGGAACGGCGGATGATGTGATTGGTTCTGCCAAGGGCGAGGCGTATGGTAATGCGTTGAATTGGAGCTATACCCTTGCACTGCCGGTCGACGGGACCATTTATCATGTACAGTTTGATGATTGGATGTTCTTGATCGATAAGAAGATCATGTTGAATCGCGCAGTGATGAGCAAGTGGGGGTTCACGTTGGGAGAGGTCACCCTCTCGTTTACAAAGTTAGAGGAAAGCAAATAGATGCGCAATCTCCTCATCGCGATTATCTTTCAAATCGGCTGGTTTGCCTGCGTGTTCGGCGGGGCCAACACCGTAGAGCTGCCGATCGCGCTCGCCGTGGCAGTGACGTTGCTCGCGTGTAACCTCTGGTTGAAACGGCAGGAACTGGCTCAGGAGATTCGGCTGGTTCTGTCTGTCACGTTGATCGGTTTTTTCATCGAGACGATCAACTTGGCGACCGGGGTCTTTACGCTCACGCACTCCGGCTCCTATCCTTGGCTTTGCCCTGCCTGGTTCTTGCTCCTGTGGGCCCTCTTTGCAACCCTGCTCAGGGGACCCTTTAACTGGTTGGCCGGACGCTATTGGTTGAGTGCCCTCCTCGGTGCGATCTTTGCCGCACCGAACTATTTTGCAGGCGCCCGTTTGGGGGCTGTGACGTTCAATGCAAACCTTGTTTTTAGTTTCGCTCTGCTGGCCATCGTTTGGGCGCTCGCCATGCCCTTGATGATCTGGCTGGCCAGAAAGTAAATGATGAAAATCTACCTTATTTGTTTAGCAGCGATATGGGTATATGAAACCCTCTGGTTTCTCCTCGCCTGGGCGAGGGGCAGAAATGATGTGGCTGACGTTGCCTGGGGTTTCGGGTTTATCGTGGTGTCTGGTGTCTCGTTGATCATGAGTGATTCGAATTCCGTACGTGGACTGCTCCTGTCTGGACTCGTTTTCCTCTGGGGTGTGAGACTCGCTTTGCATATCCATGCACGTAACAGTAGAAGAGGCGAGGATCCTCGCTATCGCCAGTGGCGCGAGGCGTGGGGGCGCTGGTTTCTTCTGCGTTCTTTCTTTCAGATTTATCTGCTGCAAGGCACCCTCCTCGTCATCGTGGCGACCCCTGTCATCTTTACCAACGCGTCGCCGGATACCTCTCTCGGCATGCTTGATTTTTTAGGTCTTGCGATCTGGCTGACGGGGTTCCTGTTTGAGACCCTTGGCGACTGGCAACTCTTGACCTTCATGCGCAATCCCGCGAACAAGGGCAAGCTGATGACCACCGGACTTTGGCGTTATACCCGCCATCCGAATTATTTTGGTGAGGTGACCCTCTGGTGGGGGATAGGGCTGATCGCCTGTGCGATCCCGAACGGATGGATGACGTTGGTGGGGCCCTTGACCATCACGTTTCTGATTCTCAAAGTCTCCGGTATCCCCATGCTTGAACGGCACTACGCCGGTCGAGCAGATTTCGAAGCCTACAAGCGTCGGACCAGCGTCTTTCTGCCGCTGCCACCGCGCGAAAGGAGTGAATCATGAAAATCGCGATTATTGGAGGCGGTGTTTCAGGTCTGGTGACAGCCCATCTGCTCTCGGAGGATCACGAGATCACGCTCTTTGAAGCGAATGATTATCTGGGGGGCCACACCCATACCGTGGATATTCAACGTGAGGGAAAAAGCTTGGCCGTGGATACCGGGTTCATTGTTTTTAATGACCGGACCTATCCCAATTTTATCAAGCTGTTGGACCAGCTTGGCGTTGCTTCGCAACTCAGCGACATGAGCTTCTCTGTGATGGACAAGCGAAATAAGTTGGAATATCGCGCGTCAAGTCTGAACACGCTTTTCGCCCAACGGAGTAACCTCTTCAATATTCCCTTCTGGCAAATGTTACAGGAGATTTTTCGTTTCCGGAAAGAGACGGCGCCTCTGTACGGCCTTCGTGATATGAGCCAATCTCTTGGGGATTTTCTCCAGGCCCATGGCTACTCCCGCATGTTCATTGAACAATTCATCGTGCCGATGGGCAGTGCCATCTGGTCTGCAGATCCTAAACAGTTCCTCCAATTTCCCGTTGTGGCTTTTGTGACCTTTTTTACGAACCACGGCATCCTGAGCGTCGTGGATCAACCCAAGTGGCGAGTTGTCCGTGGCGGGTCGCGCGAATATGTCGCCCCGTTGTCTGCACGCTTCCGCGACCGTGTCCGTCTCTCCACGCCCATTGACCGGGTCCGGAGGCTGGGTACTTGCGTGGAGGTCACCCCGCGTGATGGCACTCCCGAGCAGTTTGACCAGGTCGTGATGGCCTGTCATAGTGATCAGGCCTTAACCATGCTGGCCGATCCCACGTCTGCAGAACAGGAGTTGTTGGGGGCGATTCCCTACCAAAAGAACAACACGGTTCTCCATACGGACAGCGCTTTACTTCCTGTACGTCCTCTTGCCCGTGCAAGTTGGAACTGCCTGATCTCAGAGCAGGAGCAAGAAGGCGTCTGTCTGACCTACTGGATGAATAAACTTCAGTCGTTAGAGACGCCCGAACCTTTCTGTGTGACGCTCAACAACCCCGAGGCGATCTGCCCAGAACGCGTGATCCAGCGTTTTGTCTACCACCATCCTGTCTACTCGACGGCTGCCTTTGAAGCGCAGGAGCGGTGCGCGGAGATCAGCGGCGTCAATCGAACGTGGTACTGTGGGGCCTATTGGGGGTATGGGTTCCATGAGGATGGCGTGAAGAGCGCACTGGCGGTTTGCAAACAGTTTGGCAAGGAGCTTTGATGAACAGCGGTCTCTATTTCGGAAAGCTTGCCCACCGACGTCTGACCCCCGCAGTCAACGCCTTCCGTTATAATCTCTTTATGGTCTATCTGGACCTGGACGAGCTTGAGCAGGTCTTCAAGGGTCGCTGGTTTTGGTCCGTGGAGCGTTTTAATTGGGCCACCTTTCGCCGAAGCGACCATGTTCGTAGACCAGGCCCCTTAGCCGAGGTTGTTCGAGACGTTGTCCAGGAGCAGCTCGGCTTCAGGCCCGCAGGTCCGATCCGGATGCTCACCCACTTGCGCTATTGTGGTTACTGCTTCAACCCCATCAGTATCTATTATTGCTATGGGCTGGATGGCACAACCCTTGAAGCCATTGTCCCGGAGGTTCACAATACACCCTGGGGCGAAGAGTATGTTCGCGCGCTGGATGCACGCAAGGGGCCGAAGGAGAAGGCCTTTTATAGCTTTGAACTCGAGAAGGAGTTCCATGTATCACCCTTCATGCCACTCGATATCCACTACGTGTGGCGGTTTACGGCACCCGAGGAGAAGCTGGTTGCACGCATGGATCTCTTCCGCGAGGAAAAGCTTGTATTCGATGTGGCCTTGGAACTGGAGCGCCGGCCACTTGATGCAAAGACCATGGCCAAGGCGTTGCTGCGTTGGCCCTGCATGACGTGGCGTATTGTGACCGCTATTTATTGGCAGGCCTTGCGCCTGAAATGGAAAGGGGTGCCGTTCTTCTCGCACCCGGCACAGACGACGGTTACGGAGGGGTTGTATTCATCATGAAGACGAGGCAGGAGAAAGTGACGGACGGAGCAGCGAAGCAAGGGCTGCTGACCACATTCGCGCGACAAGCGATCATCAAAAATCTCGGCGGGATCCGCCGCGGCTGTCTTACCCTGATTGAAGGGGAGTCGCGCATGACTTTCGGAACAGAAGGGGATGAACCACGGGCTGAGTTGCACATCAAGGATCCTGCCTTTTACAAACACACCGCCTTTGGCGGGAGTATTGGCGTAGCGGAGGCGTATATGGACGGCGGTTGGGAGTGCGATGATCTGACCTCCTTATTCCGTCTTCTGACGCTCAACCGCCAGACCCGTGATAACCTGGACAAGGGCGCGGCACGGGTGGCGCAGTTCTTCCAGTGGCTCTGTTATCGCCTTCACGATAATACCCGTCGCGGGAGCCGACGCAATATTGCCGCGCATTACGACCTCGGGAATGGTTTGTACCAGCTCTTTCTGGACTCCTCGATGGCCTACTCCTGCGGGTTCTTCTCCACGCCTGCCACGACCTTGGAGGATGCCTCTAAGGCCAAGTTCGACATGATCTGCAAGAAGCTCCGACTCACACCGGATACCCACGTGATCGAAATCGGAACAGGCTGGGGGGGCTTCGCGATCCATGCCGCTCGTCACTACGGCTGTCAGGTGACGACCACCACGATCTCTACGCAGCAGCATGATCTGGCGGCCCAGCGTATTCATGAGGCCGGACTCTCGGGCCGTATCACCCTGCTCAAGCAGGATTACCGTGAGTTGACCGGACAGTATGATCGGCTCGTCTCGATTGAGATGATCGAGGCGGTGGGAGACCGTTTCCTGCCCGCGTACTTCCGGACCTGCAGTCAGATTCTGAAGCCTGATGGCTTGGCGCTGATCCAGGCCATTAGTGTGCCGGACTGGGAGTACGAAGGTTATCTGAAATGCCCGGAGTTCATCAACACCTACATCTTTCCCGGGGGATGCTGTCCCTCTGTGGGGGCGATGACCCGCGCGGCGGGAACCTCTACGAATATGCGCCTTGTCCACTATCAGGATATAACACCCCATTATGTGCGGACGCTACAGTGTTGGCGTGAGCGCTTCCTTGCGAAGCGTGACGCGATAAAAGCCCTCGGCTATGATGAGCGCTTCTGCCGGATGTGGGAGTATTATCTGTGCTATTGCGAAGGGGCTTTTGCAGAGCAATTCATTACAGTGGAACAACTGCTCTATGCGAAGCCGGGATATCGGATAAAGGGAATGATGGAATAGTGGAAAGAAATGCGTGAATGCGCGAATGCGTGAATGCTGAAATAATGGAGGTGTACGATGATACATGGACTAAAAATTTTTGCGGCGATTCTGCCACTCTTTATTGCGCTCGATTATCTCTGGATTGTGGTACTGATGAAATCCTTTTATTTGAAAGAGATGGGCGACATGGCGCGCACAACTCCGGACGGAAAATCCATCGAGCCTCGTCTCGGCTCGGCTCTTGGCGTCTACCTCGCCCTGCCGGGCGGTGTTGTGCTCTTTGCCTTGCCTCAGGTTGATCCCGCAAACCTGCTCGTAACAGCCCTGCTCTGGGGGGCGCTCTTCGGCGTGACGGTCTACACCGTCTACGACCTGACCAACCGCGCCACCCTTCGGCGTTGGCCGATCAAGCTGGTCGCTCTTGACATCGTCTGGGGTGGCGTGATCTGCGCCATTGCCACCGTCGCCGCAGCGTTGATCAGCAAGGTGTTCGCATGAGTACAAACAGTCTTGCCTTAAAACAGGTGATTCGCTAACATTTCGGGCGTCGTTTAATAAAAATTGAGAAAGGTCGTACTCA
>CAYWNP010000080.1:4977-12182 GCA_964459675.1 uncultured Akkermansia sp. | reverse complement strand
TACGAAGCTGAAATTGCCACCGCCCGCGCTGTACTTGCCACCGCCCCCGCTCGCAAGCAAGCGATTCTGGAGAAATGGCTGTGAGAAAACTTTTTTACCTATCCTGTCTTTTCGTCGTTAGTCTGGCCTACGCTGGTCTATTTGTGCCCAGCCTGTCCTCTATCGGTTCCGATGCTGATACTGAAGTTATTGTTCCGTGTTCCATACAACCCTACTCTAGCCTCATGATCGATTTCACCGTCGCAAACCCGACATCCACCAACACCTTACTCTTAGCCTTCGGGAAGGATCTGAACGCCGACGGCGAGCTTGCCACCGAGGAAATCAAATATCAAGTCGGCTGGGAAACCGGGGTTTGGGTCGAGTATTCCTCAAATGCCGTGGATTCGCAACCCCTCGAACTAGGATTAACAGGCAACAGATTTCTAAGGCATATAACAACCGGGGACTGGGACATCGCAAACCTGATCGTGCGTGGCGAGGTCTCGGGAAGGTTTTTCACCGGTAAAGCACCGACCCTCATCCTTTTAAGGTAATCCCCCATGTACGATCTCATTTGTGAAGCCTTCGGCCCGGATACCGTCAAGCTCTGCTTCTTCCTCCTGATCACCCTGCTCTTCGCCGCCTGGCTGGTGGCGTTGCGGCGGGAGAGCGGCATGACGGAAAGCTGGTGGAAATATCATTGCCGCATCGTCGGCAGGCGCACCGCCATCCTCGGTGTTATATTCATGCTCTGTTTCGGATACGCCCAGCAGAAAGAGGAGCAACAACAGGCACAGCAGCAGGCGGTCATCGAGCTGTTCACATCCATTACTGATGTTGTCGTATCGCTGGGCGATTCTGCCGTTTCAAACCTGAGAACATATCTGACGCCTGAAGAGAAGAAGTCCCGACTGCTTCCAGTCGGTCTTGCGACAAACAACCTTGCCTGGGTCTCCGAATCGCAGTGTGTGACCAGCCAAGTCCGCGAAGCCTGGCAGCGCGTCCCGATCAGAAGGGCCTCTTTCAGGCAGGCGTTGCCGTTCCCTGTGATAGTAGGAAGTAACACCTATCAGGAGGTCTTCATTTCGTCCTCCGGCATCATCGGTTTCGATGCCCCGAAAGGTTCCGAACTGACGCGCGAGATTCCTTATGAAGAAGCCGCCGACCATGTCTATCTCGCCCTGCTGTGGGGGCGTATTGACTTTAAGCCTCGCCTCGGCTCCAAGATGTGGTACGGGTTGAAAGGGGACGGAAACTTCATAGCGAGCTATGATACCGTCTTTATTGACGGCGGCACAAACGCCGTCGCGAAAGTGCAGGTCGAGTTCATCGCCAACGGTGACATGATCCTGCGTTACAGCGACCTGCCCCCCTGCGCCACGAACACCCACACGGCAGGTTTTCAGAATCTGGACGGGGGCTGGACCCTGTCACCGGACAACATCCGCTCAAACACCGCCATTTACCTAAAAGCCTTCGGAGCCCTTGATTTGACCGTACAGGACAGCGACACCGACGGGGACGGCATCAGCGACTATTATGAACTCTACCCGACCAACGGTGTCGCAATAACGGACCCTTGTAACAAAGATACAGATCAAGACGGACTAAAAGACGGATGGGAGGTGCTACATGGATTTAACCCGTTGGTGTCCGGTGACACATGGGAAGACCCTGATTCCGACGGCAGGCCGAATATCATGGAATCTTATATGGACACCGACCCGTATGTCGCGGACGCGACACCCAGTTGCCTGACATCGGATGAAGAAAAAGAAAGCGTCAATTTCTCGCTCGCCGGAAGCCTTGCTGAAAATGCTTTCGCGGTGCTCTGGTTTGACGGCACGGCTCTGCCTTTCTCCGCGTCGAATACTGCATGGACCATCTATTTCCCGACAGGTGCCGTTTATGAAGTTTCTTTTGATACGCCGGAAGCGTATACAGCTGGGCTAGTTGTTTCCAACGCAAACCACATGTTCCTCTTCGACCCTTTGGGTGTCATCGAGTCTACACCTTCGTCTGGTTCGCGTTCAGGGAGTTTTTATATGGGGTATGTAGACTTTTCAGTGGCCCCGGTATATTCGTTAGCACATTGCTGGGATCCGCCCATCCTGTTCACTGCTGAACCCGACTCCGCTCTCGCTTCGCTCGCCAACGGTGTTTTCATCAACTGGACCGCCATGTACGGCGAACTCTCCTCGGCGACGGGCTGGGTCTCGGTCTTCAGCCCATATTTCCAGGAAAGTGAATATCCTTCCGTAACCGAGGCTGATGTCGTGGCCTACAGCGGATCGCCAGCTTTTCCGGATACATATCTTAGTTCGACAGGTAAGGTGGACATCTGTAACGGTCATATTGATCTCTCACTGGATGCGACACCCAACTTCTCTCCTCATCTCGGCGAAACCAATATGATTGTGATTGCCGCCACCCTGCACAACTGTACTCATAACGTGACGCCTGGAGAGGGTTGCACGTTTGAAATTGAGCTGATGCGCGAGACAACCAACGGCTGGCAGCATGTGGCCTGGCTGGATGCAGACCCTGACACGGTGGGAAAACAAAACGCTTTCACCATCACCAACGGCTGGCAGGGAACGACACTTCTTTGGGATGGTATCGCAACCGAGGATGCGGCTCAGGCCACCTCGCCAGATGTTTTTACGCAAGGGACGCAGCCCTTCAATCGCATCTTTCCAGCAGTCACCTCTAGCAAACCCCTGCCACCACCGTTTTATACGATCTTCACTCGCATAAGAAAAAATGACGCAATCTATGCCGAAGCATCTCAGAACATTTATATTCCGCAGGTGGTGAAAATTCAGTGGAATAATGATGTTGTAGCTCTTCTTGCTTCTCCAGATTATTACCCAGTTCCTCCTGACCCACCTGAAGCGACCTTGTATGCTGGAACAAATACAGAATCTATTGTCGAGATGCTTCAGGCATTACCTGAATTAGTTTCCTCTGTCTATCCTTCTGGAGTAAATATTCGGTTTACTACAAGTAATATATCTTCTGACAGTTCTAAAGTGGTAACTATCAAAACAAATGCGCCGATTGGGAAGACATGTGTGGGAAAATCGTTTTCAGGTGTTGCGCTTTTCCCAAATCGATCACCCGATGGTGTTGCAGAGGTCTATATTACGCAGATGCGAGACGGAATTCGATTGTCGTGTGCTTTATCAATGGGCACAACAAACAACAGTAAATATCTTTCTTATCCATTATATTCGCAACATTACGGAAACTACATTGCCAACACGGTTATTCATGAAGTCGGTCATGAGCTGGGACTGGTAATGCCAAAATACTTGCATTCATCAATTTATTATCATAATAGCTCAACAAACCAATTTGCCATTATGCAAAGCAAAGCTCACACAAAATCTTATTGCTATCCTGATAATAGCTTCTTTTGGTTTTCTCTCGAAAGAGAATACTTAAGGTTTATTTTACCAACGGCAGACGAATAGGAGAAAAGTATGTTTAACAAACTATCAAGTTTCATTGTAGGTGCATGTCTAGCGATAAATCTCTTCGCCTTGATACCCATTTCAGGAGATGCTGATTTATGTACAATGCCTGCTCAGGCGTATCTCTGTGATATTGCAGGGGTAGGAATTGTTGTTGAATCTCAGCCTTCATGGTTCAACATTGCCATCTCAAATGTCTGGTTTGGCACAACAACGGGCAATATTATGCGCATAGAGGTTGTTGATTCATCGCCTCCTGCAACGAACACTCCCATTGTCTTCCTCGCAGCAACCAATTTGTATTTTAAAGCAAATGTTGTCGATCCGGCATATTTAATATGCTCATGGTCTTTTCTGACCAATCGGACGGCTTGTATGGCATCAGCAAACTATTACACAAATGCATTTGGTGCCTGGAATCTAGTCGGTGATAAGCTTTCGTGGTTTTATGTGTCGGAAGATAACGGAGCAACAGCCGCATATGCGTCTAATCTTGTCTATAAAGCGCGTATTCAGCAGAGCCCTGAAGCTGTGTATGAGTACTTGCGAACACAAGCGAATACCAATACTACGCTTTCGCAGAAAGTATGGGCTGATGCACGTTTTACCTTTATCAATTTGGCGAGAGGAAGTCAAAATACATTTTGCAAAAAAATGCTTGACGACCCATTATTACCAACATATATCAGAAATTTTGCTACTATCTTCTATAAAGCCGAATACCCCCCAGATTAATCACCACCAAATCATAGTCTATGTAAATTGTGTATCTCGCCTTATTTGACGGTTATTTGACAGACTGGAACACAGCCGAAAACATAAAAATCACAACTCTTTATTGTTAAGAATGTTATGACTTTAAAACACTGTAACTCTTATTTGATTACTAACCAGAATACCTGCTAACAACACTATGTCCATTTGCTCAACACCTCTGACACCTGACTGCGAGAAGGAAATCAACCGATTGGTTGACTGTCTCTCTGATGCTGACCTCAATCTGCTGGCGGCCATGGAGCCGGCCTTCCAGACCGGCGGTTTCCGGAACAGCAAGCCTGCCATTCTCCGCACGCGCATCCGCCAACTCGTCACAGGGCCCCAGCCGCTCTCGGAAGCCCTCCGCAAGCATCTCTCCAAGCGCTCGCGCATGGCCTCCCTCACGGAACTCCTGACACCTGAAGTAATTTTTGAGAATCGTCACGCCCTCGTCTCCCTCTCCACTGCACCGACCTTCCTTGTCGCGCTCCTGCTTGATGCACGCGCCGACGTACGGGAGCGTGCGGAAACGTGGCTGAAGGATGCGACTCCTTTTCTCACCCTCGCACCTGAAGAGGCCCTTCAGCAGTTACGCAACCTCTTTGAGCCCCTGACCGAATTGCTGGGGGCCTCTGCCGCTCCTGACGGTCTTCCCGTCACGCAAGAGACCTGGCGCGCACAGAAGGAGCAACTGGATCTCCGCCTGCGCGAACTCAACGAACAGAACCGGCGGTTACGGGGCGTTGATGATAAAGTGGCTGGACTCACACAGCGGTTGAAGAGCGCGGATCAAGAGCTTGCCGCGACAAAAGAAAAGCTGGGCGAGGCTGAAAAAAACCTCCGGCAAAAAAACGCCGAGACTGAAAAGCTGGTGGCGGAACTTACCCGGGAGAGCAACCAGCGCGATGAACGCATCGCCGCTGCTCTTGACCTGGCCCTTTCAAAGGAATTTTTCGGCTGGCTGGGTGAAGCGCGTTCACTTGAAAAACAAGCCCAATCGCTACCTCCTGAAAGCGACCTCGTGGAACAAGCGAAAGTCGCCTTGAAAAACCAAGCAGACCTGGACCGCCACACCGGCAATAGACAAAAACTGGAGTCCCGTCTAATTGAACTGGAACAGATGCATGACCGCATCGTCCAGACACTCCAGTATGCCATCCGCCAATCTCCCGAGCTGAAACGTATCGAATTAAAACTGGCTGCTGAAATTGAGCAACTGAGTCATCTGGTGCAGCCTGACAAGGCGACATCCCCGATCGAAAACCTCCTGATTGAACGGATTCATGCGGCGACTGACAATGCCTTGCCAACCCTACGCTCCCTTCCCGATCTCCTGGCCTCAGCGGGACTCCTCCAAAACGAAGCCAAGACGCGCATTCTCAAGGCGTTCCGCAAGCGTTTTGCAGCGGTGGAAGCACTCGGCGTGCCGCCTCCTGAGTCGGACAAAGATGCAACCAAGCCCGCGGTCAGTCTCTTGGGGAGCGCCCTGGCAGGCCAGAAGCCGCTCATGCTCCTGATTGACGGACACAATGCGCTCTTCGGACTTCCTACGCGTTATAATCCCCAGCGTGGCTCAGCCGCCAGTGAAGGGGATAAGCGTAACAAACTGGTTGCCGACATTGTCCGCATCACAGCCCCCAATCCCGCGATCCGCGTCTGGGTGGTCTTTGACGGACCCGAACGAACCGACACGCAAGCCTCACCCAATGTCCGCGTGACCTATTCCGGCGGCGAAGGGGAACATCGCGCGGACAATGTCTTGCTCGACAATATCACCTTCTTCCGCACGACAGACCCGAACATGCCGATTCTGTTGGTGAGCAATGATGCCGACCTCTGCAAAACCGCGGCACGGAAGGGCGCGCAGATCGTCCCCGTCATGTCTTTAGGAACATTCTTCTGATGCGAGCATCTCTTTACAGTAGCGTCATTCTAGTGCTGTGTGGCTACATTGCCAACGGGCAGGGCCTCTCCTATTTTACGGCTGGCTTAGGAATTGCCCTTGCCGTCTGGGTGATGCGCAGTGCTCAGCCCGGCAGCGACAACCGCTTCCTCATCCTTGACCCGGACAACCTACGGCCAGAGCCCCTAAAGCAGGCTCTTGTTGCGATTCTTGACGAAGTACGGCAGACACAGCGAACAATCCATCTCCGGCTCGCCCCCCTGACACCCCATCTGCGTTATCAGCCGCAACTTCAGCTCAATCACCAAAGCGAAATTGAGATTGTCGGTTGCACCAAGAAAGCGATTATTCGGCAGCCGAAAGTCTGGATCGCCGACCATCCCCTGCCACTCCCCCTAGCTACAGATCGATGTTCACTCCTGACCTTTAATCCGACAAAGGGCGACCGGGTACGTGTCGCGCTGAACACCACGCACGCCCTCTCAAAAAAAGAGTGGCTGCTTCTCGGCTTGATCCTTGCATTCACCGCCCTACTTGGCTATCACGGGCTCTTCTCTGCCATCCTCGCCTTCACGTTACAGAGCGCACTCGTGAAGTCATCCGTTAATTCCTTCTAATACGTTTTTTCTAACAAAATCACAGGAGTTTTAAATGTATAAAATAAGCCTTTCAAGGTGGCCCGTCGCGATCGTCACTTGCATTATTTTATTTGTTGCACAGGTGACATTAGCTGCCACTCCAGTCAATAAGCCAAACATCATCGTCATCCTCGCGGATGATCTCGGGTACGGCGATGTTCATTGCTACAATCCGGAACGAGGCAAAATCCCCACTCCTAATTTTGACAAGCTCGCCAGCCAGGGGATGCGCTTCACGGATGCCCACTCCTCCTCCGGCGTCTGCTCCCCCTCGCGCTATGCACTCCTGACCGGACGTTACCATTGGCGGACCCGATTGCAGTCCGGTATTGTGGGCGTCTGGGAAGAGCCACTCATCGCACCGGATCGCATGACGATCGGCACATTGGCCAAACAGCAAGGCTATCGCACGGCAGCCATCGGCAAATGGCATCTTGGCTGGGACTGGCC
>CAYWNP010000080.1:0-4877 GCA_964459675.1 uncultured Akkermansia sp. | reverse complement strand
CTGGAGAAGAGCGGCGCAGCGGACAACACCCTCGTCATCTTCACCTCTGACAACGGCTGTGCACCCTATGTCGGCGCGAAGGAGCTGGAAGAGAAGGGCCACTTTCCGAGCGGACCGCTGCGTGGTTACAAGGCAGACGCCTGGGAGGGCGGACATCGCGTGCCATTTATCGTGCGGTGGCCTGCTGTTGTGAAGGCCGGCACGGTTTGTAGCCAGCTCGTCTATCAAGCTGACTGTATCCGCACCTTCGCTGATGTCTTTAGCGTCAACCTTCCAGACACTGCAGGGGAGGATAGCTTTAGCCTCCTGCCTGTGCTCAAAGGTGAAGACAAGCCGGTCCGTGAATATGCCGTCAGCGCATCAGCCCATGGTGTCCCTGCTGTAAGACTGGGCGACTGGAAATACATCGCTGCGGCTGGTTCCGGCGGCTGGGGAACCGGCGGGGAGCAATCGCAGGCTATTCAACTGTACAATCTCGCGGACGACTTGGGTGAAACGAAAAATCTTGCATCAACCATGCCGGATAAGGTCGCTCAGATGCAGGCCGTGCTGGAAAAGTTGATCACAGACGGACGCAGCACGCCTGGCGCAACGCAAAAGAATGATGTCGACGTCCGCCGTTTTCCACTAACAAACACGCGAAAGAAGTAACCAAATGAAAAAACTCATCTCGTTCCTGCTGTCGTGTCTTTCGATCCTGCCGACATTTCTGATGGCGGACGCTAACAATCCGAACATCGTGCTCATTTTAGCCGATGACATCGGCTATGGCGACTTAAGCTGCTATGGCGCGGAAAAGGTGAAGACACCGAATTGCGACAAGCTGGCCGCAAGAGGCATTCGCTTCACTGATGGACACTCGGTGGCTGCGGTCTGCACGCCGTCACGGTATTCCCTGCTCACAGGCGAATATGCCTTCCGCAAGAAGGGTACCGGCATTGCCAGAGGGATTGACGGACTGTTGATTGATACCAACAAGACAACCCTTGCGTCCATGCTCAAAGGCGCGGGGTACACCACGGGCGTCGTCGGGAAATGGCATCTGGGTCTCGGCACCACACCCACGGACTACAATGTCGAGATCAAGCCGGGTCCGCTGGAGATCGGTTTCGACTATGCCTGGCTCTTGCCTGCCACGGGCGACCGCACGCCGTGCGTCTGGGTTGAGAACCATCGGGTGGTCAACCTCGACCCGGCTGATCCCATCAAGCTGGATTACGATATCAAGCGCGGGGATCCAGGCTCTTTTGTGAAGGGCATCCCGCGCATCGGCGCGCAGACCGGCGGCACAGCCGCGCTCTGGGACGATGAGAATCTCTCCACGGTCATCGCGGACAAGAGCTGCGCCTTTATTGAAAAAAACAAAAACACCCCGTTCTTCCTCTACATGGCCACGCACAACATCCATGTTCCGCGTGTCCCGAATCCGAAGTTTCGCGGCAAGAGCGACTGCGGCGTGCGCGGCGATGCCATTGTTGAGTTTGATTGGATGATCGGCCAGATACTCGAAAAACTCGACACATTGGGCCTGACGGAAAATACCCTTGTGATCCTGAGTAGCGACAACGGCGGACTCCACGACAACAACGGCCCGGATGCCAAGCATGGCATCGGTGATCCTGACGCCACAAACGGCCACCGGCCCAATGGTGTGTTGCGTGGCACCAAAAGCACGGTATGGGAGGGCGGCACGCGTGTGCCCTTCATCGTGCGCTGGCCCGCAAAGGTCAAGCCCGGCACGTCGGCCGCGCTCATGAGCCAGATGGATCTTACTGCCAGCTTAGCAGCCTTGACCGGGGGAAAGATCCCCACAGGACAGGCACGTGACAGCGAGAACCACTTGGTTGCACTACTGGGGGACGATCCCAAGGGACGTGAGTGCCTCATTGAGCAATCGAACAACGGACTCCCCTTCGGTTTCAGGCAGGGGTCTTTGAAATTGATACCCAACGTGGGTAGACAGGGTCAAAAGGAATCGAACTGTATAACCTCGCCGAGGATTTGAGCGAGTCCAAAAATATTGCAGCCGCCCACCCTGAGAAGGTCACAGAGATGAAAGCTAAGCTCGAACGCCTGAAATAGGATAGCCGGCAAATCAAAATTCTCCTCTGCGCCCCTGCCTGTCCGCCGTTGCTTTAGCGAAGGTGAACGCCTCGGCGGCTTAAGGCAAAACTAGCAACAGAGCAACACGTAACGACCAACTCCTAACGCTTCGGTTATAGGCAAGCGCTCCCTATTAGTCTTGATGGAAAACCTCTTCCATCCCAGCCCACCACTCCCCTTGGGCACGATCAGGCAAGGGCTCCTGGCAGGGCTTGCAGACAGCCCACCAGCGCTGTGTCTCAGGGTCGGCCGCCATCTTAGCCATGTCACTCGAAAAGTCACTGCCCGCGTACTCGAAATAGCTGAAGAGGTAATGTTTTCCGTCCGGCATCTTGCGCAGATAGATCGAATAGTTCTGAAGGTTGCACGTTTTGATCAACGCGAGCACGCCGGGCCAGACCGCCGTATGCAAACGCTTGTACTCGTCCAGCTTATCCGCCTTGACTTCAATCACCGTTCCGTATCGTTTCATGGGTTCATCCTTTCGTGGCGAGGTCGCCGATGTGGTTTCCGTAGGTCAGCAGCAGCACGGCGGCGATCAGCACAGCGAGTGCCGCCGCCAGGACCCTGTGGGTCGTTGAACGGCACGACCGCCATTCGCGTAACGTGATGCCGACCAGATTGCTGATCAGCACCAGCAGGATCATGTGGATCGCCCAGCTTGTGAACTTGTAGGGGCCCATCCGGACGTGGGCGAGGTTGTAGAAGAAGAACTGTCCGTACCAGAAGAGTCCGGTCAGCGCCGCCAGCACCCAGTTCAGCGGCAGGCTCGCCTGTTCCGCGCCGGCCGGCAGTTCGACCAGTTCACGGAAGCTCGCATGCCTCGCGTGCAGCCAGAGACAGTAGAGCGAGGACGTGACGAACGCACCGGTGTTGGAGAAGATGTAGATCACGTTGCCGCGCCAGACGCCTGCGCCGTGTGCACTGGCGACCTCCGCGATGGGTTCACCCGCTTCCAGCGAGAAGCCGTAAACCGCGGAGAGCACACCCGCCAGCAGCGACAACAAGAGCCCCTTAACCAGCGAGAACTCGTTGTCCACCCGCTGCGCGCTGAGGTCGCGCTCTTTGAGTCGTCCGGCCCAGCCCGCGGCTGAGATGCCGAGTACGCCGATCACAATCCCCGCGACGATCCACGCTGACCCCGGCTTAGTGAGCGTGGCACCGAGTGTCCCCTTGACGAGTTGCGGGAGCAGGGTACCCAGCACCGCAGAAAGACCGACGGCAATTGCGTAGGTCAGGGAAAAACCGATGTGCCGGATCGCGATCCCGAAGGCGGTGCCGCCAATCCCGTAGGCCGCGCCCAGGCCGAACGCCAGCAACATGGGACCCCGAGGCGCCTCTCGCAACACCTCCCCCAACTGCGGGATGGTGAGCCAGGCACCTAGCAACGGCAGCAGGAGCCAGCAGAACGCCGCCTGCGTGAGCCAGTAACTCTGCCACGACCAACCCGACACGCGCTTTTGCGGTGTATAGCAGGTGGCGGCGAAGGTCGCGCCGATTGCATGGAGCGCAATGCCGAGAAACGGGTTTGCGGAAATAGCGTTCATGTTTCTAGCGTCTCCGTAAGCGCTATACGCTCACACACCTCTTCACTGTACGCGCCCAGGTTGAGCGGATAGCGTCCATACTCACGCACCAGCTTCACAATAAAGTCGTAGCTCTTTCCGGAGATATTGCTCGCGACGGAGTGGTCAGACTGGAAGATGAAGCCGCCCCCCTTGGCCGCGTTCAGCTTGCGTAAGACCTCGCTCCGAATCGCTGCCTCGTCTCCCGTCTCCCATATCTGGATATCGCTGTTACCGCAAAAGCCGAGCGTATGGCCGATACGTCTGCGCAAGTCCAGTACATCCATGCCGGCTTTCACCTCCAACGGATTATAGGCGTCGATTTTTATCTCCGCGAAATCCTGGATCACTGCATTCACGTTCCCGCAGCCATGGTAGATGACCATCAGCCCGTGCGCATGGGCATGGTCAGCGATCGCCTTGACCCAGGGCTTATAATGCTCCCGCCAGAACTCCGGGTTCATGAACGTGCCGCATTTGTACGCAAAATCACCCCAGATGACGAAGCCGTCGAGCTTGCCGGCGGCGGCCTCGATCTGGGCTTTGGCGCACTCCAGATAGAACCGTCCGACCGTAGCGATCACCTTTGCCATCCGCTCCGGTTCCAGTCCGACCCAGAACATGTGGTTCTCAGGGCCGATCAGGCGGGTCATGCACTCGTTGACCTCGATGATGCTGCCGAACACAGGGAAATCGGGCCAGAGCGAGCCGACGGTCTCGACCCACGGCGGGCTGTTGCGCTCGAAGCCGTCACCCACGCCCGCAATCTGGTTGTCCCCTGCGCTGAAGTAGCGGCGCGGGTCATCCGGACGATCGAACGTCTTGACAGCCTCCTCCAGTTTCTCCAGCGTGTCGATCTCAAAGCTCATGAACTCCGGCATGGGGAAGTCATAGACCTTTCGCATGATCGCGCCGAAGCCGGTTCTGACCGTCACCTCCTCAGGCGTCTCCTTCAGCGTCTCGAACGGCCGTATCCACGGGTCCATATTCGGCACCGTACAGATCCAGTCCAAGTCATAGTAATAATAGGGGTTCGCGTCTGCCGGCAACCCCAGCTCCTGGCGCCAGCGCCGGATGAAGCCGCCCCAGAAGAAATCGCTGATGGGAACTTGGTCCGGCTCTTCGTGACGCAGGGCCTTGCGAAGACGCTCTAGTTTCTTCAAGGTGTTCGGTGAGCGAACCGTGGTGACCTGTTCCTTGCCCGTTGTT
>CAYWNP010000079.1:0-12499 GCA_964459675.1 uncultured Akkermansia sp. | reverse complement strand
GGCCCTCCCTTTTTGCAGCCACACAGTGGCTGCAAAGACGAGGTTAAAAGGGGAGAAGCCACAGGGGCACCGCAAAGGAGTGTTTAAAAGGGGGAGGCGCGCGCGCAACGATGCCCCTGAAAGGCATTGTTTTTAATCACGTCTGTGTGACCACTTCGTGGTCACACTAACGGGTCGTCGCTCGGGCTCAGGTCTGCGGTGTCGCTGTTGCCTGAATCAGCACGGTCACCAAAGCGGGTCAGCATATCGTCAAAGTCCATCCGCACTTCGCCTGTTGGCCCATTGCGGTGCTTCGCAACATCCACAAGTGCGAGCCGCATATCAGCGACCTCTGGATCGCCAGGGGCCTTACAAGGACGGCGAAGCAGGAGTACAACGTCGGCATCCTGTTCGATCGCTCCTGAATCACGAAGATCTGAGAGTTTCGGCCTGTTTGTCTTATCGCCCCGCTGTTCAGGTGCACGGCTAAGCTGACTCAGTACAATCACCGGCAGATTCAACTCTTTGGCCATAGCCTTGATCTGTCCTGAAATCTGGGAGGTCTCAATCTGTCGTCCTTGCTTGGCAAACTCCCGGCAGTTACACAGCTGGAGATAGTCAATAATGATCAGCTCAATCTTATAACGCTTCTTGAGTCGCCGCGCCCTCGCCCGCATGTCCATGACGTCGAGGCCGCCCGCATCATCCACATAGATCGGCGCTTTGGCGAGCGCCGAGGCCGCCTCTGCCAATTGTCCGTGAAAGCGTTTTGACCCATTCATGCCTTGGTCAATCTGAAATCCTGGAACTTTGGCAAAACCACACAGCATGCGCATCGCCAAAGATTCAGTCGACATCTCAAGAGAGAAAACAGCAACAGGGTGCGGACGGAGGTGATCGCCTTTCATCGGACGATTATAGATGTCGCGTCCTAAGGAAACGCACTCAGCAATGTTCATGGCTAAGGAGGTCTTGCCCATGGAGGGACGTGCCGCCAGAACAATCATTTCGCCAGCCCGCAACCCTTTCAGCTTTTTATCGAGATTGGCAAAGCCGGTGGGCAACCCGGAAACAGCTCCCGAGCCTTGCAGAAAGAGTTTTTCAATATGCGCCATCGTATTGCCGATGGCCTGTGGCCACGAGACGTTCGAGCTGGTATTTTTGTCGGAGATGCCGAGAAATTTCTGCTCAACCTCACCCAGAATAATGTCTGCGCTGATGGCTTCGTCAAAGCAACGACGTTCTGCATCACGCGCTGCTGTAATGACTTTTCGAAGCAGGTGCTTTTGGCGCAGAATGCCAATATAATACTCGGCATGCGCGGAGGTCGGGGTGCCATCGATCAGCGCTTGGATCGTTGCGGCCCCGCCGATGGCCTCCAGACGGTCCAATGCACGCAACCGTTCGCAAAGGGTCACCGGATCAACCAAGGTGCCCGCACGGGACATTTCGAAAACGGTTTCAAATACAAGCTGGTGCGAGGTCGAGACAAAGGACTCGGCTGTGATCCCGTTTTCAACACAGAGGTCTAAAACGCGACTGTCGCTTCCTGCGTCAAGGAGAATGGACCCTAGGACGCTACGCTCAGCTTCAACGCTGTTCGGTGGCACGCGCATCGGGGTTTTGCTATCCGGGGAAGGTCTTTGGGCTCGAGGCATAACGGGAATCCTCATCATCTGTTCAAGAAGGTGTCAAATCAACGGCCCAAAGGATAGCATGTTGAAAAGATGACGGCAAGGCGAAAAGGGTTTTCACACGTGATGATCAGCGAGTATTTAGGCTTTCCAGAAGCAAAGAAAAAAGGTATATTTCTACCCTTGATCGATAAACCGATCATGGGTCACGGATAAGGGAGCTTTTATGTGGGATTATTCAGATAAGGTGATGGAGCACTTCCGGAATCCCCGGAACGTTGGAAAAATTGAAAAGCCTGACGGTGTTGGCACTGTCGGTTCCCTCGCCTGCGGCGACTCCTTGACGCTGATGTTCAAGGTCGGGCCGGATGGACGGATCCAGGAGGTGAAGTTCCAGACCTTCGGATGTGCCAGTGCGATCGCGTCCTCCTCGGCCCTGACGGAGATGGTCATCGGTAAGACGATTGAGGAGGCGGAGAAGATCACCAACAAGGACATCGCTGACTTTTTGGGAGGCTTGCCAGACCAGAAGATGCACTGTTCGGTCATGGGACGCGAGGCACTCGAAGTGGCCATCCACAACTACAAGACGGGAGAGACCATGGTTAAGAATCTCGAAGATCATATCATCTGCACCTGCTTCGGGGTCTCTGAAAACGAGATTCGCCGTGTCATTACCGAAAACAGTCTGAAAGAAGTGGATGAAGTGACAAACTTTTGCAAGGCAGGCGGGGGATGCGGCATGTGCCAGGACGAGATCCAAAAACTTATTGATCTTGTCCAGAATCAGCGAAGCGAGAAGGCTGCTGCGGCACCTACACCGTCTGCACCCAAAAAACTCTCGAACATCCAGAAGATGAAGCTCATTGAGGAAGTTGTGGACCGCGAGATCCGTCCTCAGTTACGCCGCGATGGCGGAGACATCGAATTGGTGGATATTGAAGGCGACAAAGTGACCATCGCATTTCGCGGCATGTGCGCTGGATGTACGTCCGCTGCATTCACACGACAAGATTTTATACAAGCGCGGTTGCGCGAGTTTGTGGCGCCCGAAATTGAAGTGGTGGAAGCCCCGACCCACCCATCTCTCTAAAAAGCCTTACATACGCCCCCCCCTCGATGTTAAAAACCCTCAAAGCAAAACGGTTTTTTGTTAATGCGCTGACCTTCGGACGCGTTCCGTTGGTCTTTCTCTTCATGATTACCGCGATCATTCAGGCGTATTATCCGCTTCAAACGTGGATGATTGTCGTGGCGGCCGTTTTTCTCTCGGCTGCGAGCCTGACCGATCTCTTTGACGGGATGCTGGCTCGGAAGTGGAATGTAGAGAGCAAGTTTGGTGCCTTGGCTGATCCGCTGATGGATAAGGTCTTTTACCTTGTCGTCTTCCCGACGCTGCTCTGGATGCTGGGGCGCATGCCGAGTGAGACCATTCACGCGCTGGTCATGCTGGTCTTTACGGTCCTCTATATTCTGCGTGACCAGTGGGTCAGCTTTCTTCGCTCGATCGGTTCCATGTATAATGCGGACTGCAGAGCCAATTGGCTGGGTAAATTTAGGACCGCGGCTAGCTTCCCTGCCTCCGTGGTCATCTATGTCTATGCGGCGTATCAGCCGTGGTTCCTGCCTCAGGGACTGATCTTCGCGCTGGAGGCCCTCTTGATCGCCCTCAATTTCTGGTCCATTATCGTCTACACGCGACAATACATGCCGTATATGCGCATGGCGATCAAGTAGCAGAGGTCGGAGATCAGAGGACAGAGATCAGAAGTCAGAGGCCGGAGGTATCTTTGTCGTGACAAAGTTAATAAGGCAATGACGCAATAAGGCAATAAGGCAATTCTTTTATGAGTCAAACAATTGATGTCGCTTATGTGGCGGAACTGGCGCGCTTGGCCTTGACGGCTGAAGAGGCTAAACAATTTCAAGGTCAGCTCGAGCAGATTGTTCACTACGTTGAGAAAATCGGTCAACTGGATGTCACGGGCATCGAACCGACGCTCCATGGGCAGGGACAGGTCAATGTCCTGCGCGAGGATGTTCCCGTTCCCTCGACCATCCGCGAAACCGCCCTCTCCAACGCTCCTAGCCGCAATGGCTATGAGGTCAAGCTTCCCAAGATTGTCGAAGACGCGTAGTGTGCGATTATTTTCAAACATTTTTTGAAGTGCAAGGAAGTGACTCTTTATGAAAGTACCTATCAGCTGGTTGAACGAGTATGTGGAGGTCTCGGATCTCTCTGTTAAGGAGCTGGCCGACAAGCTGACCTTCTCGGGTGTTGAAGTGGAGGGCATTGAGGAGGTCGGAGCAATCCTGGATGACAACTTTGTCGTTGGCGAAATCTTGACGTGCGATAAGCACCCGAACTCGGATCATCTGCACATTTGCAGTGTCTCGGATGGCGCACAGACCTTGCAGATCGTCTGCGGCGCTCCCAATGCGGCGGCTGGACTCAAGGTGCCGCTGGCGAAGGTCGGAGCCGTTGTTCCAGAGGGTGGCTTTAAAATCAAGCAGGCGAAACTGCGCGGTGTGGAGTCGTTTGGGATGCTCTGCTCGCAGCGTGAACTCAAGCTCTCCTCGGAACATGGCGGTTTGATGATCTTGGATCCTGCGCTCACGACGGGCACCCCAATGCGTGACGTGTTGCAAAAGCCCGAGGTGGTGCTCGACTTGGAGATCACATGGAATCGCTCGGATTGTCTCTCGATCATCGGTATCGCCCGCGAATTTGCAGCGCTTCTGAAGCGTCCGCTCAAGATGCCAGCACTCGATTTTGTCGAAACCAACGAACCCGTCGAGAAATTTGCAAAGGTCATTGTCAAGGACACGGCCAAGTGTCCGCGTTACACGGCACGCGTCATGACGGGTGTGAAGGATGGCGCCTCTCCAGAATGGATGAAACGGCGCCTCGAGCTGTGCGGTGTAAGAGCCATTAGCTTGACGGTGGATGTCACCAATTATGTGATGCTCGAAATGGGACAGCCCTTGCATGCGTTTGACTTTAGCAAGCTCGCAGAAAATACGATTGTGGTTCGTTGCGCTGAAGCGGGCGAAAAGATGAAGACTTTGGATGGCATTGAGCGCTCCCTGGATGGCTCTATGCTCGTGATTGCGGATGCGAAGACGCCCAATGCCGTGGCAGGTGTCATGGGTGGGGCAGAGAGTGAAATCGCTTCGGGGTCCGAATGCGTGTTGCTCGAGAGCGCCCTCTTTGATTGCGCCTCGACCAAGTGGACGGCGACCAAGCTGGGGTTATCGAGTGAATCCTCCCGCCGTTTTGAACGAGGGGTGGATCTTGATCTTGCTGACCTCGCCAGTCGTCGTGCGACGCACCTGCTGGCGAAATATGGCGAGGCAAAGGTCGCCAAGGGGGTTATCGATTGCGATGCCCGTAATTTCAAGCACGGCGAGGTGGCTTTACGGTTCAAGCGCGTGAATGACGTCATTGGTGTCGCATTGACTCAAGAAGAGATGTTGACCTTGTTGACCTCGCTGGGGCTCCAAGTGGTTTCGAAAGAGGCCGACACGGCACTTTTCAAGATTCCTTCCTGGCGTCTGGATTTAACGCTGGAAGCTGATCTCATTGAGGAGATCGCGCGGTTACATGGACTGGATTCCATTCCTGCCCGTATGCCGCAATCCACTGCGATCTCCACTCTGGATGATCGTCCCTTTTATCTGCGTGCCAACTGTCGCCAAGCGCTGCTGAGCATGGGCTTTTCAGAGGGGATGCACTATAGCTTCCTCGCGGCGCAAGAACTTGACATGTTTGATAAACGCAATGCCAAGAAACGCGCCGTGCTTCCCAATCCCGTCAGCGCAGACTATGGCGTCTTGCGTGATTCGTTGTTGCCCCAGTTGGTGGCGTCACTCGGACGCAATGCCGCGCGTCAAGTGGAGAAGGCAGGACTCTTTGAGATGGGGAGGGTCTTTTTCCTCGACGAAGCTGGCCAGCCAAAGGAAGAAGAGCGCGTCTCTCTCGGACTGATGGGACCTTTTGGACGTTCAGCGATTGATAGTCGAAGATTGGTTTCGAATGAGGAGGCCCTGCTGTGGCTGAAAGGCGCCATTGAGAATTTGGTGGCTGTGCTTCATGCGGGAAAACTGGACTTCGCACCTGTTGCGCATCCTGGAATGGATGCAGGCTACGCCCTTGAGATCTCGCTCAACAAGAGTGTGATCGGAGTCATGGGTGCGGTCTCGACTGCCCTGCGTCATCAATGGCGCATGACAACCGCGATGGTCGTCGCTGAACTCAAGCTGGCGCCTCTGCTGGCTGGAGCGCCAACAGGCGGGGCGATCAAGCCGATTCCTCAATTTCCAGCAGTCCATCGTGACATCGCCTTTGTGGCGACGGCGACACTCTCCCATGCGGATGTACTCGCGACTATTCGGAAGGCTGGTCCTGCGGAGCTGACTGCCATCTCGCTCTTTGACATCTTCCAGTCCAAAGAGATGGCAAAAGAGGGTAAGCGGAGTTTGGCGTATTCCTTGGAGTTCCGTTCTGCGGAGAAGACGCTCACCGATGAAGTCGTCAATGTCGCCTTCAATAAGATCATTGCCGCGCTTAAGAGCGAGCTGAAGGTCGAAGTTCGCGAAGGCTAAGGGAAGAGGGCGTCGTTTTTTCTCACAGAGGCACAGAGAACACAGAGAATAAAAAAGACCAGTTTTTGTTGTCGAAAATAAACAAGCATTGTCAATATGATAAAAGAACAATCAGTCATGAATCAAACAAACATATAAAATCTTTATCCTTCAAAAAAAGTATTCCTCTGTGCTCTCTGTGCCTCTGTGAGGGACATACATTAAATTTAAATGCTCTAGCCTGCAACCACTTCAGGCACGCCCGGCGCGCCAGCCGGCTTCGCGTTCGAGGCACCCGGTGACGGCCTCACGGATCGCTGCGACAGTCTGAAGCTCGAAGAGGCGTCCGCGAATATACGAGGAGCCTTTGAGTCCGTGCAAGTAACGGAAGAGGTGACACCGGAAGGTGGCAACCAGATTTTCTTGGATTGCACTGTCGTCACGTGGGAGTCCATATTTATCTTTAAGCATGTTGAGAAAAGCGAGGTCGAGGTCCAGATGCTCGTTAAGGACACGCTGAATCTCGTCAAGGTCGCGCTGCGGACGAAGTCCGGTCGGCTTGAAGGGCGGGGGTTCAACGCCCATTTGAAGCGTTGCGCGAATATCATCGAAAATCCAAGGGTTACCAATCGCTGCACGCGCGATCATGAGCGCATCCACATGGGTCTCGTGGAGCATGGTCCACGCGCAGTGTTTCGAGCAAATGCCTCCGTTGCCGATAATCGGGATCTTGGCGCGCTCCTTTACGGCGGCGAGGAGTGGAAGATCCACAGGCCCGCCATGGCCTTGCGAGGTGAAGCGTCCGTGTACGGCTAGGGCGCCCGCCCCTGCGGACTCAGCAGCGGCGAGGATGTCGAAGATGGCAATCTTGTCGGGGGCAGGTCCGAGCCGCGTCTTGAGTGTGACGGGGAGCTGCTTGACGGCGCCTTTCATGGCCTTGAGGATGTCGTGAATAAGCTGCGGGTTCTTGATGAGTGCGGCGCCACACCCACAGGCGGTGATTTTGTGCACAGGACACCCGGCATTGAGGTCAATCGCGACAAAGCGTCCGGTGGCCTCAACTTTTGCAGCAGCTTCGGCCAGGCTGTCGGGATTCGAGCCATAGAGGTGGGCAACCACGGGTCCTTCGTTCGGGAGCGTCTCCAGCAGGTACCATGTCTTCTCTGAGGCGTTGAGTAACCCACGGTCGCAGGTCATTTCCGTATAGGTCAGCGCAGCCCCATGTTGATGGGAGATGTGGCGCATGGGCGCATTCGTGTAGCCTGCCATCGGTGCAAGGAAGACGAGAGGCAGACCCTCATCCGGCAGATTAAAAAGTGTATGGAGTCGAGTGGGCATGGCGTGCATTATAGTATAAGAGTCAAAAAAAACGAATGACTTTTTGAAAAATCAGATTGTCACTCTGCATAAAGCGCGTTAAACTCTAACAATAATGAAAATGCTCTTCATCTTTGTAGATGGCGTTGGCCTTCGTGCAGCGGCTGCGGACAATCCGGTGAATCCGGAAATTTGTCCGACGCTCTGCCGTCTGATCCAAGAGCATTCTGTGGCGATCGATGCGTGCCTCGATATGGAGGGACTTCCGCAAAGTGCCACAGGCCAGGCATCGATGTTTACAGGCGTCAACGCAGCACAATACATGGGGCGTCATTGTGAAGGTTTTCCAGGGCCGAGCCTGCGCAAACTGTTGGGTGAGGACAACCTTTTTATGGCCCTCAGGCGCAAAGGGGTGCGGTGCCGCTTTGCAGATGCCTACATGGTAGACAGCGTGGATGAGCTGGTGGCGCGCCGTTTTAAATCAGTCACGACGGTTATGGCGTTGACACAGCCTGAGACTATTTCGATTCAAGAAGACTTACGCGATAAACAGGCGCTGACGCATGATATCACTGGAGAGGTTCTTGTGAAAAAAGGGCACGCAGTGAAGACTATTACCCCGTTGCAGGCCGCCGAGCATCTTCTCCAAGTGACACAGGCGCATGACTTCACCCTCTTTGAAATATTTTTGACTGACTTTGCCGGCCACTCCACGAACTTGGAGGAGGCACACGACATTTTGAAGCTCTTCGACCTCTTTTTATCTGCTGTTGAAAAGCTTTGCGCTTCAGCAGGGATCTTGCTCGTCATTACGAGCGATCATGGCAATATTGAGGACATGAGCGTCCGGGGACATACGCGCAATCCTGTGCCACTCATTGCGATCGGACCCGAGGCTCAAGCCTTCCTCGCCAATGCGCGAAGCCTGACCGACATCACCCCCCGCGTCATCAGCATGTACCATTGATGCGAAGTTAAAAGCAAGGTGGCGCAGACATTCCTGTCTGCGCAATAAAGGGCAGACAGGAATGTCTGCCACACCTTAGATACACGCCCACTGCCTGGGCTCCCGGGAATAAACGAAAGAAGGCGAACATCGAACATTCAACATCGAACATCCAACGTCCAATTTTTAATAAGGCAATTACCTTGCCTCGATCGCGTAGAGATGGGTCTTTGTACGCAGGATCAAGGTGTTACCTGAAACGGCCGGAGAGGCCATCATGCCGGTGTCTAAGCGATTCTCCGCAAGTTTTTCAAAGGTGCGTCCTGCACGCAGGACAAGGGTCTTCCCGGAGAGGCTGGAACAATAGATATTTTCGCCATCGTGAATGGGCGAGGCAATAAAATTACCCCCGAGCGACTGACGCCAAAGGACTTTTCCTGAGGAGGCCTCAAAACAGTTTAAAATGCCTTGATCAGCGACCATATAGAGCAAGCCCTTAATGACAACAGGGGAGGGGGTTACAGGAACGTCTTTGCCCCCGAAGCGCCAGAGCACATGCGTGTTTGTCACATCGCCACTGCCGTCCGAACGGATCGCGAGCATCTCTGCAGGGCCATGTCCGGTCACGGCAAAGACAATGCCATTCTCGGAAACCGCGCTTACGGCCGGCGTATGGGTTGGACTCCGAACGCGCCACAACTCTTTGCCGGTCTCGGGATCAAGGGAGATGATGGTTGTGGAGGCCGGGCTGATCAGTTGGTCTTTTCCGTTGAACGTCATCACATACGGGGTGGTGAAGCCCTTACGGAAATCCCCTTCACCCTTGGGCTCGCCCTTTTCGTTCAAGTCATTGAATTTAATATTGCGGTCGCTTTTCCAGACTGTCTTGCCGGTCTGTTTATCCAAGGCAACCAGATATTGCTGATCGATACCGTCAAAGGTTAGAATGACGAAACTTTTATACAGGATAGGAGAGGACCCAGGGCCTCTAAAGTGGCGGCATTTGAGGTCGTCGCGTTTCCAAAGCACCTCGCCTGTTCCCGTATCCAGGCAGGCTGTGCCATAGCTACCGAAATGGAGATAGACACGTCCCTTTTCGATGGCGCCGGAGGGCGAAGCATATCCATTCACCGCGTTCATCAGGGGTTCGGGCGTAGCACAGGTGAAAAGCTGTTTTTCAAAGAGGACTTTTCCGGTCTCCAGCGCAACACAGTAGGCAAAGAAGGTGTTACCCTTCTCGGTGGCGCCCGTCATCCAGATCTGATTGTCTTGGATTACGGGTGTGGACCAGCCAGGAAGAGGCAGGGAGATCTTCCAGCGGACATTATTGGTCTCACTCCAGGTTAACGGCAGGCGAGAACCGGTCACCGTTCCATCGCCGTGGGGTCCACGGAAACAGGGCCAGGAATCCCCTGCATTCCCTATCCCGTTCACGACGATGAGTCCAGCTACCAAGATTAATCTTTTCATATCATCAGTTTCCTTCTTAGGACTTACACTTTGAAGAGTTCTCCGTCGCGCAGGCGTACGCGATGGATGACAATGCCGAGCTCCTCTTCGAAGCGGCGGGCCAGTGGCGTCTCGTTCTGAGTGAAGAGGGTGATGGCCACGCCCTGGGCACCTGCGCGGGCCGTACGTCCCACGCGATGAAGGTAGGCCTTGCTGAGCGTTGGGACATCGAGGTTCACGACATGCGTCACATTCGGGATATCGAGGCCACGCGCAGCGACATCCGAGGCGATCAGTACCGCGGCGCGTCCGCTCCGGAAATCCTCCATGGCCTGCTGGCGCTCCTGTTTATCAAAGGCGGCATGAAGCTGTGCCACGTGAATCTTGTGATGCGCCAACTTGGAGGCGACGATCTCAGCCGTCTCCGTGCGATGGACAAAGGCCATGACCCGTTTGGAGCGAAGGGCATGGAAGAGACTTCGTAGCACATCGGGTTTATCGCGCTCCTCACAGATGAGTCCCAGGTGTTCGATATTCGCGTTGACGGGTACGTCCACGGTTCTGAGCATGACGAGCTTGGGCGAGAGCGCGCTAATCGTCGCCATGCTCTGCGGTTGCTCGGTGGCAGAGACATAGACCAATTGGCGATCCCGAGGCATGTTGTGCAGAAGATCATGGATTGCCTTTGCGCTCTCGTCACAGAGGAGGCGGTCCGCCTCATCAATCACAACACACTTGACCGTGTGCGGCTTAAACTTGCGGAGCTGGATGAGTTCGTGAATACGTCCGGGCGAACCCACAACCACATGGGGCTTGGTTTTGAGCTTCTCGACCTGCCGTTCGATCAGGGTGCCGCCGACCAATAGGAGTGTACGCACCGGCCGCCCCGCATTTTTAGCCAGCTCGATGCACTGGCGTTGAATCTGTAGGGCGAGTTCGTGTGTGGGTGCGACTACCACCAGCTGGGTGGCAGCCAGTGCGAGATCCAGGCGGCTGAAGAGGGGGAGGAGATAGGCGAGCGTCTTCCCGGTTCCAGTCTCGGCGCAGAGATAAGCGTCCTTGCCCGAGCACAAGACCGGATAAGCCACAGTCTGGATGGGCATTGGCTCGGTAATGGCCTGCTTGGCCAAGGCCGAGACAAGGTCCTCCGGAACCTGCAGGTCTGTAAAGGTGAGTGTACTCATGTGATAGCCATTCCTCTTTCTCATTCACGCTGTTCACGCAAACTATACACAGCACCCCACCAGGTTACAAGTCCGAAGTTAGAAGGTTAAATATCCAATAACCAACACGGAATATCCAATATCCAACGAAAAGACGTTATCGATTATTCTGCCTGTCCACCGTAGGCATCGCGAAGGTGGATGTCCATGATCGTACTTCACTCGGCTACTCAGTACATCAGTCTTAAAACTTGGATATTGGATATTCCGTGTTGGATATTGGTTATTCTCTTAAATTTCGGGCTTGCGCGGAGAGGGGGTATTTTGCTATTCTTCTCGGCCTAAGCGCACAAATTGTCGAGTGACTTTATCTGTGCGGAAGCGAAGGCGAGGCGGCGTCAGGCGCCGGATCGCCAAAGCGGATTAACCCGACAGGGTCAGTGAGCGTCATGCTCTTGCCTGTCATTGTTTAAGGATACCATCATGGAAATGCCTGTCTCGACCCTCACCGGTCTCACCCTTCAGGACTTGCTGGATGCAGGTCTGCACTTCGGACATCAAACCAAGCGTTGGAACCCCAAGATGAAGCGCTACATCTTTGACAAGCGCAATGGGATCCACATCATTGATCTGACCCAGACGATCACCCTTATTGACGAAGCAGCTGCCTTTTTGCGTGACACCGCGTTGAGTGGCAAGAAGGTTCTCTTTGTTGCAACCAAGAAACAGGCGCAAGAGGTCGTGAAGGCTGCTGCAGAAACGTGTGCACAAAACCACATGACGGAACGGTGGTTGGGCGGTACGTTGACCAATAACCCGACGATTCGTCGCAGCGTCAAGCGTATGCGCCAGATCGAAGCCATGGGACGCAACAATAATGGCGCCCTCTCCATTCACAAGAAGGAGGCTGCTAGCCTGCGTCGCGAACTCGAGAAGCTCCAGAAGAATCTCGGCGGCGTGGCTGATATGGATAATAAGCCAGGCGCAATGGTGGTCGTGGATATCTGCCGTGAGCAGAACGCGGTTGCTGAAGCGGTCCGTTTGGGCATTCCGGTTGTGGCGATTGTGGACACCAATGCGAATCCAGATTTCGTTGACTATGTGATTCCTGGTAATGATGACGCGGTCCGTGGTATCAAGATGATTGTTGACGCCTTCGCGAAGGTCATCAAAGATGCGAATGACGAGTATCAGCGTGTAGCGTCGGAACGTCAGCGTCAGCGCGATGCAGAGCAGGTCCAGTCGGATGCACAGGATAAGGCCACCCGCAAGCCCCGTCGTGATAAGGATGAAGACGATGATGCTGGCAAGAAGGCCAAGAGCCGCCTGATGGAGACCCGTAAGAAAGCTGCCAAGGCAGCAAAGGATGCGACCGTCGCCAAGGCTGCTGCTGTCGAGACAGCTCCTGCTGAAGCCCCCGCAGCCGA
>CAYWNP010000078.1:4181-12690 GCA_964459675.1 uncultured Akkermansia sp. | reverse complement strand
CTCTGTGCTCTCTGTGCCTCTGTGAGAAAAAAGTTGCCCTGTCGCTTCACGCATACGTGTGCATACCTGAGAAGAGCCGGGAGACATTAATCCAGGTTAGCGTCAAGACGACAAAGAGGAACCCAAGCCAAAGCAGAATCGCGAGCAGGCGCGGAGTGCGAAGACGGTTTCGTAACCTTAAATGGAAGTAAGCCGCATACATGAACCACGTTGCCATCGACCACATCTCTTTGGGATCCCACTGCCAGTAGTGTCCCCAACAGATTTTTCCCCAAAGAGAGCCGAGAAAGAGTCCGACCGTCATCAATACAAACCCCATGGCTGCGGTCTGACGCGAGACCGCATCCGCCCGCGAAAGCTCAAGGAAACGTGGATGGTCTTCCGTCAACGGTCCTGCGCACCTGAAGAGCGGAAGAGCCATAAAGGCGGAACGTGCCAAAATGATATAGGCCGCCACATAACTCCCCACATGTGGGATGAAGAGCGGACTCTGCAACGCCGGGGGCAACATGCGAGGTTCCTCGCTAAAAACAAAACCCGCAGGAAAGAGAATAACGAGTCCCAAGAGCGCATCCTGAAAATCCGTATCTGCTCCCGTCTGGTAACGGCTCAGCTGGGCCAAAGGCCAGAGAAAGGCGGCCATGCAGAGGAAAAACTCAAAGAGGTTCTGCATGGGCGGATGGCCCGTGTGAAGACCTCGAAAAACGACGGCCGCCGTTGCAAAAATAAAACCCGAAAACCAGAAACCGCGGCCTAACGCCTTGCGCTCGGTCTTGAGGAGGATGACGGCCAACAAAAAGGCGGCCATGGTCGCATAAATCAACAAGCCCTGAGGCGTCCATTTCACACTCATGCCACGCCTCCTCTCTTGAGACGGAAACAGCGCGCCGCAAACCAGAGCGCTCCTGCAAAGAGTACGACAAAACCGGTATACACACTCATAAGTCCTGGGTCACGCTTAAATTGCAACACCGTATAATTCACCGAATTGCCCCAACGATCTCCTGTCTGACCCCAGCTCATCTGATAAATATAAAAGCCCTGGACAATAGCAGGTTGGTTTACGCGTATATTCTCAACACGTGCAGGTTTATTGCGCTCCTGAATCACCACGCGACTACAATACTCGCGCACAGGAGCTTCGTACTGAGGATCCCGCGAGGGATAACGTTCCACCGTGAATTTTTCAAGTTTGACCGTAAAGGGAACACGGCCAACAAGCTGTTCGAGTCGAGGCCCTTGGAAGAGCTGATCCGACATATCGCCGTCTATCAGTGCCATGAGGCCGTTCGCCGGGTTCTCTGGCGAGGCTGTACGAAGGGCGACCTGTCCCACGAGCCAGCCTGCCATAACCAAGGCGACGCCACCATGGAAGAGCGCAGAATCAAAACGTCTGCGGAAGAGAGCCCGTACGCTCGTGATCGCCATACCCAAGGTCAAGACTGCAATGCCCATCAGATTGGGGAGTCTCGACATCCATTCCCCAGCGCGAGTCGGCCCCATGAAAGCCAACACGACCGAGGCAAGGGAGAGGAGTATGCAGAGCCACATCGCAACGCTTAGGCTCAGAATTCTGTTCAATAGTCTCTTCATCGAAAACGCTACATCTTCTTAACGGCATCGAGTTCTATTTCAACCAAGAGGTCATCACGACAAATATCTGCTTCGATCGTCACCAGGGGCATGGCTGTCAGATTGTTCTTCTTCAACCAAGCCTGCCAGATGGGCATATACTCGGGCTTTTTCAAGTACATGATGGCACGTGACGTATCTGCCCAGCTCATGCCACGCGACTCCAAAATGGCCTTTACCACATCCATGGTTAACTGGATCTGCTTTTCGACATCATCGACAAAGGCTGTTGCGCCATGGGGCTCGATACTGGCAGTGCCCGAGATCAAGAGTGTCCGATAATCGGGAGTGCCGATCTCGATCGCGCGACTAAACGAGCTGCGATAACTGAGGGCAGAGCACTGCAAGGGAGATTCGACAAGTTGAAGCGTCGTCTGATTGTTCTTGGGTTTTACCACCAGGGCGCAGGCGGAAATAGCGGCCCCATAGAGGTTCGCGCTCCCAATACCCGTACTGGCAGGAACACGACCTTCGTAAATATGGCGTGAGGTGAAAAAGGCATCGCGTGCGCGGTTGAAGGGGTCATACCACTCCAAAATGTTGTCCATATAGAGCCACGTTCTGGCGACATCCGAGAAGGTCATGCCAGCCTCGGCAAGCGTCTCCTCGATGCTCTCGAAGAGCGACGTGGTCTGATCAGCACGTGAGGCGGTCAGATCCTTTGGGAGTACACCTGTCAGCAAACAATAGTCTGCATGAGCATCCGAATAACAGACGCCGAGCGTCAGTCCATCGCGCTTGAGCAACCGTGTGGGGGCTCCAGACAAAGACCACCGAAGCCAGATCGGAGGAAAGGCCTCTGAATGGTTACAGAGCCATAATTGAGGGACATCGGTTCCCTTGATTTCTAAACCTGCCTGCTTCACCGTAGCAGGGGTTCCCCACCCCATAAACGACAAAGCCGTCCCTTCACAAGGAGGAATCCCCTTCGCGAGATCCATCTCTCCCCACTCTTGCGTCCGTGTGACGCCCCCATTGACTAACGATACCTTCATCAGCCCCCCCCTTTTTTTCGCTCTACTTTTTTATTAATAGGACAGCATATATTCTGCCAAGTCACTCAGTTCTGTTTTTGTTAATTTTTTTGTCGCCCCATGAACCTCTCCGGGATTGCACGTGGTGAGGACCTCCTCCATGGTCAGAGCGCGTCCATCATACAAATAAGGCGCGGTCCGCCAAACCTCCACCAGCGTTGTCGTATCAAAGGCGCGTCCCTCCTCATTCCCGATGCCCAAGAGAGGATGCGTCTTTAAGTCCGTGAAGAGCGGTACCCCTTCAGGCGACTCCTTACGGGTAGAATGGCAGTCCGCACAGCCTACTTGCTGAAAGAGTTTTTTACCACGCTTCGCAGCCTTGGAGAGAGCCCCGTCTTGCAGATAGGGACTGGGAACAGGCTTCAGCGACATCACATACATATCAATGCAGAGCGCGTCCTCTTCGGGACGGACAACAAATTGAATGTGGGTCAAGCCTTTGCGATTGCACAGCGCCATGTCTTTGCGAATTCCCGTCACCATGGTCGGTGGCGTGAGATGGGAATAGACCATATTCTTTGTCTGCTTCGGATTGCCGATCCCATCATTAATCAGATCCCAATTTAACCCATCGGCCCTCCCGTCCGGATGACAACTCGCGCAACTCTGCCACTGCTGGAAGCACATGGCCCCGTCATTGAAGAGCATCTCTCCACGACGCACACGATCTTGGGAGAGGTCGAATTTTTTAGAAAGCTGGAGCGTGTGAGGTTTCGGCGTGCTCTCTTCGAGGTTCACTTGTACGATGCTCTCTGAAAAATAACAGGCCACATAAACAGAGGAGGCGCAGATGACCACACCACGCGGACCATCCCCTTCGACCTTGATTCGTCGCCGGATCGGCACAAGAAAAGAGAGATCATTCGGAACATCTGATGCAGAACGGGTGACCTCGGTTACCTTTTCACCCTTGGCGGCCTTCGTCAGCCGGAGATGAAGCGCCTCGCGGTCAATCACGCTGATCTCGCGTGTCCCCGCATGAGCCACCACTAAGGTTTTACCATCTGCCGAGACTGTCACACCCCACGGATTCGCCGCACCCAAATCAACGTCATCCAAGAGGACCGTATTGACATAGTCGCCCGTCTCACCGTCAAAGATACTCAACCCCGCTGTATTCATCCAGCCTCGTTCCAACTGTGTGGTGGGCAGCTGATAACGGCCAAAGGTGTGTGTCACATAGACATATTTTCCATCGGGGGAGACTGCGATGCCACGAACGCCTGTGCTGCCGTTGGGAAGCATGACACTCCTGAGCAAGGTGCGCTTTGTTGTATCAATAATGGAGACCGAAGCCGCCACAACATCGTCAGTCGACCTCACGCTGGGGAGGTGATTGGCCACAAAGAGTAACTTACCGCCTGCAGCCAAAACTGCGGCATGGGGTTCACGCACCACAGGAATCGTCGTCAAGAGCTTTACTGTTTCAGCCTCGATGACCATCACATTATTATTGAAGCGATTGAGCAGATAAACCGTCTTGTTGTCCGCGCTGACAACAGGTGAGAGGGGCGTATGTCCAACGTTCAATGACTCTTTGACCTTGCCAGCGGCGCTCATCTTATACAGCACGCCATCCTCTGCGCCCGCGGTGACATAGAGCATGCCATCCGGAGCGACAACAAGTCCCGATGGATTCTTTTTTAGCGACCACGTTTCCAAGACTTGGGCTGTCTCAGGCGCAATCTTGAGTAATTTTTTGTCTGTGGCCGCAGTGACATAAATGGCCTTCCTGTCAGGCGAGACCGCCAAATATTCAGGCGAGAGATACGTCTTAGCCATGACCTGGCAGGCAACAAATAGCAGGCTTAACATAATGGAATTGCGATGGTTCATTTCTCTGCCGTTCCTTTCCCCTCTTCTCTTAATTTTTAGTCCTATAGCCCTGTAACTCACAAACGCCACTCGAGCCTTTCCCCTTTTGATCAGCTCGTGCAACCGTTTCTCACGTGATTATAATATGCCAAAATTAAGGCGTTTGACGCAACTTGTAGATGCGCTCCATGCGTACGCCAATATCTTCAAAGCCGATATCCGCACCGTAAACATCCTTGTAAAAACTGAAAGCCTTTTCGTAATCCCCGGACTCCTCCGCCAAGACCCCGAGCTCGAACATGACCTTCTTCTTGAGATCGTCCATAATGGGCAACTGGTCGTTCGCGGTCTCCAGTTGCATGACCGCCATATCCCGCTGTCCCTTTTTCGCAAAGCATTTAGCCAAGTAATAGAGTGCTTCCACGCGCTCCTTGGGACTGCGCTGCGCCAACTGCAACTGGCCGATCGCCTCATCAAAATACTCATACTTGAAGTAGAGCAAGCCCAACTCGAAACGAAGCTTGAGATCATTCGGATACCGCTGGACACGCGCGGAGAGGTCATCAAAGACAAATTGATTCATCTCGCCTTCCATCTCAGCAGCCTCAGCAGTCTTACCCGCGGCCTTCAGTGCATCAATCTTGGACTCGAAAAGGGAGATCTTCGCCTGTGTGATGCCTCGATCCAGCTCAGGATCAGCTGCGTTGATCTTGCGGGCATCCTCAAGTGTGGCAACAGCCTCTTCAAAGCGCTTGTTCTGGAGATAGACACGCGCAAGCGCGCGATAGAAGTTGAGATTATTCGGCTCTGCGGCGATGCGTTGCTTAGCCTCTTCGATAAGGAAATCAGCATCCGAACCCGTCTGGACCGACTTGTTCTGCATATCCAATTTGCTGGCTTGCTCCTTGTTAGCAATAAGATCGCGATAGCCGTCCTTCCTGCCGGAGGCTTCCTCCCAGCCAGCAGCCATGGTCACACGGGCTTCCACGTCCTTAAGCTGCTTGAAAATGAGTTGATCGTTCGGCAGAAAGGCATTTAACTTTGCGTATGCGTCGCGCGCCTTGGTATAGTCACCGAGCTTCAAGTAAAACTCCGCGACGCGGCGCAAGAGCTTTAAGTCGTCTGGATTATTCTCATACGCCGCCTCCACTGTGAAGAGCGCTGCATCCGCATGTCCGGAGGCCTCGGCGATCTCGACAGCCAACTCGACATTCAAGGGGTGTAAGGGATTGACCGACAACAGCTTCTCGCATTCAACAAGAGCCGCTTCCAAGTTGCCGCTCTTCTGAAGGGTTGAGATCTTCATCCGAATGAACATGGTTCTAAACTCTTGCAACTTTTCGGCGAACCCAACCTTCCGCTCACGTTTAAACTTGGTGATCTGAGCAGCTCTCAAAAATTTACGCGCCAACGAGAAGCCTGGAGAGAGCGTTACGCATTGCATTAAAAGGTCAATGGCAATATCGAGATTGCCTCTCTCAAACGCCGCGACACCCTTCTTGTAAAAGTTCTGCGCTTGCTGAGCTGTTAAATCACTTTTCACTTCTGCCATAAAAACCTCATGCCTCAGGTTGAAAACGGTTCCCAAATAAGTGTGCCATTATAGACTGTATAGGGATGCACGTCAAGCCCTGCCATGTGCTATGACATATTAACGATAGAGCGGTGATTTCTGCTGGCTGGTTAAAATATTGTAATGGCGCATGGCCATGGTCCACCAGGTCGGGAGCAGTCGGTTGGGCATCTTCCAGAGGAGGTCGTGCGCATGGGCCATGGAGTCGGCATTGCGGAGCAGGGCGAGAAGCTCGCGTCGGTTTAACGCATCCGGACCCCGCGTCAGGAGACGGTCGCAGAGTCCCTTGTAATAGGTGGTCATGCCGTGGTTGAGCTTCTGCTTGACGCGCATGAGCGAGACATGAGCCGCATTGATGTAGGGATCGAGCAAAACCTGGGCAATACCGAAGTGGCGCTGAAGCCACTCGGGCGGAGGCAGTTCGTTACGAATCGCCTCGAGCCGTTTCTCCATCTGGGCGACCAAGGGGGACTTGTTCGTCTCCGGTGGCGTGCAGAAGAGACCGATGTGCGAAAAGAGATGCCCCATCCCTTCGTGGGAGAGCAGTGCGGAGATTGGAATGGAGAGCACCAAGCCAATGGTGATCGGAATCATCCAAAGGAAGAAGACAGGATTGATCTGATACGAAATCATGGCCACGGCAGCGCCAGTCAAGGTGTGCCAGGTGTGGGCCCGCAAGATCGAGGGCCAATCAACTCCGCCGGCGTCACGGCACTGGGTGCCCCAGGAGATTTCCCGTCCGATCACAACAAAGAAGACCGAGAGCGAGGTGAAGAGCATGAGGATGGGCGCCATCAGCGCTGAGAAGGTGTGTTCGACAAGCACGCTCAGGGTCAAGTGGAAGCTGCCGCCGAAGGAGAGGCGCTTGGCGCGGTTCCCCATAATCAGGAGCCAGGCCAGAACCTTCGGAAAACTCAAGAGGATCAATGTGACGATGAAGAGCATCCAGGCGAGCTTACCTCCGCCGACGTCGAGATAGGAGGAGAGTCCGATATCCGCATCAAAGGGCTGAATCGTGCGGGCCATGTCTCGGTGATATTGCAGGATGCCAAGCCCCAAAAAGATCAGCCAGAGGGGGGAACAGAGGTAGGAGAGAATTCCGATCGTCAGATGTAGACGGTTGATCGGTTTGAACCCTTCGGCCAAAAGCAGCCAGCTGTGCTGGAAGTTGCCTCGGCACCACCGGCGGTCACGCTTGGCGCAGTCAATCATGGTCGGGGGCAAGTTTTCGTAAGAACCCCCTAACGTATAGGCGAGCCAAACCTGATAGTTGGCGCGACGCATCAGGGCGGCCTCGACATAGTCATGGCTCATAAAACGCGCGCGCCCTGAGCCTGGCAGGGAGGGGAGGGCACAGTGCTCAATAAAGGGGGCTGTACGGATAATGGCATTGTGGCCCCAGAAGTTTCCATTGTCCGCCTGCCAGTAATTCAGGCCGGCTTGGAAGATCGGTCCGTAGCAATGGCCTGCAAATTGGAGCATCCGTGCAAAAACCGTCTCTCCCTGGATGGGCTGCGGCACGGTCTGCAGGATGCCGGTCTGGGGATTCGCCTCCATCACCTGCACCATCTTAATAAGGGTCTTGGACTCCATAATGCTGTCGGCATCCAACACGACCATGTAGCGGTAACACTTGCCCCAGCGCCGGCAGAAATCGCTGATGTTGCCACTCTTACGATTGATCGGAATATGGCGTTTACGGTAAAAGATGCGACCGAAGGCATTGAGCTGCTTGCAGAGGTCGATCCACTCGACCTCCTCCTCGATCCACTTGTTCGGATCTGTGGAGTCACTGAGAATGAAAAAGTCGAAACGGCGATGGACTTCCGCCTCCTTGAGCGCAAGAAACATGGCGCGTACGCCCTCGTAAACACGGGGCACATCTTCATTATAAATCGGAATCAGCAACGCCGTCGCGGGCAACTGACTGAGGTCTTGTTCAGCCGAGGGTAGCGTCACCATGATCTCGCCTTTGTCTTTTCCTCTTTTCAGCAACACAAAGAAACCAATCGTTGCCTGAACAAAACCAAAGGCCACCATGCCGAACAGGGGCACGAAGAGCGCGAGCATCGCTGTTTCTACCCCGGTCAGTCCACCGCGCCAGAGAATATCAGCCATGAGCCAGATAGCCATCGAGGTGAGCGCCAGCACGCAGGAGAAGAAGAAAACGCGCCGTTGCGCCGAGCGGCGTACGGGATTAATCACTTTGACAACAACAGAGGAGGCTTGGTTCATAGTTTTGCGGAGCAAATTAGTGGGTGTACCAGAAAAGGAAGGCCAAGAGTCCTAAGAAGAGACACCAGGCAAAGACGGTTCGAAGGACGGGCACATCCTCAAAGCTCTCCATCGCGCTCTCCATCAGTTCAGGCATGAGCCCCAAGTCAATGTCACGCGGAACCATACTGGAGAAGGCAAAGTCTGGTCCTGTCCGGACAATGCGCGAACGGATCACCTC
>CAYWNP010000078.1:0-4081 GCA_964459675.1 uncultured Akkermansia sp. | reverse complement strand
CGGTCATGGACACGCTGCAAGACCAAGGCGGTCAGGCGCGCCCGTTGCAAATGGCTGCCCACACGACACGCACGAAGATAGTTTTCCACCTTTTCGTAGGCTTCGTTCCAATCTTCCGCATGAACAGGATCCCACGGAGGGAGCCTTATGGATTCCAGAGATAAATCCATGTTTCAGTTACCGGCTTCCCATTACGATTGATGAAGGCTCTGCTCTCGACAGGGGCGGCCCCCTTCTGTGCAGCAGCCTTAAAGAAGACACGCCAGGTCCGGTCATACGCGTTATACTGCTGGACAGGCTTGCCGAGCAGGGTTGCGTTCTGGACACTGACCACGGGCACCAACTGGTTGGTGGAGGAGGCATCCTCCGTAACCTCAGGCCACCGGAAATCTAACACAAACTTACGGATAACGGTCTTGCCGTCCGCGACACGATCCTTGTCCTCGGGATCAGGCACATCTGCCACGCGCGTCGTGACTGTGCGTCCAACATCCGGCAACTTAGGATTGTCGTTGAACCACTGAATATCATAGGCGAACTCTGCATTCTGTCCAGCGGAGAGGGTCTTCTTGGGCTCCCAGAAGGCGACGATATTGTCGTTAAACTCGTCAACCGTCGGCAACTCGAGCAGGCGGACAGAACCCTCGCCCCAATCGCCGATCGGGGTGACCCAGGCAGAGGGACGATCCTGGTAGTGCGCCTCCAAATCGGAATAGGAGGAAAACGCGCGATCACGCTGGAAGAGGCCAAATCCCTTGGGATTGTTGTCAACAAAGGAGCAGAAACGGAACTTGCCTTCATGGGCCAAGGGACGCCAGAGCCATTCACCGGCCCCATTGTTCATCAGCAAGCCATCCGAATCATGAACTTCCGGACGGAAGTCTGAAAAACGCAGTCCAGCCTGACGTCCATACCAATACATGCTGGTCAGGGGTGCGATCCCCAAATGACTAATCTTCTTGCGCGCATAGATCGCAACACGCACCTTAACTGTCGTGATGTTCCCCGGCGTGACAACAAACTCCGCAGCACCCGCGAGACTGGGACTGTCAATCAGCCCCAAGATGGTGAGACGGTTCTCTTTGTCTGCCGGCCGGTTAAGCCAGAAGGCCCGAAAACGGGGGAACTCTTCGGTACCAGGCCCCCCGCAGTTGACCGCGATGGTTCGGGCCGAGAGACCGTAGACCAGATCCTTGGCCAGCGCACGGAAATAGGTTGCTCCCTGAAAGACAATCAGCTCATCCAGATAATCAGGACGATTTATAGGATAGTGAACACGGAGTCCTGAGAACTTCATCTTGCCCTCGGGCAGGACGATGTTGCTGTTCGTGCCGAAGTCAAAGTAATCCTGACTGTATGGCTTAGTCTCAACACGCCCATTCTCGATCAGATGAATATCCACCTGATCGCTCTGGATCCAACCCGGATGAAAGAGATGCACCTGAAACGGGATGTGCTCATAACGCCAGAGCGCCTTTTTCGGATTAAACCGGATGTCGCGATACTGATCATAGGTCAGCTTACGGATCTCCTTGGGAGGCTCCTGCCGCCAATCTGAAAAGGAGGCATTTGCCAGCTGCTCTGCACGTGCCTTGAGCTGGTCGTAGGTGAAAATATCATTTTCACGCGCCTCAGCAGTGAAGGCCACGAGGGCAAAGGTAACGAGAGCGAACGCGAAAAACGGTCTGCATTTCATCATATTTTTTGTTCCACACGCTAACTTAACGACAAGGGTAAAGATTAATCAGTCAATATTATGCAGGGTTATACTCTGAAAATCAAGAGATTTCCTGAAACCGGAATGCGGATGCGGAGAGGAATAATGGAATGGTGGAATATTGGAATAAGAGAGGGGAGCGGCGCAGGCCTCTGCGCCATAGGCACGTCCGGCAGCTGCCGGATGCCCCTCCCAGTGCCGCATGTCTTGAGGAATAGATAGTCTGTCCCCCTGTCGCCCATTTTATTTTGGCCTCGTCCCTGGACCATTTCCTCGTATGGTTGCGGATACTGCCGTTATAGGTTGCGGATAGTTGCGGATTCATGCAACTGTCGTTCGTTCAAGACATAATAAGTGGCACGTGCCGCTCCACGTTGCTCTATAAGGCCTAACTTGTGCAACTTGGCTAGGTCTTTGCGGACGGCTTGAGCAGTTACACCCAAATCGATTGTCAATTCCGCAACACGGACTTGGCCTTTCTGCAACAGCTCATGGAGAATCGCTTTTTGGCTCCTGTTCAACGTCTCGACAACTGACGGTCGGACATCGAAAACCGGAACGGAGTGATCGGTCTTGAGTTTGCTCATATCTGCGCCAGGTCCGCGAAAAGTAACAACAAGGCAGTTTTCGCGCAAACTGTATTCGGGTTGTTTAAGACCATGATCAAGCATCGCCTGCTTCATACGGACAACACCTGTACCTAACTCTTCCATGAGGCCGAGCAAACGCAACCCCTGAGCTATGACTGGGTTGCGTGAACAAGGGTTCAACTTGCCCGAACGCAATTGTTCTAGACTTATTCCGTGGGGTAAAAGTCCAGGGCTAATGACTTCAATACGGTCCCTAAACAGTTCAATATGTATTTTCCTCTTTGTATCTTCGTAATCCCGATGCGCCATCGCGTTGATCAGGGCTTCCCGTAGCGCTGCAATCGGGTACTCGTCGAGACGCAACCGGCGCATGCCCTCCACGCGCATTGGATGCCGCGTATTCATGTCAATAAATCGGAGCGCCAGTTCCAAAGCTCTTGGGATGGGCGAAGTGATATCCATGGAGTCTATAGGCTTGGGATCACGTAATTCTCCCTGGAAGGCCACCAGGCGTATGCAACTCTGGGGATAGACCTTTGTGGGGTCTTTTGCAAACAGCAATATGCCTGCCGGGGAACAGTATACCTTTTCGTTCTCTTTCGAGGGCCAGAGAAGTCCGCGCCGAAGGAGCAACTCCTTAAGATCGGCATCACGCATGACGGCGACAGGCGTATCAGCTGTCTTTGCAACCAGTTGCCTTGCGATTTCAACATCAACATCTTTCCAGCCGACGAGGGTAAGGATTTTTGTGTCTGGATGAAACGCTAAACGCTCTTGATCAAAAGACGATGACGTTGCCACAGTACGTTGTGAGGTCTTTGCATCCTTTTGCGAAGGTGCCACATGATAGTTTTTCTTAATGTATTCGCTCAAGCAAGTCAGAACGATGCTCTGGAGTTCCCGTGAGTTTGAAAAGCGATGGTACTTGTGTCCGTCATCTCGGATTTCATCAATGAAGTCCAACGTCGCGGAATCACGTTTTACTTTATTGTCCCCTGAGACACAGGCGAGAACCGGGATCTCCTTCTTTTGAGCAAAGTGGTATTCATGATGGGTGGCTGATAGACCTTTAACCCGTTTCCCATACTCGGAACCGATGATCACCAAATAGAATTGGCATTTTGCGAGATCATTCAAGTAACCCTGTGGAGACGGCTTAAGCATACTCGGCTCGTCCTCGTAAAGAATCGCGACACAGTGTTCGTCGAGAAAGGGATCCGAAGTAACCAGTCCCTTGACAGCCCTCCGTTCTTCAGCCATTTCTTTTTGCACAGAACTAACAAATATCCGCAATTTGATCATTGTTGCTTTTCCCTTTTCTACGATACACACTTTCCGTGACCAATGGTACCTTCGATGCGATCGGGTAGACCTCTTTCAAGATGTCTGGATCGATTGAAAATAATACAACGGCTCTGATAAAAAGACAACGCGAAAAACCGAATGTTTATTTTGTATCGGGGATGTACGCATGGGTGCACGTACTGTTATGCGCCGGGGTGCATGCGCACCACCAGCGCAGTCTGGCATGAGGAAAGCGTAGACGGGATGGAATGCGGCAACAAACATGCGCCGAGGACGAGCACCCAGGTGCGAAATCCGAACGCTCGTTTGAAGCCAGCGGAGCTGGAGCGAGGAGCGGTATTCCGCGATGGAGCGGCAATGCGGGGTTGTTCAATGTCCTACGTCCAAACACGACCCTAGGCTCTTTTAATTGTAGAATGTGGATCTACGACACCTAGTCCACTCCAGACCCAGCCTATTAACCCACAAT
>CAYWNP010000077.1:0-12690 GCA_964459675.1 uncultured Akkermansia sp. | reverse complement strand
GGCGTTGGCCCGAAGTTTGTGCGGCCTTGGCAAAGGCACTATACACGTCATCGGCAAAGGGCTGGTCTTCTTTCACGGAGCTTGCGCCGCCCGCAGTAAGCCGGGCGACGGTAGCGTCGATCTCAACGACAGCTTGGGCATCCCCCGCCTGCTCACGAGCATCAGCTAGGGAGTCGAGGCAGTTTAGCCAGAACTTAGAGAGACGATCAACGGCGTACTGCTCCTCTGCAAAGATAAGAGGGATGAATCTTGCATTTAGCGCGGGTTCGGTGCGGAGTTCGGCGGCTATGCGGGCGAGGAGCATTGTCTTGCCCATGCCTCGCTGGCCAACAATGAGGTGATGTTGAGGGCGGCTCTTAGACTTCTCCGCTGCGAGGTCAGCGATAATGCGATCCAGTACCGGCCGCCGGGCGGCAAAGGCGGCGATGACTTGATCAGGGGGCATTCGCCCTGTGTTGTAGAGCGAAAGCTGATGTAAGGAGAGTATGGATTTTGTATTTTTCATCGGACCTCTCGGCAGTGCCAGTATTCACGAAGAAGAAAAGAGCGAAAGGCGTAATTACCGCTACTTTCCAGGAGATAGCCATCACGTTGGAGCATGAGCAAGAGTCGTGATAACTGATCCTCGACGACAGCAGGGTCAGATGACTGGCGGGTGCTCATGAGAGCATTCAAAATCTGATGACGTGTTCTACCATCCGGATACTGACAAAGGTGGTACAAGGCATTCTTTGCCACAGCGGCGTCGCTTTGTTCAAACTGTTCATCCAGCCGCTGCCGCCACGTGTCAAACTGGCTGAGATTCTCTGGCTGAAGCAGATGGGCAAAGGCGGCTTCAATGGCCGCAACATCGGCGTGACTTGTTTCTGTACTAACGATAGCGTGAAAGACGATTTGCAAGTGGTGCGGCAGCGGCCAGCCGACACGCTGAATGATCAGAGACCGAAGCTCCGTTGCAAGCGATAGGCCATTGCTCTCGCCCAAACGCGCAAGAAACTGGTCAGCTTCAAGAGTGTCTAACGCTTCCAGATGAAGGCCAGTGAGGTCGTTGATCGTCTTCCGAAGGTTTCGGTCATCGACGAAACTATCGAGTCCGATAGAGCCGAGGAATATCCAACGCACGTGTTTTCGGTAGGTTTGTCGCAACGCCCTCAACCAATGCAGCAGCCGACTGACTCGCTCTGTTCCCTGATCCTGCTTGCTGAGGGCAAGGAGGAGTTCCGGCATCTCATCGATGGCGATTAGTACAGGGGTTGCCTCACTCTCGATCTTGCGAAAAATGCTCTCTAATGCATGGCCTAGAGTACTGTGATCGGGATCCTCTGGGGTTCCCATATCCATATCGACACCAGCGGCCCCCACTTTCATACCGCTTAAAGCTGTTCGTACCTTTCTGAACACAAGCGACACCCGACTGAGCATTTCCGGGTGCAGACCGCTTTCGGTTAGTCCGGCTACAAGTTTTTCTGCAAACGCGAGTTCGTCGTGGCAACCCTCGACGTTTATGAAGATGGCTGTTTTCTCTGCTTTGCGTTCCAGTTCGCAAAGCTTCAACACGAGGGAGGTCTTCCCGACTCGGCGAGGAGCTGTCAGCAAGATGTTCGCCTTATTCGCCAGCTCTCGCTGGAGTCGGCAAATATCCAATGGACGATCAAAAAAGTCGTCGTCCTCTACAGGTGAACCTGTTATGTTTCTCATATGCGGTGAATCTTACAACAAAGGCGCGTCTATTGTCAATATACAAATCTGTATTTATACAACTTTGTATTTATGCGTCGGCCATAGAAAAGCCACCCAGCGGGTCACGAAATGGGTTGACGAAGGACTCCAAGACGCAGAGATAATAAGACGCAAAAAGGAGTAACAGCGGGACGTCTCTTCTTATGGTTTATCTGCCGGCATCACCGCAGATAAACGCTCAAAGACTCTACTTCACCGTCAGAAACCCGACATTGACCCATTTGCCGTCCGGCGTTGAACTGCTTCCAAGCAGAACCGTCTCGCCAGCGTTCACAAGAGTCTCCGTCTCAAAGCTCGTCACCCCAAACACGGGCTGCTTAAAGGGAAGCGTCTTGTGCGTCCAGCCCCCCGCCAGAGCCACCGGGCAGGATTCCCAGCGGTCCAACGTGACCCAGTGCGGATGCAAAACCAGGTTGAACTGAGAGTTGTCTGGTGAAACTTCAGGCACGACCTGCAGGATCATTCCGACCTCCCGTATGGCGAAGCTGGCCGGTGCCAAGGCTTGGGACGCACTCTGCACTGTAGCATTCGAGCCCACCTGTTCGACCTCCGCCAACAGTTCCGTCGGATAGCGTACCTCCTGTACAACTTTCATAATTGCCTCCTGGCCTGATTTTGTCAGTACCGAGGCCGAGGCCACTTGCTTAGCCGTCCCTTTTCTTCGCAAGGCCATCAGCGCATCCACGGACATGTCTCCGGAGAGGCGCAACTTCTCGATGTCTTCAGGATGGAAAGCGTATATCTGCACATCCACTTCAGCCATACGAGGGAAAACGCCAAGCTCTTGGATGACTTGCTCGAACACCTCCAAATTCTCGTACGTGTTCGTGACACGCACCACGCCAAGTGAAGGCAGATAGCTGATCGAAGACCCCGGAGGCCATTTCACGCCCATTTGTTCATAGAATCTTTTCCACATTTTATTGTCAGTGTCACCTGAACCTGAATCATTATCCTTCCTGCTTTTCTCACAAGAAGTGTCCGGATGAGAAGTAGCAGGCGGCACCGCATAAATTCTCGTGAAACATGCTTCGCGTGACCCGTAATCAGGCTCTATCCAAACAATACCGTTTCGGATCGTGAACTTCATCTGCGTTGCGTCACATACGAGCTTCAATGCATCGTACAGATTGAAGAAACGGGCACTTATGGCAGGAACGACCGGCACACTGTTTGTGACAGAGGCTGTTGCTGCGAAGAGATCCACCTTTTCACCGCTTACTGTTAGTCTTGCATTGTCCGCTGACAGATTTAAGACGAAATTGACACCTCGTTGCGCTGCAGGAAGCTCTGGGTCATCATAATCGATACTGGCCTCCTTGAAAAAACGAACCACGTCAATAATCGTGGACGGCGGGCGGAACGTCACCTCAGGGATGACGATTTTTTTCATTTTTCTCCTGGCCTCCTCATCCTTCTGCATGTCCTTCTGTTTGGCCTTGACCTTTTCTATCGTTTGTCTATCCACGGATCGGGCCGTCAAAAATCCAACGTGCAGCCACTCGCCATCCTGTGTCGAACAGCTGCCAAGCAGGACTGTCTCACCTTCTTTCGCTACAACCTGAGTCTGAAAGCTAGTTACTCCGAATACAGGCTGTCTGACATATACGGTATTGTGCCTCCAGCCCAACCCAAGGTCCGCCGCATAAGATTGCCAGCCCTCCAGTGTGATCCATTGTGGATTAAGTACCAAGTTGATCAACGTGCCATCTTGTATACTTTCAGGAATAACCTGCAAGGTCATGCCCGTCTCCCTCGTTTCGAAATTACCCGGCATCAGAGTCCGGGCTACGCTCCTCGATGTTGAATTGGACTCTGCCTGATCTTCGTTTGCCAGAAGCGACGTCGGGTAGGTCACCTCCTGCACGGCTTTCATGATGGCCTCCTGCCCTGATTTAGTCCGCACAGTGGAAGTCGCAACCAGTTTGCCCCTCCCTTTCTGCCGTAAGGCCATAAGCGAATCCAATGTCACACCACTGGAAAGGCGGAGACGTTCGATGTCCACGGTGCGAAAGGCATGTATCTGCATTTCCACCTCGATCATATACAAGGCGCCAATCTCAAAGATCCGGTCAATGCTCGCCAGATGTTCCGCCGTACTCGTGACGCGAAGTTTACCTATGGCTGGCACGCGGCTGAATTTGGCCCACTCCGGTCCCGGAACGCCCAGTTGCGCGAAGAAAGCTTTCCAGACCTTGTCCGGATCTGCACTGGGAGTTTTCCCGTCACTATTGTCGAAAAGATACTTTTCGAGCACCTGTGGAACGATGTAAGAGCGGGTGACCTCGTCCTCTTCCATGTCATACCATCTTGGGAATATCCTAACCTTGCCATCTTCCTGAATATGCCACTTCATGTCGGTCGCTCCACACACGAGACGAATCGCATCATACAGGCTGACGGAGCGCACGGAGAGTGCCGTGATCCGCGGTGGCTCGACAGCGTTAGTAGTCACGGAGGGCAGTTTCAATTCAAACTTCAGAACAGGCTGTTCCTGGGATTCTGCTTGTTTGCCATAGTCATGGCTGGACTTTTTAAATAATTCGACTGCATCGACAATCGTGGCTGGGGAGTAGAACGTCATTTCCGGAATAATGATCGCATTCAGCTCGCCAACGATCTTTCGAAATTTATCTGAAGAAGGGGTGACCTCGTCGGCAGTATAGGCTTTTTCAATATATGTCCGGCAGGCTGGCATGGCCAAGCATACCGCCATTCCGAAAATCACCACACTAAATCTGTAGAAGCTATTTTTGCTCATAGGCAAGCCTTTTTGCAGTAATATCTGCCTCGTTATGGCTTAGATTTTACAGAATCATGTGTTTCAACGCAAGACTGTTTCGTGCCATATCCATCTTGTTTGGATTTAGGACGCAAAGACCTGAAGACACCCAGACGCAAAGGAAAGACGGAGAAGACTTTTGGTCGAGGGGTATCTCGTTTGAGAAGGAACGCAGTCAATCCAATAAGGTCTTTTGGGTCTTCATCCTTGGAGTCTTCTAGTCTTCCAGTCTTTGCGTCCTCAAAAAAACAAGGCGCAACCTTGACTTTCAGATGAGGAGAATTTAAACTGACACACAATTGATAGGATAGATTATGAGTACTACGAATCATTCCACTAACGGGATCACCCTCGTGATCTTCGGGGCCTCCGGGGATTTGACGTACCGGAAACTGATTCCCGCGCTTTTCAGTAATTACAGGAAGGAGCGCTTGCCGAGCGACTTTCGCATCGTGGGGGTCGCACGTCGGGAGTGGACCGACGAGCAGTTCCGTGCGCGTCTCTGTGAGGGAGCCAAGGAACACGGCGCACATACCTTTGACGAGGCCGGATGGAGGGCCTTTGAGGAGCGCATCACCTATTGTCGCTGTAATCTGGACGAAGTGCAGGATTTTCATCTCTTGAAGACGATGCTGGATCGGCTGGAAAAGGGCGCGTCGGATCGTCTCTACTATCTGGCCACAGCGCCTGATCTGTATGGACCTATCTGTGAACATCTGGCGGCAACAGGGATGAACAGCGAGAAGGAGGGCAAGCGGCGCATCGTGATCGAGAAGCCCTTTGGAAACGACCTGGCGTCAGCCAAAGCGCTGAATGAGCAGATCCATCTGGTCTTTCGGGAGGAGCAAATTTTTCGGATCGACCACTACCTCGGCAAGGAGACAGCCCAGAACATTCTCTTCCTCCGTTTTGCAAACACCCTTTTTGAGCCGCTCTGGAACCGGGGGTATGTGGCGAATGTGCAGATCACCGTCGCCGAGAAGCTCGATGTCGGAACGCGTGCGGGGTATTATGATCAGGCAGGCGTGTTGCGCGATATGTTCCAGAACCATCTACTCCAGCTCCTCGCGCTTGCCGCCATGGAGCCTCCCGCCTCCCTGGATGCCGAGGCGATCCGCAACGAGAAGGCCAAGGTGCTGGGCGCGATCCGGCCGATCCTCCTTTCAGATACGGTGCGAGGTCAATATGAAGGCTACACTGGAGCGCAAGGCGTTTTGCCAAGCTCGCAGACGCCCACCTTTGCCGCGCTTAAACTGTACATTGATAACTGGAGATGGAAGGGGGTTCCCTTCTATCTGCGTTCGGGCAAGGCGCTTGCCCAGAAGAGCAGTCATATTATTGTGCAGTTCCTGCCGCCCCCGGATGTGATGTTTAATCTGGTGAAGCAGGGGAAGGCGCATCCGAACATGCTCTCGATCTGCATTCAGCCGAATGAAGGAATTCACCTGCGCTTTGAGACCAAGGTTCCGGATACGACCCATGAGTCACATTCAGTCAATATGGACTTTGATTATCCCAAGGCCTTCGGGGGACATGTGTTCCCGGATGCGTACGAGCGCCTGCTCCTGGATGCGATCAAAGGGGATGCCTCGCTCTTTACGCGAAGCGATAATATCGAGGCGGCCTGGCAATTGATCGACCCGATCTTGACAGGCTGGGAGTCCTCGGCAGACGCGCCTCACCTGGCCACCTATCCACGCGGTAGCTGGGGTCCGGATGCCGCCGATAAACTCTTGGCGCGCGAGCACCATGTCTGGCAGCCAGGCTGCCTGTGTAATAATTAAAAAAATCCACCATAAACGCTAATTGTTTATGGTGGATTATTATTAGGAAGGATCGTTTCTACTTGGCATCCTTCTTAGCCTTCTTCTCCTGGCGCTTTTCTTTCAATGTCTTGGTGGGTTTTTTCTTCTCATCCCGCTTTGCATCATGATTCTTTGACATGATAGATCTCCTTTTCTATGTGAAACATCATGCACGCTCTTCAGGGGGTTGGCGCAGACATCTGCCTGCTATGAACCGACCGGCGCTGTAAGCGATGCGATGAAGTTGTTAATAGTCTGCCAGAAGTCTAAATAAGTGTCAAGCGGAGTGGTGTCGGAAAAAATAAATCAGACTTGCGTTTGAGAGGGGCGATCGCTATTGTTATGGGATGCTGAAAAGGCAGGGGGCCTTTAGGCGTAACCTTTAGGAGAAAATAAAAATGAGCGAGTTCAAAAATGTGACGGTGATCAAGAAGGCCAATGTCTACTCGGACGGTAAGGTGACGAGTCGCACCGTCTTGTTTGCGGATGGTTCCAAGAAGACGCTGGGCATCATGTTGCCCGGAGAGTATACCTTCGGAACGGATGCGAAAGAGCTCATGGAAATCCTCGCGGGCGAACTCACCGTCCTCCTGCCCGGCGAGACAGCCTGGAAGACTATTCGGGGTGGCGAATCCTTTAAGGTGCCAGCAAACGCCAAGTTCAGTCTGAAGGTGGCGACGGTGACGGACTATTGCTGTTCGTATGGCTGAGTTGGATAATCTAGCATAACACTTGATTTCTTTCACTGAAGCGGTTATTGTATCAACCCTGTCACATGAAAAAGGTTTCTCAATACGTTTGTCGTATCCTCGCGGTGTTTATCACGGCTGTCTGGTTTCAAACAGCCGTTCACTCTGATGTTTGTCATGAGGGAGATGCGGCACATAGCGATTCTTGTGCTACGTCAGCGACCTGTACGTGTGTGTACCATACGCCCATGGGCCAGCTGGAGGTGACACAACCTTGTTTTGTGATGTGTGTTACGATCTGGCTGGCCCCTACGGACGAAACCGTCCCTTCTTTTCTTCTTCCCGATGAGATCTTCCGACCTCCAGTTTCGAACGGTTAAGTGAGCGTGTTCGAAGAGGGATTTAGGTCCCTTCTTTGTATTCATTGTTTAACGTTTGTTTCTTGGAAGGTTGTCGCATGATCTCAAATTCATTTCCCGTGCGGGGTCTCTTGACCCTGTTCTCTCTCTCGCTTCTCCCTTTTCTACTCTCGGCTGCGGAGCCTGCTCCGTCACGGTCGATCACGGTGGAGGAGTGTCTTGCGCGTGCGCTTGCACAGAACCCTGAACTTAAAGCAGCTCCGTTTAAAACCGAGGCCGCGTGGCATCGTGCGAAACAGGCTGGACATTATTTAAATCCCAAACTCCAGGCAGAGGCCGAAGATTTCGGGGGCGAGAAGGAACGGCGGGGTATTGACGGTGCGCAGACCACGCTCTCGCTCGTGCAGGAGCTGGAATTAGGCCAAAAGCGCAAACACCGTGTGACGGTTGCAAAGGCGGAGACCGCTGCCAGTCGTGCAGAGGAACGTGTGCAGCAGTTTGCAATTTTCTTTGAAACGCGCGGAGCAGCCTTGGCTGTGCTTGTTGCGCAGGAGAAGATTCGCTTGGCAGAGGAGCTCTTGACCATCACCCGTGAGATCGAGGAGGTTGTGCGTGCGAGAGAGCAGTCGGGCAAGGTAACCGTCCTCGAAGTCGAACGTGCGCACACGGAGACCCTTCAGGCGGAGCTTGAACTTCAGGAGCGCCAAGCAGACCAAAAGGAGGCTCTCCATGAGTTGGCCCTCTGCTGGGGAGAGACCGATCCGACCTTTGATCGTGTGGAGGGGACGTTGGCGCTTCCTGCGCAGGAGTTGCCGGCGCTGGAGGTTCTCCTCTTAAAGGCTGGCTCGCATCCTGCGTTACAGAGAACTGAAGCCGAACTTCAAGCCCTTGAAGCTCAGGTCAAAGTCGAGCGCGCCGCGCGCCTTCCCAATCTCGAAGTGGCCGTGGGTGTCCGCCGGTATGAGGATGCGGATAATTATGCAATGGTCGCGGGGATCGGTATCGAGTTGCCGATCTTCAACACAAATGGTGATGCTGTTCGCGCTGCAACATCCGAGGCGGAGGCTCTTCGACTCCAGACGCAGGCCGCGCGAATTAAGAATGAAGGCGCGATCCGTCGTCTCATTGCCCGATTGAAGGCCTTGGTGGAGAAGGAGTCCTCCCTCCGGACGGCCGTCCTGCCCTCCGCTTCTCGAGCGCTTTCAATGATCCGAGAGGCGCACGAACAGGGCAAGGCCAATTATTTGGATGTTCTGGAAGCTCGCCGTGAAGTGGCGGCCGCTCGCCTCGGACTGATTGAGACGGCACTGGACTTTCACACCTGTCGCATGGCGTTGGAAGAACGTGCAGGGATGAGGACCACGGTTGAAAATAAATGAAATTAAAACATGCTTTGCAAACTAGGAATTTTATGAAAACAGAAACCTTTGTTACACTTTTTTTAATGACCCTTAGCGCTTCGCTTTTTGCTGCTGAACCCTGCGCGGATGGTTGTGGTTCTCATGGTCCAGCGGCTAAACCGAAATCGCTCGATGAACTTTTTAAGGTTCAATGCGAACATAAAATTGCACAAAGCGCCTGCGATGAGTGCCGGTATGAATTAGGGCTCGTAAAGCTAGATTCGTCGCTGATCCGGTCGTCTGGAAACGCAAACGGACTGGTCGTCATTGATGGTGTGAAGAAACAGGCCGCCCAGACCTTGCTCGCGTTAAACGGCGAGATCGCTTTGAATGAAACAGCACTTGCTCATATCTCGCCGCGTGTCGCAGGAGCAGTGAAGACGATCAAGGTGGACTTAGGCCAGCAGGTCAAGAAGGGGGATGTGCTTTTCGAGATTGAGAGTCCGGAGCTGGGACTCGCCATTGGCATGTGCCGGAAGAATAGGGCGCTGGCTGCTCTGGCTCTAAAAAATGTTGAGCGTGAGAAAACGCTCGTTGCCAAAAAACTCAGTCCTGAAGTTGACCTGATTGAGGCTCAGATGAAGTACGAGGAATACCGTATTGAGCTCGAATCTGCTGAAAATGCGCTTCAGGTGATGGGGCTGGAGGCTTCGGCCATTGCGAGCCTGACTGCGGAAAGCGCGAGCGGAAAAGGCTTCGTCCTGCCGGTTCTCGCACCGCAGGATGGCCTAGTGATTCAAAAGCATTTGGATCCCGGAGAGGCGACAGCAGCCGGAAAAGACGTGCTGACCATCGCAGATCTCTCTTCCGTCTGGGTTTGGCTGAATGTTTACGAGCAGGATCTTGCCCGTCTTCTCGGTGAAGCAAAGAAAGGGAGTCCTCGCGTACAGATCACGACCCTCGCTTTTCAAGAAAAGACCTTCGAGGGTGAGCTTAATCTAATTGGTTCGATGGTGGATGAACACGACCGGACGGTCAAGGTCCGTGCCGTGCTGAAGAACCCGGACGCCCTGTTGCGTCCTGGCATGTTCTGTTCAGCGAATGTGGTCTTTGAAACACCGGAGAAGGTTGTCGCAATACCTAAGGGTGCCCTGATGTCCGATGAGGGCATTTTTTTCGTCTTTCGTCAGATTCGCGAAGGGTTCGTCCTGCGCACGGAAGTGAAGGTTGGGCGTACGTTCTCCGAGAGTCTCGAGATCACAGGCGGATTGTCCGAGGGCGATAAGATTGTTACGGAAGGTGCGTTCGTCTGCAAGTCAGATGTGCTGCGTGAAAAGATGGGTGCGGGGTGTGCAGATTAAAGGGAGGACGCAACTATGTTTGATAAATTTATTCGAGCACTCCTGCATCAGAAACTACTGGTCATCCTCGGTACGGTTTTGCTGACCGTCATGGGGATACTTGCCTGGCGGCAACTTCCGATCGACGCCTTTCCAGATGTGACCAACGTGCAGGTCATGATTCTTACTAAGGCCCCTGGCTTGGCGGCGGTCGATGTCGAAGAACGGGTGAGTTACCCGATCGAGCAAGTGATGGGCGGTCTTCCCAAGGTCGTGCAAGTCCGTTCGATCTCCAAAGCCGAACTTTCACAGGTCGTCATTATCTTTGAGGACGGCACGGACACCTACTGGACACGTCAGATCGTTGCGGAACGCCTGGCCATTGCTCGCGAGCGTCTCCCCCCCGGAGTTGATCCGGAACTGGGACCGATCAGTACGGGACTGGGTGAAATCCTTCAGTACACGGTTGAAAGTACAAAGCATGACCCCACAGAGCTTCGTACCATTCAGGATTGGCTCATTGCACCACGGCTGAAGCCCATCTCCGGCGTGAATGAGGTCAACAGCTTCGGCGGTTACGTCAAACAATATCAGGTGCTCATTGCTCCCGAGAAGCTACTGAAATACGGTTTAACAACAAGCGAAGTCGTAGAGGCTCTGGAACGGAACAACGCGAACGCGGCAGGTGGCATCATTGTGCGTGGCTGGGAACAGTTTTATCTGCGCGGGGTCGGTTTGATCAAAGACATTCCCGACATCGAGAAGATCGTTCTGAAGGCGAGAGAGGGCACGCCGGTCTATCTGCGGGATGTCGCCGAGGTGATCATTGGCTCCGAGCCACGCCAAGGGGCTGTGACCCGCGACGGCAAGGGCGAGGTGGTCGCCGGCATGATCATCATGCTCAAGGGTGAAAACTCGCAGGATGTGGTCAACCGCGTGAAGGCCTCGATCGCGAAACTGGAAGGGGCGCTCCCTGAAGGCGTTCGAGTCAATGTCTTCTATGATCGTACGGAGTTGATTGATGCCTGCATCCATACCGTGGTGAACGCTACACTCGAGGGCGGCTTCTTTGTGATCCTGATCCTCTTCCTCTTTGTGGCAGAGCTACGTACGGCACTCGTGGTCGTCTTCTCCTTGCCGTTTACGTTTCTGGTCAGTTTCATTGTGATGAGATGGACCGGACTCAGTTCCAACCTGATGAGCTTGGGCGGCCTTGCCTTCTCAGTGGGTATGGTGGTGGATGCTTCAATCGTGGTGGTAGAAAATGTCCGTCGCCATCTGGCTGAAAAACATGAAGGTTCCGATAAGCGTCAGATCGTGATTGATGCGGTTGTCGAAGTAGCCAGACCAGTAGCCTTTTCGGTGTTCATCATTGTGGTGATCCTGGCACCCTTGTTCACCCTCCAGGGGATCGAGGGCAAGATGTTCGCGCCCATGGCGCTGACGATGCTCATTGCGTTGCTGGTCTCGTTGGTGGTGGCACTGACTGTTGTGCCAGTCATCTCGGCCTCCGTTCTGAAACAGGCGCCTGAAAAGGAGTTCATGTTTATCCGTTGGTTTCACGCGGGATATCTGAAGCTTCTGTCCGGTGCGATCCGGTGGCCGATCGTCACGCTGAGTGTCGCGTTCGCCGTGCTGGCCTCCGCCGCCGTGTTTGTGCCGATGGTTGGAACCGACTTTATGCCACCGCTGGACGAGGGTTCGATCGCTATCAACGTGGTACGCCTGCCCAACGCCTCGCTGGATGGTTCGGCGCGGGTGGCAGGGGTGATTGAACAACGCCTCCAGAAGTTCCCTGAGATTGAAACCGTGATCAGCAAAACGGGACGTGCGGAGATTTCAGAAGACCCCATGGGGCCGGAGCAGACGGATGTGTTCATCATGCTCAAACCCCGTCGCGAGTGGAAAGGGGAGCGCAAAAATAAGGCCGAACTCCTGGAGGTAATCCAGCAGGATCTGGCAGTGATCCCTGGACTCCGGTTCTCTTACTCCCAGCCCATCGCGCTGCGCGTCAATGAACTTATCTCTGGCGTGAAAAGTGATTTGGCTGTCAAGATCTTCGGGCCTGACCTCGATGTGTTGACCCAGGTTGCTGCTCGGGTCGCGCCATTGATGAAAGCTGTCGAGGGAGCACAGGACGTGAAGGTGGAGCAAATCTCGGGCATGAGCCAGCTCAACCTGATTATTGACCGGGACGCAGTCGCGCGTTATGGGATCAACGTAGCAGATGTGAACGAAGCCATCGAGACGGCCGTTGCAGGAAAGGTCGCAGGGACCCTCATCGAAGGGCAACGCCGGTTTGCCTTGGTGGTCCGTTATCCGGAGGCGGCGCGGGCAGATATCCCGCAGATCGAGCGGTTACTGATCGCGGCTCCGAACGGCGTGCGTGTTCCCCTTTCGCAGGTTGCCAAAATCGAGATGGTCGAGGCGCCCGCTCAAATCAGTCGCGAGAATGGCGTCCGGCGCGTGGTTGTCGAGGCCAATGTGCGGGGACGAGATCTGGGCGGTTTCGTAAAGGACGTGCAGGCCAGCATTGCAGCCCTGATCAAGGAGCTTCCGTCTGGATATTATGTGGATTATGGCGGGCAGTTCGAGAATCAGCAGCGCGCCATGCGCCAGCTTTCGCTGGTGGTTC
>CAYWNP010000076.1:0-12759 GCA_964459675.1 uncultured Akkermansia sp. | reverse complement strand
GAGGAGAAGGGATGATGAATGTCCTATGTCTAATTACGACCCCTCTGCCTCCTTAAGCTGCAACATGAAACATCTCTGTAAACTCGAAAAGATCATGAAAACGATCATCACTGAAGGCATCCCCGAGGCGCGTTTCAACGGACTTCCGGCACGCCATCTGCCGGGACTGATCAGCCTCTCACTGCCGGGCATGAACGCGGAGGGGCTGCTGAATATACTCGATCTAAAGTGCGTCGCCGTCTCCACCGGCTCGGCCTGCAACTCAAAAGAGACCGTGATTTCCCATGTCCTCCGCGCCATCCAGTTACCCATGCCCTACGCCTCCGGTACGATCCGTATCTCCTTCTCAAAAGACAACACCGAAGCCGAAACCATGGTCCTCGCTTCATTCCTCGTCCGTCTCTACAGAAAACATTTAGGGTAGGGGGCGCTGGAACAAAAAAAGTCCCCATTCCGTATTTTCTCGCATAATCATTGAGTTTTTAGCTATTATTCCAATGCCTCCAAAGGATAAGGGTAGTGACACAGCAAATAGAGGTAATATGCTCTAGCAATTACCCCTATTAATTTCTGTTTTAACTTTCAGTATTCGATATGACGACTTTTAGTGTTGGTGAACGAAGTTGAGACTTGTTCGTGGTGGCCTAACCTCTGCGGTTGGCGCGACGATAGTCCGTGGGAGTCATGCCCATGTTTCGCGAGAAGAAGCGAGATAAATGGGTGTCGGTCTCGTAGCCGAGTGCGGAGGCGATGGCGGTCATGCTGAGGTCCGTATCAGACAACATTCGGGCGATATAGTGGATGCGTGTGTCATGGATCTCGTCGAGAATGGTTTTCCCGAGAATTTTCTTGAAGCGATCTTGAAGGTTGCGTCTGGAGACACCCGCGATGGCGACGACATCTCGAACCTGAATAATGTGGTTGCTCTTTTCGCGTATGAAGCGTAGTGCCTTCACGAGGTTAAGATCGTTGATGGCAATCAAATCCGTAGAGGGTCTTGAGATCACCTGGACCGGACGGGCCAGAACAACATTGTTGGGAACGGATTTATGTTCCATCAGTCGTGCCAGTAAGGCTGCTGTTTCATATCCTGCACGCTCTGTTGCAAGCGCGACACTGGAGAGTGGGGGGTGGGACCGATTGCAGACATGTTCATCGTTGTCCACGCCAAGGATCGAGATCTCATCAGGAACCCTGATTCCACGCAGCCGGCAAATTTCGGCGATCATACGTGCGCGATCATCGTTACAGGCAAAAAGCCCGATGGGTTTCGGCAGGGAGGTTAACCAGTTTCCGAGGTGGTTCTCTTCCAGGTACCACGATTCGCCAGGACGACGGGTCAGCGGTTGATAGAGCTGCGTTGTTAGTGTGGCTTTGGCAGCCTGACGGGAAAATGCCTCGCCCCGTATCTGAGACCACTGCATGCCATGTAACCCGCAATACGCTAGATTTTTAAACCCGAGGTTTACTAAATACTTGGCAGCAAGTCGGCCGACAGCATCATCGTCTGTTCGCAACAGGTAGGTTGTTGAGGGAAGGTGATGCGCATTACTCAGTAGAACTGTGGGTAACTTTAGTTTCTTGCTCTCCTGTGCCCGCGATTCATGGGCGATAATTCCATCAGCCTTCCAGTCAATCATGTGCGCTAGACGCTCGGACGATTGTGTCTCACTCAAATAGGGTGGGGGTTCCTCGTAGAAGATCCAGGGGCCATGGATTTGAGCATACTCAATAATGCCACGCAGGACCCCACGATCATATTCACGGCCGGGTGGAATTAATAAGATGACTTTGCGCATTCGTTTCATGATGGTGTTCAAGGTCTGCTAAAACGCGAATCCGATTGTCGCTTGATGTTGCCGAAAATGGTGATATTAATGCCTGATATGGTATTGTGTAAAGCCTAAATATTTAGTAAGCTTTCGAAAGTTATTTTCCAAGAATATCTGAATGCCCATTTTAGAAGGAGATATTATGAAAGAAGCAGTGGTGATTCGTCCTGGCTGTCTTGAGTTTCGGGAGGTTCCAGAACCAAAGGCAGGACCCGGCCAGGTGGTGATCCGTGTCATGCGGATTGGCGTGTGCGGTTCGGATATCCATGTCTGGCACGGCAAGCATCCGTTTGTCACCTATCCGCTGGTACAGGGACATGAGTATGCAGGTGTGGTCGAGGCGATCGGACCTGGTGTGCAAGGCATCGCGGTCGGGGAGAAGGTTGCCGCGACGCCTCAAGAGGTGTGCGGTGTATGTCCGCCCTGTCGCCGTGGCCAATACAACGCGTGCGAAGTGCTGAAGGTCAGGGGTTTCCAGGCCCCAGGTTCTGCACGGGATCTCTTTGTGACCGAGGCTGAAAAGATTGTCAAGTTGCCTGCGAGTTTCACCTTTGAAATGGGCGCCTTTGCGGAACCTGTAGCGGTCGCGGCGCATGTGACCGGACGTGCCGGAGACCTGAAGGGACGGAATGTTGTCGTCTCCGGCGCAGGCACGATCGGCAATTTCATTGCTCAGGCCTGCCTGGCAAAAGGGGCGGCTAAGGTGTTGCTGACCGATATCAGCTCCTATCGCCTTGAGGTCGCGAAGCAGGTCGGTGTCAAGGATGTTTTGAATGTGAAAGAGGGCACACTCGAGGATGCTGCCAAGAAAACGTTTGGCGCGGACGGCTTTGATCTGGCCATTGAGGTGGCCGGTGTCGAGGCGAGTCTGACCTCGCTGGTCAAGTGTATTGGCAAGGGCGGGACGATCCTGATTGTCGGTGTCTATGGGGATAAACCCAAAATGGATATGTCGGTTGTCTGCGAACATGAGCTGACGCTCAAGGGTTCCATGATGTATCGTCATGAGGACTGGGTACAGGCTGTCGAATGGATGGCCTCAGGGGCAGTGAAGACTGAGCCGCTGGTGTCGTGCCACTTCCCGTTCGCAAAATATGCCGAGGCTTATGCGTTTATTGATAAGCAGGGCGAAAAAGCCATGAAGGTGATGATTGATGTCCAGTGATCAAGCGAAACAACAGCCGATCTGTGTCGGGATCGGCGAGATTCTCTGGGATCTCCTGCCCAAAGGTAAAGTTTTAGGGGGAGCTCCCGGTAATGTGGTTGGCATTGCCAATCAGTTGGGGCTGAAGGGTATCCTCGTAAGTTCTGTCGGGGATGACCAGCTCGGACACGAGATCCTTGAACGGCTCGGGCAAAAAGGGCTCGACAAGAAGGGCCTGCGTGTTCTCAAAGAGCTTCCGACCGGGGTTGTGGATGTCACGCTGGATGCCAAAGGCGTGCCGACGTTTAACATCCGTCAGCCTGCTGCCTGGGATGCGATTGTCATGGACGAGGAACGCCGTCAACTGGCGCAGTCCGCCTCGCTTATTGTCTTTGGTACTTTGGCGCAACGCGATCCGCGTAGCCAAAAAGGGATCATGGAGTTTATCAAGGCTGCACCGGCAAGTTGTCTCAAAGTGGTGGATGTTAATCTGCGTCCGCCCTTTATCATGGAGTCGGTGATTCGCGAGTCGCTGGAACTTGCGGACGTCTTAAAATTGAATGAGACGGAGTTGCCAGTTCTCGCGAAGATTCTCGGGCTCTCCGGCGATGAGACGGCCCAACTGAAGCAGTTGCAGACCCGTTTTGATCTGGATGTGATCGCCTATACGCTTGGGCCTCGAGGCAGTCGGATGATTACCGCCACCCAGGATATTTTTCATCCCTTTGTGGATGCCGTGGTGGTGGATACCGTGGGCGCCGGCGATTCCTTTGTCGCAGTCGTCGCCACCGGCATGCTTCTGGGAATGGAGATCAGTAAGATACAGGAAATGGCGAATCGGGTCGCCGCTTTTGTCTGTACGCAAGTGGGAGGAACCCCGACCTTGCCAGCGGAGCTGGTTTCAATTTTTAAAAATCAACAACAACACGTTTAACATGAGGAGATGAAACATGAGTGCGAGTATGAAGCCGAATGATCAAGTCTGTATTGACACAACCCTGAAGGGTATTGATCCGAAGACCGTGAATCAGTTGAAGCTCAAAAGCGGAAAACTGATGCCCGCGGCAGCCTTCGGAACCTTCCATTCCGACTGGGCGCAAGCATATATGAAGGACGCAACGGTCGAGGCGATCCGCCTGGGCTGGCGGCATATTGATACCGCCCGTGCGTACGAGAATGAAGATCAGATCGGCATAGCGATCCGCGAGGCCATTACGAAGGGCTATATTACCTCGGCCAATGACCTCTTCATCACAGGAAAGCTCTGGAATGGCCACATGTCCCCCAAAGACGTGGCACCTGCGCTGGATGCAACGTTGAAGGCCTTGGGTGTTGAGAAGATTGACATGTATCTGAATCACTGGCCGTGGCCCAATGTGCATACACCGGGATGCGCAGGTGGACATCGCAATCCAGATGCCGTGCCGTACCTTCACGAAGCCTTCATGGAAACCTGGGGCGAAATCGTGAAGCAGAAGAAGGCTGGTAAGATCGTGGATATCGGAACATCGAACCACACGGAAGCTTGCATGAAGCTGTTGCTCCGGGATGTCTCCGCGAATGATCGCCCCGTGGCCAACCAGATGGAGATGCATCCGCTCTTCCAGCAGACCGCGTTGCGCCGTTACTTTGAGTCTGAAGGCATTGCCTGCACAGGCTATATGTCGCTGGGTTCGCCCAACCGTCCGGGACGCGACCGGTTCAAAGAACATCGCGCGGATATGATGGATCCGGTGATTCAGGCGATTGCGAAAGAATGTGGTGTGGCTCCGGCACGCATCGCGGTCAGCTGGGCAGCGCAGCGCGAGAACAAGAGTGGCGGGTATGTGGCGATGGCGACCCGTTCAGACTGGATGCTCGACAATCTCAAGGCTTCAGCGGAAAACCTGCTCTCGCCTGAGCAGCTGCTGCGAATCTGTGGCGATGATACGCCTGAGCACCCTGGAATTGATGCCAACAATCGTTTAATCTGGGGTCAGGTCTTCCTGTGGCCGGAAGCCGATGGCGACTGGCGCATATTGTGGAATGACAGCCAGGTCTTTGAAACCCGCGCGAACTATGCGAAATTCAAAATCTCGTGGGAAGCTCACCACAAGGTTCAACAAGCAACAACAGTTAGGGTCTAATCATGAGAGAAACAGGCATTGTCAACCGGGATATCTGTGATATCCTCAGTACGCTGGGCCACACCGATGAGGTGATCGTCTGCGATGCAGGGTTCGCCATCCCGCTGGGGGTGCGGACCATTGATATTTCGCTCGCAGAGAATCTGCCGACCGTGCCGCAGGTGCTGGCCGAGTTACGGAAGCACTTCTCGGTTGAGAAGCTTGTCATCTCAGAGGAGACGAAGAAGGTCAGCCCGACCCGTTTCAAGGAGTTTGTCAAATCCTTTGGCAAAGGTGTGGCTGTGGAGTTGATTTCGCAGAATGAGATTCGCGCCCGTGCGCGAACCGTGAAGGCTGTGATCCGGACAGGCGACTTCACCGCCTATTCTAACATTGTGCTCGTCTCCGCAGGCGGGCCAAAGTGGTATTTAGAAAAGAAGGGGGTTTAAGATGGACTTGCATTGGACAATGAACTGGATTGATACAACCGTCTTGCTGACATATCTGTTTGGCATCACGGCCTTCGGCATTTGGATTGGCTACCGGAAGGATGCCACCTCGCAACAGTACTTCCTCGCCAACAAATCACTGGGCTGGTTTACGGTCGGTGCTGCGGTATTCACCTCAAATATTTCCACCATCCATTTGGTGGGACTCGCTGCAGGTGGCGCCAAGGAAGGCATGGTCATCGGTAATTTCGAATGGATGGCCTGTTTCACCTTAATGCTACTGGCCTTAGTTTTCGCGCCTTTCTATATTAATTCCAAGGTCTCGACGCTTCCGGAATTCATGGAACGTCGCTATTGTCCGCAGGCGCGCACAGCCTTGGCATTCATCGGGTTGCTGGGCGCTTTGTTGATCCATATCGGTATCAGCCTGTTTGCCGCTGCCAAGGTGTTTGAGAGTTTTCTCGGCGTGCCGATGTTGGTCACGATCGTTGTCTTGTCGCTCTTTACAGTGACCTATACGGCGCTGGGCGGACTCAAGGCTGTGGTGATGACGGAGAATATTCAGGTTGTGTTGCTGTTAGGTGGCGCCATTTTGGTTACCGTGCTCGGGATCATGGCATTGCCAGGGGTTGGTGTAAATGACGTGGCGACATTCAAAGCGGCCGTGAATCCTGGCCAGCTCAACATGTTGCAACCCGTGATCAATGCCAAGGGACATCTCAATGAGTTCTCGTGGCTCTCGGTTCTCTTGGGATATCCGATTTTGGGAATATGGTATTGGTGCGCTGACCAGACGCATGTTCAGCGCGTTCTGGGCGCAAAGAATCTCCAGTCTGCTCAGAATGGTGCCTTGTTTGCTGGCTTCCTCAAGATATTGCCGGTTTTTCTGATGGTGCTGCCTGGCGTGGTGGGTTATGTCCTCTGGCAGAAGGGTGCTTTCTCCCTGAAGATGGTGGAGGGGACCACACATGCGGATTACAATACCATGCTTCCGTCCATGATCAACTACTTGGTTCCGATGGGGCTTAAAGGCCTTCTCGCCGCAGGTATGGCTGCTGCGCTGATGAGTTGCATGGCTGCGGCGCTCAACAGTTGCGCCACGCTGATTTCGATGGATATTGTTAAGCGCGTAAAGCCTGAAACGCCGGATTCACGCGTGGTGATGATCGGACGAATCGCAACAGGTGTTATCATGGTGTTGGCGATGCTCTGGTCAACGCAAGGGGATCAGTTCGGCACGATCTTTGAGGCCGTCAATAAAATCCCAATGACCTTTGCTCCTGCGGTAACGACGATCTTCGTCCTTGGCGTATTCTGGAAGCGTGGCACATGGCAGGCGGCGATGGCGACTTTTTATGTCGGGTCGATTGTCGGCTTAGCCTATTTCATCTATGATATGCCCGTTGTCGGAAAATGGATATTAGGGGCGGCTGCTCAACCCGGGTTTGCCGGCTTGGTCAGTGATACGACGCAAGGATGGGGCATTCCGTTCATGTTGGTCGGTCCGATTATCTCTGTCCTCTGTATTGTCATCTACGTCATCACGAGTTACCTGACGCCCGCGATGAATCAAGAAGAAGTTGCCAAGGTCTGCTGGGATCACCCGCTGGCCTTTTTGAAGGGTCGCATTATCGGTATGGGCGATCCTCGGATCGTGGCGCTGATTCTGTGCGTTGTGGTTGGCGTATTGTACTATTTGTTGCGTTAAAAGATGGAGAGTGTCGCATGAGTAAAGCATCTCGTTCACCCTTGCTGTGGCCCTGCTTGGCCTTGATTCTTTCAACGCCGCTGGCGACCCCTGTGTTGTCAAAAGAGTTGAGTGAACTGCCACCGCCGGCTTCTCGAAGTCAGCGGATGATCCAAGGGTGGAAGGTGCTTGTCGATGATCGTCTCTTAGCCAAGCCGAATGAGGAGATGGGAACTCGTGTGCTGGCGATGCTCGAAGCCAAGTTGGTGGACATCACGTATGTGGTGCCTGCTGAACCTCTGGCAAAGCTCAGAGCCGTGACGATCGTGCTCGATCTTTCGCATGGCCCCTTGCACAATATGCAGTATCATCCGGGGGCCGACTGGCTCGTGGAAAATGGTTATTCACCGGACTTGGTGAAGTGTGTCCATATTCCCGAGGCCAAGGATCTGCTCAGTTCGCGTTGCATCAATGAGCAACCCTGGGTCATCCTGCATGAGCTGGCCCATGCCTATCATGATCAAGTCTTGGGTTTTGAAGAACCCAGGGTCATGCAGGCGTTTGAAGCGTATCGCAAGAGCGGCAACGGGGACAACACACTTCTTTACAATGGCAAGCGTGTCCGGCATTACGCCTTGACCGACCAGAAGGAATTTTTCGCCGAGATGACGGAATCGTATCTGGGTGTGGATGACTTCTTCCCCTTTAATGCCGCTGAGTTGCTCACAGCCGAACCTGCGATCTTTGAGTTGATGCGGGCCATCTGGGGTCCGCTCGCCTTTGATCCGCTGAAGAAATCGTGTAAGCGGGGACCCGTGAGCCAGAAGACCTCTGCGTATACCCTCTGGTACGATAAGCCTGCACAGAAATGGGCTGAAGCCCTGCCCGTCGGCAATGGACGCCTGGGTGCGATGATGTTTGGTGAGCCCGGGTTGGAACGCCTTCAACTGAATGAGGATACCCTTTGGAGCGGACAGCCTTACGATCCAACCCGTCCTGGAGGTCCTGAGGCGCTTCCCGAGATTAGAAAATTGGTCTTTGAAGGCAAGTGGATCGAAGCCGAAGCGCTCTTCGCGAAGAAGATGATGGGCAAGCCGGATCAGATGAAGTATCAGCCCTTGGGCGAACTCCTGCTCGCATTTCCAGGGCACGCGAAGGTGACGGATTATGCGCGTGTGTTGAATCTCGAGACCGCGATTGCGTCAGTCTCGTACAAAGTGGATGGTGTCACCTATAAGCGCGAGGTCTTTGCCAATGCGATTGATCAGGTGATTGTCGTACGCTTGACAGCGGACAAACCTAATTCAATTTCATTTAACACGATGCTCTGCGGAATAACCGACCCCGCGAAGCCCGGGGATGAGGAATTTCAAACCAAGGTACTCAAAGAGGGCGAGTTGGTGCTTTCAGGAAAGGCTGCCTCCTATTGCGACATCAAAGGTGCAGTCCGCTACCAAGGACGTGCCCGTGTGATCCCTGAAGGTGGCAAGCTGACCACAACCAAGGATAAGGTCATTGTTCAAGGGGCGAATTCAGCCATGCTCGTCATGGTTGCGGCGACCAATTTCAAACGCTATGACGATCTCAGCGCTGACCCGGAGGATCGAGCAAAGGGTTACATGAGCTGGGTAGGGGCTCGCACGTATGATCGTCTCTATACACGCCACTTGGCCTCGCATCAGGAGCTCTTCGGACGCTCGAGTTTGAACCTCCCGGCTTCCGAAGCCTCGACTCGCCCCACGGACGAGCGGCTTCGCCTCTATGATCCTGAAAAGGATCCGCAGCTGATGGCGCTCATGTATCAGTATGGCCGTTACTTGCTTCTCGGCAGTAGCCGTCCCGGAACCCAGCCGGCGAATCTGCAAGGAGTCTGGAATGCTGACATGGAGCCGAAGTGGGACAGCAAATATACAGCCAACATCAATGTTCAGATGAACTACTGGCCGGCTGAGGCGACCAGTTTGCAGGAGTGTGTGGATCCCCTGGTTGTCATGGTCCGTGAGCTCTCGGAGACCGGTACCAAGGTCGCGAAGGTCCACTACAATGCGAGCGGCTGGGTCTTCCATCAGAATACCGATATTTGGCGCGCGGCGGCACCGATGGACGGGCCAACCTGGGGTACCTTTACCGTGGGTGGCGCCTGGCTCTGCACACACTTGTGGGAGCGTTATCTCTTCAGCAGGGATAAGGAATTTCTGGAGAGCGCGTATCCGCTCTTTAAAGGCTCGGCTCAGTTCTTCCTCGATACGCTTGTGGAGCATCCCAAGCATAAATGGCTGGTGACCTGTCCTGCGAACTCTCCTGAGAGTTTCCCTGCGAGCCCCGGGAATCACTCCTTCTACGATGAATACTGCAAATTCCCGCAACCGGGAACCACGATCTGCGCAGGTCCGACCATGGATATGGGGATCCTTCGCGATCTCTTCGAAGCCTGTATCGAATCGGCTCGCGTCTTGAAAGTGGATGAGGAGTTTACGAAAAAGCTCGTCGAGGTTCGCGGCCGTCTCGCACCCATGCAGATCGGCAAGAAGGGGAATCTCCAGGAGTGGCTAGGGGATTGGGGCGACATCGAGAAACAGCACCGTCACATTTCGCACCTCTATGCTGTCTATCCCAGTGCGCAGATCACACCGCGTAAGACACCCGAATTGGCCGAAGCAGCGAAGGTTTCTTTGAACATGCGCGGTGACGGCGGAACAGGCTTCGGTATGGCATGGAAGGCGGCCTGCTGGGCGCGTCTCCTGGATGGAGAACATGCGAATGTTTGTCTTGCCAACTTGGTTGCCAAGCAGACCTGCCCGAATCTCTTCTCAATTTGTTTTAGCACACCGCAAGTCGAGGGTGCGATGGGCGCTACTGCGGCCATGGCTGAGATGCTACTGCAGTCGCACGAGGGCGAGCTCAATCTGTTGCCAGCCTTGCCCAAGGCCTGGCATACAGGTGAAGTGTCAGGGCTTCGTGCACGGGGCGGCTTCAGTGTGAATCAGGTTTGGGCCAAGGGCTCGCTGGTCTCCGCAACAATCACCTCCTCGCTGGGCGGCCCCTGCGTGGTCCGCTATCCCGCGCGTCTGCGCGTGATCACCCAAAACGGTGCGCCGGTGGCTTCTGAGTCAAAAGAGGATGGACTCCTTCGCTTTGAGTCGAAGGCCAATGGTGTCTATATTTTGACGCCGTAAGTGCTTTATCATGGGAACGCCAAAAGGCTGGAATGTGAAATGATGTTTTGGAGTGCGGTGACAAGAAGAGTCCGGCCTTCGCCGGACGAGCGCGGAACCGCTTTTCTTTGTCTGCTAAAAGCGGCGTCGCACGGGATACCGTTTGCCGCCGCACTCCAAATTAATCACATCTTCTGCGAAAAAGTTACACCTGCAACTGGTTGCTGACTTCCGCCCTCTCATTTCCGTTCTCTGATCTCAGTCCTCCGACCTCTGACTCCCCCTTTGTCACCTGTTTGTCGCCTATAAAACCTTCTTTAAAGGGTTGCCTTTTTTGAGCCAAAGGGTGATAATACCTAAAGTCAAATAAAAGACAGTCAGCACTATGCTGATCAAACAGAGGGATCAATAAAATGAATTGTGCAACGATGAGGGGATTTATCGCAATCTCGACTGTGCTGACGTTCAGTACGGTGACAGGACAAACAGCGGAACCAAAGAGTCCCGCGAAACCCAATTTTATTTTTGTCATCTCTGACGACCACCGCTGGGATGCAATGGGCGTGGTTCAGCGGGAACAGGGAGACAAGGGGCGTTATCCGTGGTTCGAGACTCCCTCGATGGATCGAATGGCAGCTGAAGGTGTCCGCTTCCGGAATGCTTTCATTACGCACTCCATCTGTTCGCCCGGCCGTGCGGGTTTCTTAACAGGACAATACACCCATGTCAATGGCATCATGGATAATGACACACCCTTCCCTTTAACCGCCGTAACCCACGCTACCCTGCTGCGTGATGCAGGCTATCAGACTGCCTATTTCGGCAAGTGGCACATGGGACCTCAAAAAGGTCAGCGCCCGGGCTTTCAATACTCTGCCAGTTTTATCAATCAAGGCATCTATACGAATTGCCCCTTCGAGATTAATGGTGTGATGACTCCGACGACCGGATGGGTTGATGATGTCAGTACCGACATGGCTATCGCGTGGCTGCGTGAGCACAAGGCGAAACCCTTCTCCATGGTCGTCGGCTATAAGAGCCCACACAATAGACGGGGCCAAAAAAACCTCCCGGAGCGTCTGCGCAACCTTTACGAGGGGAAAACCACTCGCCCGACGCCCAACGTGGCGCTGGCCGCGGTCTATCACAAGCCGCTCACAGCAGAGGATGCCGGGAAGCCACGAGGACTCTCTGAAAACGCAGTCCATCTCGATTACCTGCGTCACATCAAGGGTGCGGATGAAAATCTCGGTCGTCTGCTCGACACGCTCGACCAACTGAAAATCGCTGATGATACGGTTATCGTCTATACGAGCGATAATGGGTATTACCTCGGTGAACGCGGACTGGGCGACAAACGTGCGCTCTACGAGGAAGGGCTGCGACTTCCCTTTCTCGTTCGCTATCCCCGTCTTTTCCCCAAAGGAAAGCTTGTCGACCAGATGGTCCTCAATATTGATCTGGCACCGACCTTCCTGGATCTCGCTGGACTGCCGGTACATCCGGGGATGCACGGTAAAAGTTTCAAGGATGTTGTTTGTGGAAACACGTCTGCGAACTGGCGTACTGCATTCCTTGCCTACTATCGCAAGGAACTCGGGGATACCCCCACCTGTTATGGTGTGCGTACGACAGAGGCAAAGCTGATCGTCTATCCCTTCAACCCGGAGTGGAACGAGGTGTATAACCTGGCCGTGGATCCGTATGAGATGAAGAATCTCGTGAAGGATGACCCCGTGCTGACTTCAAAACTCATGGTTGAGCTGGATGCCCAGATGAAAGCCGTAGACTATAAACCACCCCGTATGCGTGTCGCCGCGCCGTTGCAGAAGTGAGCCCATCGTCCGAGGCGCTGGCAATAATCGACAAAGTTTTTGAAGAACGTACCACTGAATAAGGCAATTTTTGAGGCTCTTCACGGTTAGTCGGAAAAGTTAACGGGAAAGACCAGATGTGTAGGCTGTCGAGAAACAGCTAAATGCTTTTTCGCTAAGACCAGGTATGTCATTTCGGTTCACTCTGGGTGAAGGACGGAGTGACGCTCTATCGGTTACGCTCATCGCTCCCGCCTGACGGCGGGGCTTTCCGTGCAAGCACCCCAATAGCGCTCTTCGCGAAAAACATTCTCAAAATAGTCGTTTCTAGTCAAGCTCCTGATTTTTCAGAACAACTTAGCATCACGAACATTTGGACATTATCAAATAATTGGTTCTTCGTATAATTTTGTGGATTTTAACCACAACCAGCCTCCGCCAAGGCTACGGCGGTCAGGAAGGGCACCCGCCTTCGCGGATACGGCTTCCACCTTCGCGAATACGCTACGGCGGACTAGACGGCGCGGCAGGCTGAGACACAGAGATTCAAAGAAAAAAACGTTTCACTCCGTC